>CAZZIG010000088.1:0-16254 GCA_964653975.1 uncultured Acidimicrobiaceae bacterium
TCAACTACATCAACCGCATCGCCGAGGGTCTTGGTGTCCCCATGGAGGAGTGGCTCGACGCCGACGGAACCCCCCGCGATCTCTAGCCTGCCCCTCCATGGGTAAGGACAAGGCTCGAGGTAGAGACAAGAAGAAGAAGAAGCCGAAGACGAAGAAACAGCCCGAGGACCGAAGGGTCAGCAAGCAGTTTACGGGCAAGGTGGGCAAGGAGAAGTTGTCCTACACGACCACCGCGGGGACACAGTCTTTCGAGAGCAACGACGAGATGGTCTCCTTCTTCCACGTCGCCTACACCAAAGACGATGCCGATCCGGCAACTCGACCTGTCCTGTTCTGTTTCAACGGCGGCCCGGGCTCGTCCACTGTGTGGCTCAACCTCGGGCTGTTCGGCCCGAAGCGGATGCAACTCGACAACGAGGGCTTCAAGATCGGGATGCAAGGGAAGCTCGTCGACAACGAGCACTCCATCCTCGACATGGCCGACGTCGTCTGCATCGATGCCATGGGCACCGGCTTCAGCCGCACGGCGGAGAAGGGCAAAGAGAAGAAGTTCCACCACTTCAAGAAGGACATCGAGGCCCTCGCCGAATTCATCGTCCATTACCTCAACCGCAACGGGCGGTGGGCGTCACCGAAGTATCTGGCGGGGGAGAGCTACGGGACCCTGCGCGGAGCCGGGATAGCCCACGAGTTGTTCGCCAAGCACCACGTCGAGTTCAACGGGATCATCTTCATCTCGATGATCCTGAACTATCAGACATCGGCGATCGACCGCGAGACGATGCTGGTGCACCCGGGCAACGATCTGCCGTTCGCTGTGTACCTGCCCACCTACGCGGCGACGGCCTGGTACCACGGACGACTCCCCAAGAAGAACCAGAAGAGACCACTGCGCGAGCTGCTCGACGAAGTAGAGGAGTTCGCCCTCGGTGAGTATTGGTCTGCGCTCGCCCAGGGCGACCGTCTGGACGAAGGGCGGCAGAAGAAGGTGGCCGACAAACTCGGGGAGTACACCGGTCTCGATTCATCCTTCATCGACCATTACAACCTGCGCATCCACATCATGCGGTTCTGCAAGGAGCTGCTCCGGGACCAGAGACGGACCGTGGGGCGGATCGACTCCCGCTTTCTGGGCATCGACCGGGTGTCGGCCGGGGACAACCTCGAGGCCGATCCGAGCACCGACGCCACCGGTGGAGTGGCGGCATCGGCCCTCAACCAATATCTGCGCGAGGAGATCGGGTTCGAGTCGGAGGACATCTACAAAGTGATGTCGTTGGACGTGTGGAAGGACTGGGACTACGAGGACTTCAAGGGCCGATACGTGGACACCTCGGAGAACTTCCGGGAAGTGCTGTCACGGTCCAAGGGGACCAAGGTCTTGATCGCCAACGGCTACTACGACCTGGCCACCCCCCACCTCGCCACGGAGTACACGGTGTCGCACATGGGTCTCGACCCGGAGGTGAGAGCCAACATCAGGCTCACCTACTACGAGGCGGGTCACATGATGTACGTCCACCAGCCCTCTTTGAAACAACTGGCGAGCGATCTCCGGGAGTTCGTGGCCGAGACTTCGTGATCTGGTGGCCAGACCGGCATCTCGGAACTCCGATGGGCGTGCTTCAGTCTCGGGTGAGGGTGAACTCCCTACCCAGGGTATTTCGCCTCCCCAGACAGTCATCGGAGGTCCCCCTCATGGTCAAAGTGTCCCCTTCGAGCTCGTAACCGAGGGTGGTGGTGTCTCCGTTGTCGCATTGCATGCCGCCACCCGATGTCAATCTCACCCTGTTCGACTCGGGGATGGTGTACGTGCCCTCATCGACAACGTCTCGGGAATTGCCCGTCCTGATCTCGAGTGAATAGGTGCCGTCGTCGAAGGTCAGGACCTTGGTGCCGGTCACCCAGGAGCCATTGAGACGCTCGTCGAGCTCCAACGATGGGAGAGTGGTGAGAGTCTGTTCCGCGATCGTTGTCGTGACCCGCTGGTCGATAGTGGTCGGTGTAGTGGTGACCTGGTCTGCGATAGTGGTCGGGGTGGGTTCAGTGACCACAGGCGGTTCCTCGGGTCCCTGACCGAGGATCACGATCAGCACTCCGAGTGCGGTTGCTATGACCGCTGCCGGCACCAACCATTTTCTCGTCCGTGTCGCATCATGCCCGGTTTCTGGCGGCGTCATCTCGGTCATCTCGCTGCTCCTTCGTCGCAGGGTGGCGAGGTACGGGGCGAGCTCGATTTCGTCGCTGGCCGTCAGTTCGTCGGGGACCGGATTGGCCTCCTCGAACAACGCCAGGACACTCTCCACGTTGCTCACCACCCACCTCCACTTCGAGCAGCGGGGGTTCGGGAAGGTTTCTTGGTCATGCGCTCGTGCTCGCGGGCGAGGGCCTTGCGGGCCCGATGGAGCCGCTGTTTTACTGCGTTGGGCTCGATACCGAGGACGACTCCGATGTCCTCGTGGGAGAGGTGCTCCCATAGAGAGAGCCGGAGGATCTCTTGGTCCCTGGGACGAAGCCGGGCCGCAGCCACGAGCACCTCTCTCAATTCATGTCTCATCACGACTTGTTCTTGCAGCGGGGTAGTCGAGACGGGGGCGATCGCACGCAGCCGGGAATCGAGGCTGTTCCGTCGTCCGTTCCGTCGGCGATGGTTGCTGAGGACGAGGTAGGCGATGCGGTAGAGCCAACGGAGGGTCTCGTCCCCATCTGGCGCCTCGCCGATCTTGCGCCAGACTGTGAGGAAGACGTCGGCGGTGACGTCATCCACTTCATCGAAATCGGTCCGTCTCCGGCAATACGCGGCAACCTGTCGACCATATCTCGCGTAGAGGTCGGCGAACTTGTCCTCATCGCCGGAGTTCACAACTGCTCCATCGTCCTCTCCTCACACGCATCTATGTCGATTTGGCGCAAGCGGTTACGCGATTTCTCTTGTAACCCGCGGAAAGGCAGAGACATATATACACCGAGCAACGGGGGTTGCTGCGGGCGATGCCGGGTGCGGCCGACCCGGATTCGCCCGCGAAGACTCTTGTCTGAACCTGGCCCACGCGGCTCTTCCGCTCACGTGTGGTGGCAACCTCTTCGCTGGCGTCGCGGGCCGTCTCGGATGCCTTTCGCTTCGGTCTCTGATCCAGGATCTTGACTTCTATCCGTCGACGTCACATAATTCAACGCATGTTGAAAAAGGTTCGCGCCTGACATGTTGGCGATGATCCTCAAGGAGTTCCGACAGGTGGGCCGGGATCGCCGCACCCTGGCCATGCTCATCGTGATGCCGGTCGTCCTCCTCCTCGTCTTCGGCTATGCCGCCAGCTTCGACGTCGAGGAGATCCCCACCGTCGTGGTCGGTGATCGCGCCGACATGGTCGCCGAGCGACTACCCGAGGTGTTCGACGTAGAGAGAATCGACTCCGCGGGGCAGCGGGCCGAAGCCGAGGAGTCCCTGATCACCGGTGAGGCGCATGTGGCCTTTCTGATCGACGATGGTGCCGGCATCGCACTCATCGACGGGTCGGAGTTGTTCATGGCTCGCGCCGCCGTCCAGGTGGTCACCGCCGTGGAGAGTCAGATCCCCGGTCTCAGTCACGAGGTCCTGTTCAACCCCGCGCTGGATACCTCGGCAGTGCTGGTGCCCGGTCTCGCCGGTCTGATCATCGTGTTCGTGGGCACCCTGGTGACTTCGATGTCGGTCGTCCGGGAAAGGGAGGCGGGGACGCTCGAACAGCTGGCGGTGATGCCATTCCGCCCCAGCGACGTGTTCATCGGGAAGATCTCCCCCTACTTCCTCATCGCGTCCTTCGACATCCTCGTCGTGCTGGTGATCGGCACCCTGGTATTCGACGTGCCTTTCAATGGCACCCTCCTCCCACTCGCCCTCGGCGCCGTCCTCTTCCTGTTCGTCGCCCTCGGCGCCGGTGTCCTCATCTCCTCGGTGTCGGAGAACCAGGCCCAGGCGATCCAACTGGCGATCATGACCGCCCTGCCTCAGATCATGCTCTCCGGCATCATCTTTCCCCTGTCGTCCATGGCAGCCGGGGTGCGGTGGATCGGCTATCTGCTCCCACTCACCTACTTCAACATCGTGGCCAAGGGCACCATGTTGCGTGGGGCCGGTTTCTCCGACCTCCTGATGCCCCTGGGGCTGCTCGCCCTACTGGGGGCGGTCATCTTCGGTCTGGCAGTGGTTCGATTCGCCCGCCAGCTCCGCCCGGCTCGCCGAGAGGCCCGGGTATGAGCTGGGGTCTGTCGTCTGTGCGCGTCGTGTTTGGGGACACGGTGGCCCTCGACGGAGTGAGTCTGGATGTGGGACCGGGCGAGATGGCTGTGGTGGTTGGTGGCGATGGTGCCGGCAAGACCACATTGAGCCGCACCCTTGCAGGGCTCGAGCAGGTGGCAGAAGGGAACGTGCGCCGCCCGGACCGCACCGGGTACCAGCCGGAGTCGTCTGGCGTCTGGAACGACCTCACCGTGATGGAGAACCTGGAGTTCGTGGCCGGTGCCTACCAAATCGGGCGCGGCAGGGCCTCGGGCCGGATCGACCAGTTGCTCGACGTGACCGACCTGGGCCCGGCCGCAGATCGCCTCGGTCGGCATCTCTCCGGAGGTATGAGACAGAAGCTGGGGGTGGCCATGGCATTGCTCTCTGACCCCGAACTGCTGGTCCTCGACGAGCCGAGCACCGGGCTCGACCCGCTGAGTCGTGTCGAGCTGTGGTCGTTCATCGGTCTCGCCGCCCGGGACGGGAGGGCTGTCGTGGTCACCACTGCCTACGTGGACGAAGCAGCGCGGGCGGGGAAGGTCCTCGCCCTCGACGACGGTTACGTCTTGGCGTCGGGCAGCGTTGACCACGTCCTTGCAGCTTTCCCCGGTGTCGTCTATGAGTCGGATCGACCGGTGGGTGCCAAATCGTGGCGAAGGGGACCCACCTGGAGAGTGTGGTCGCCCGACGCCTCTCTCCCTTCCGGTGTGACCGCCACGGCCACAGATCTCGCCGACGTAGTCACCGTCGCCGCCCTGGCCCGGGAGACCGGAGCATGAGCCTCATCGAAGCGATCTCTCTCACCCGGCGGTTTGGAGATGTGGTTGCGGTAGATGATGTTTCGTTTCAGGTCCGGGAAGGGGAGGTCGTCGGTCTCCTCGGAGCCAACGGGGCGGGCAAGACGACGACGATGCGCATGCTGCTCGGGTTGATCGCACCTTCGTCGGGCTCGGCCCGCATCGGCGGGCGGTCGGTGCTGGAGGTCGACCGCCGGGTCATGGGATATGTCCCCCAGGGGCTCGGGCTGTACCCGGAGCTCTCCGTGATCGAGAACCTGGAGTTCGTCGCAGCTGCCTTCGGAGTGGAGATGCCCTCACTCGACGCCGAAGGTCTCGCCGACGTGGCCAATCGCAGGGTCGGCGAGCTCCCACTCGGCGAGCTCCCACTCGGTGTGCGTCGCAGGGTGGCCTTCGCCGCCGCCCGGGCCCACCACCCGAGAGTCCTCATCCTGGACGAGCCGACATCGGGGGTGGGCCCGCTGGGACGGGTCCGACTGTGGGACATGATCCACGCCACCGCCGAGGCCGGTGCCGGCATCCTGGTGTCCACTCATCACATGGACGAGGCCGAGGAGTGTGACCGCGTGATCCTGATGGCATTCGGCCGTGTCGTGGCCGCCGGTTCGGTGTCGGACATCGTGGGATCGGCCACCTCGGTCCAGATCGAGGGTCGGGTCTCCACCGAACTGGCAGATTCGATTCGCCGAGCCGGGGGGAACCTCCTCGTCGACAGGGCCGCTTGGCGGGTGGTCGGGCTCGGAATCGACCAGGTGAGCCCGATGGTCGACACCGAGGCGAGAGCCCGGGTGGTGCCGGCGACCTTCGAGGAGACGTTCGTCTCCTGGTCGTCATGAGCCCCGGATCTTCGAGGCGATCGGGACGCCGCGCCGGGTCCCCGGACACACGCGGGGAGATCCTCGACGCCGCCCGTCAGGTGTTCTCGGATCTGGGCTATGACCGGGCGACGATGCGGACCATCGCCACACGGGCCGACGTGGACCCGGCCCTCATCTATCACTACTTCGAAACCAAAGACGACCTCTTCGCCGCATCGATCGATCTCCCCATTCCCCCCACCGAAGTGCTGAGGAACGTCCTAGAAGGGGATCGCATACATGTCGGCCGCAGACTCGCCGAGACCTTCTTCATCGTTTGGGAGCAAGAGGAGGCGAGGAGATCGTTGCTCGGGATACTTCGCTCGGCGATGGGAGGGGAGGACAGGGCCGCCAATGCGTTTCGTCAGTTCCTGATGACGGCAGTGCTCGACCATATCGCCCCAATGATCCCCGGGAAAGACTCGCGGCTCCGAGCTCTCCTGATGGCGTCGCAGTTGGTCGGTGTGGCGATGACGCGATATGTCATGAGACTCGAGCCGATCGCCTCGGCATCGGTCGAGGAGATCATCGATCTGGTGGCTCCGCGTGTTCAGTCCTACGTCGAATAGGGTCGCCGCGATGAGACGGACCACCCACGACGTGGATGATCATCTCGCCGGGATCGAGGGCCGGCAGGGTGAGGACATGAGGGCGCTGGACGCGGCGATCAGGGAACGGCTGCCCGGAGCGGAGCGGAATCTCTACCTGGGCAAGTTCTGGGGAGGCACCGACCAACAGATCGTCGGCTACGGAATCATGGACTATCGCAACCGGTCGGGTGAGGAGGTGGCGTGGTTCGTGGTCGGACTGGCGGCACAACAGAGCCATATCAGCGTGTATGTGAACGCCGTCGAAGACGATGCCTATCTGCTCCGGCAGTACGAGGGACGTCTCGGGAGAGCCAAGACCGGCAGTGCCTCGATCAAGTTCGGTTCGGTCGATGAGGTCGATTTCGAGAATCTGATGGAGCTGGTCGGGCGGGCCGGTGAGCTCGGCCAGAGCCAAGCCGCCGGAGGATGACTCAGGCTCGGGAGTGTCCCTCGAGCACCGAGTAGACGGCCGGCATGTCGAGCTCGGGGTAGGGGTCTGGGGCCATCAAGCCCAGGATTCGAGACTGAGAACGCGCCGAGACCTGGACATGGTCGGACCACCGCTCCGCCAGCTCGGGAGATGGCAAGCGGCAACACGAGGAGTCGGGGCAGCTGGATTGCTCCCGGTTCGCGGTGTCACGCCCCCGAAACCACCTGGCGTCGTCGAAGCCGACACCCAAGGTGATGGCATGTGCCGGCTCCCGCCCGGCCTCCACGTGGGTGGTGCAGAAGTAGGTGCCGCCGGGAGTGTCGGTGTACTGGTGGTGGGTGCCGAACTTGTCCTGTGACGCAAAAGTCATCCGGGCGCCCCAGCGGCCGCAGAGACGTTGGGTCTCGATACCGCCGTGTTCGTCACGGGGGACCGGGACACCGTCGTTGGCGTAGCCCTTGACGACCACACCCAGCTCGTCGTTCACTAGGAGATGACATCGGATCCCCAGGTGTCGCGTGAGCAGATTGGCGGTGCGCCACGCAGCCATCTCGTATGAGATGTAGAACAGCTCTTTGACGTCCTCGACGTCGATGTCGTGGTTCTCCTTGGCCACCAGCAGCCGGGCCACCACCGAGTCCTCGGGGGCGAGGACCGCCGAGGCGAAGTAGGCGGTCTCCATGCGCTGACGGAGGAAGGTGTCCAGGTCGGGCTCACGCTCGTGCCCCAAGACGAAACCGGCGATCGTCTGTAGCACGGCCTTGCGGGCCTGGCGGGTCCTCAACTCGTTGCGCTGGGCGATGTAGATGCGCTTGTTGCGGGTGTCGATGATCGACCGGGCGAAGGAAGGCATGTCGTCGATCGGCATCAGCTCGAACCCGATGCTCGCGGTCAGGTCCATCAGGTTGCGTGAGGAGAACGGGCCCTCCCCGGAATAGCCGGATGACTCCAGGGCTTCACGCGCCGCCACCTCGATCCCCTTGAGATGGCCATTTTGGTCCACCAGGTGCTCCTGCACCCCTCCGTTGGCCTTGCGGACATCTTCCGATCCCGCCGACTCGAGCCCGGACCGGTCTCGGATCGCCTCGTGGAGACCGACGATGTGGGCGAGGATCTGGTTGTCCACTTTCGCCGATGGCTTGATGGGCGGAATGTCGAGTGTCTCGAAGAGTGAGCTCTCCTGTGCCCTCACCAAGGCGAGCTCCAGGGCGTCGCGCCGTGTCGGCGGGGTGGGGTCGAGGAGATCGGCGATCTCGACGTCCAAGACCCGGGCGATATCCCTGAGCAGGTTGATCCTGGGCTCCTTCTTCCCGTTCTCGAGTAGTGAGAGATACGGCGCGGGCTTGCCCAACCGGTCGCCGAGTTGGTCGAGGGTGAGACCCGCTTCGTTGCGGTAGTGACGGACCCGGCGGCCCAGGATCATCGGCTCGACGTGTTGAGTTTCGCTCATTTCTACTCCTGCTGAAAGATAGCTCGATTTTACCTGGGTTGAAACCAACATCCCCCGGGTATATGAAAGACACTAGTTTCTTAAGTGCAGGAGTCAGTATGAACCAATTCCAGGAGAGCCAGATCGAACGCCGGGTGCTCACCCCCGACGCGGTCGCCTTTCTGATCGACCTCGAGAACGAATTCGGTTGGCGACGAGGTCAGATCCTCGAGGACCGGGTGGCGCGTCAATTGAGCATCGACTCCGGCGAGATGCCCGACTTCCTCCCCGACACCGACTACGTCCGCTCCGGGGACTGGGAGGTTGCTCCGGTCCACCCCGACCTCACCGATCGCCGTGTCGAGATCACCGGACCGGTCGACCGCAAGATGATGATCAACGCGCTCAACTCGGGAGCCAATGTCTTCATGGCCGACTTCGAGGACGCCACCTCACCGACCTGGGACAACCTCCTCCATGGGCAGGCCAACCTGGTCGAGGCGTACGACCGCACACTGGCGTTGCAGACCGCAGACAAGGAATACACCCTCGACGACGACATCGCCACCCTGGTGGTCCGCCCCCGGGGCTGGCATCTCGACGAGAAGCACTTCCTGGTCGACGGTCGGCCGATGTCGGCTTCACTCTTCGACTTCGGGCTCTATCTGTTCCACGGGGGCCGCGCCGCCCTGGCCAACGGGACCGCCCCCTTCCTCTACCTGCCCAAGTTGGAGTCGCACCTGGAGGCACGTCTCTGGAATGACGTCTTCGTCTGGGCCCAGGACCGTCTCGACATCGAGCGAGGCACCATCAAGGCGACGGTCCTCATCGAGAACGTCCTGGCCGCATTCGAGATGGACGAGATCCTCTACGAGCTGCGCGATCACGCCGCCGGTCTCAATGCAGGACGGTGGGACTACATCTTCAGCGTGATCAAGAATTTCCGGAGAAACCCCGACTTCGTCCTGCCCGACCGTGCCCAGGTCACCATGACCGTCCCTTTCATGCACTCTTACACCGAGCTGATGGTGAAGACCTGTCATCGCCGCGGCGCCCATGCCATCGGGGGGATGGCGGCGTTCATCCCCAACCGTCGCGACGAGGAGGTCACCGAGAACGCCATCGCCGCCGTCACCGAAGACAAGAGACGCGAGGCGGAGGCGGGATGTGACGGGACCTGGGTGGCACACCCAGACCTCGTCGCGGTGGCGAAGGAACAGTTCGACCAAGTCCTCGGGGATCAGCCCAACCAGGTCGAGCGACAACGGGACGACGTGGAGGTTTCGGCCTCGGATCTCCTCGACCTCGACTTCCCGGGGGAGGTCACGATCGCCGGTGTCCGCACCAACGTCTCGGTCGGGATCCGCTACCTCACCTCGTGGCTGTCCGGTGTCGGCGCTGCCGCCATCGACAACCTCATGGAGGACGTTGCCACCGCGGAGATCTCCCGATCCCAGATCTGGCAGTGGGTTCACCACGGTGTGATCGCCTCCGACGGCACCCCGATCACCGAGTCGCTGGTGCGCTCGATGGCCGGCGAGGTGGTCGAGGAAATCGACGGCGAGGGCAACCATCAGATCCATTCCGCCCGCAAAGTCTTCGAGGAGGTGGCGTTGTCCGACGACTTCGTCGATTTCCTCACGCTGCCCGCATACGAACTGATCAACTAGGAGAACCAGGTGACACACATCCAACAGGAGGCTGCCCGTCTCGCCGACGAGTGGAAGAACAACCCTCGCTGGGAGGGCATCACACGCGACTACACCTCGGAGGAGGTCGTCCGGCTCCGGGGCAGCATCCGGGAACAGCACACCCTGGCCTACCGGATGTCCGAGAGACTCTGGGAACTCCTCCAGGCCGAGGACTTCGTCCGCTCGCTGGGCGCCCTCAGCGGAGGTCAGGCCGTGCAGATGGTCAAGGCGGGTCTCCAATCGATCTACCTCTCCGGCTGGCAGGTGGCCGGTGACGGCAACCTCGCCGGTGAGGTCTACCCGGACCAGTCGCTCTATCCGGCCAACTCGGCGCCGGCTTTGGTGAAGCGAATCAACAACGCCCTGCGGCGTGCCGACCAGATCCATTGGGCCGAGGGGGACACCGATACCGACTGGTTCGTTCCCATCGTCGCCGACGGTGAGGCCGGGTTCGGCGGGGCGCTCAATGTGTTCGAGCTGACCAAGGCGTTCATCGAGGCCGGAGCGGCCGGGGTCCATTACGAGGATCAGTTGGCGGCGGAGAAAAAGTGCGGCCACATGGGTGGCAAGGTCCTGGTCCCGACCAGCCAGCACGTCCGCACCCTGCAGTCGGCCCGTCTCGCCGCCGACGTTCTCGGCGTCCCCACCATCATCGTCGCTCGCACCGACGCCAACTCGGCGACCCTGCTCACCTCGGACGTCGATCCCCGCGACCAGGAGTTCATCGTGGGGGAGCGGACAGCGGAGGGTTTCCATCAGGTGACCGGTGGGCTGGAGTCCGCCATCGCCCGCGGATTGGCCTACGCCCCCTATTGCGACCTGATCTGGTGTGAGACCGCAGCCCCCGACCTCGACGAGGCACGTCGCTTCGCCGAGGCGATCCATGCAGAGTTCCCCGGGAAGATGCTGGCCTACAACTGTTCACCATCGTTCAACTGGAGCAAGCATCTCGACGAGGACACCGTGGCTCGATTCCAAAAGGAGTTGGGTGCGATGGGATACCGGTACCAGTTCATCACACTGGCCGGGTTCCATGCCCTCAACGCCTCGATGTTCGAGTTGGCTGAGGGCTACGCCAGGACCGGCATGCCGGCCTACGTCGGTCTCCAGAACCGTGAGTTCGAGATGGAGGGGCGGGGTTACACCGCCACCAGACATCAGCGGGAGGTCGGCGCCGGCTATTTCGACCTGGTCAGCCAGGCAGTCTCGGGCGGGCAGTCCTCGACACTTTCGCTGAAGGGCTCCACCGAGGAGGACCAGTTCTAGGACCTGCGCCGCGAGAACCGATGGTCCCGGGTTTGTGGAACCTTCGCCTCGGGTAGCATGACACCTCGGATATGACCCGAGATCCGCTCCGGAGGGATCGCTCATGAAGATCGTCCACGTCGTGGGAACCGGCACCATCGGTGAGCCGTTGATCGGACTGCTCGCAGACAACAAGGAGCACTTCGGCATCGACGAAGTCACCTTCCACAAGCGCACCCCTCTGGTCACCGAGGTGGCCAAGGTCGAGGACCTGGTGCGCCGGGGGGCGGTCCTGACCGTCGACGACAACCGCAAGTCCACGTTCGAAGAGTTGGGTCATGCCCCCAAGTTCGAGACCATCGAGGCAATCGAGCGGGCAACCGTGGTCATCGACTGCACCCCGGTGGGCAACGAGAACAAACAGGAGTACTACGAGAGCGCCGTCGGCCCGGTCGGGTTCATGGCGCAGGGCTCGGAGTACGGGTTCGGGAAGATGTACGCCCGGGGGATCAACGACGAGGCGCTGATTCGCAACGAGGACAAGTTCCTCCACATCGTCAGTTGCAACACCCACAACATCGCGGTCCTGATCAAATCGCTGGCGATGGACCCGGACGGGACCAACCATCTCGAGAACGGTCGCTTCATGTGCATGCGACGGGCCAACGACATCTCCCAGGACAGTGGTTTCATCGCCAGCCCGGTGGTGGGAGGTCACGAGGACGAGCGGTTCGGCACCCACCACGCCCGCGACGCCCACGATCTGTTCACGACCATCGGATACGACCTCAACATCCATTCGTCGGCGATCAAGCTGAACACCCAGTACATGCATTCGCTGCACTTCTCCCTGGTGCTCGATCGAGACATCGACCTCGAGGAGATCAAAGACCGGCTAGCCGCCAACACCAGGGTGGCCACCACGCACAAGAAGTCGGCGAATCAGGTGTTCTCCTTCGGTCGTGACCACGGTTACTACGGCAGGCTCATGAGCCAGGCCGTCGTGGCGTTGGAGACCCTCGCGGTGCGCAACGGCAACGAGATCGTCGGTTTCTCCTTCACTCCCCAGGACGGCAACCCGTTGCTCTCGACGATCGCCGCCATGCTCTGGTACCTCGACCCGGCGACGATGGACGACCGTATGGACATCCTGCGTCGCTATCTGTTCGAAGAGATCTAGGCCCACGGCCCGGGCTCGTGGACCAGAAGGCGCGCCACTTCGCCGAAGAGGCGATCTTCGCCCTGGGACGTCTCGACGTGGCCACGGCCCGTACCGCCATCGCTCAGGCGTTCGACGTCGACCACAAGATCGGCGCCCTCGCTGACGCCGTCTATCTCGCCTGCGCCGACATCGAAAACGACGATCAGGTGAGCACCGCCACCTGGAACACCCTCGCCGATGCAGTCGACTCCCCCGAGCTGCTCGCCGCCATCGAACTGTCCCGCACCACCTGATGGCCGGTCACTTTCCTCAGGAAGTACGACCCGTATGTGGGTCCCACCGCCTCGAGAAATGTGGGTCTCTGCGCCTCGAGAACGTCTCGAGGCGCAGAGACCCGGATACGGGTCCCACTACCTGAGGAAAACGGTGTGGGCCTAACCTGGCGCCGGTGATCGTCGAAGTCATCGCGGTGGGGACCGAGCTCCTCTTGGGCCAGATCGTCAACTCCAACGCCTCCTTCATCGGGGCCGCCCTCGCCGACCACGGGCTCGACGCCCACTATCAGCAGGTGGTGGGTGACAACCTAGGCAGGGTGGCCAACAGCATCGGGACCGCGATCGACCGTGCCGACGCCGTCGTCATCACCGGCGGTATCGGGCCCACCCGAGACGACCTGACCCGGGAGGCGCTCTGCGAGACCACCGGAAGGAAGATGGCCTTCAGCGAGGACTACGCCGAGCACCTCCGGGAATGGTGGCGTCAACGGGGCCGCGAGATGCCGGAGTCGAACCTCAGACAGGCGGAGTATCCCGAAGGTGCCGAGCTGATCCCCAATCCCAAAGGAACTGCCCCCGGCATCATCCTCGATCACGACGGCACGCTGATCTTCTGCATCCCGGGAGTGCCCGAGGAGATGGAGCACCTCCTCACCCAGGAGGTCCTGCCCCGCATCGTGGCGAGGTCGGACGGTCCGTCGGTGGTCGCCAGCCGTCTCCTCCGCACCTGGGGTCAGAGCGAGTCGATGATCGGTGAGCTTCTCGACGACCTCTACCAGGGCTCGACCAACCCCTCGGTGGCCTTCCTCGCTTCCGGTGGGGAGATCAAGATCAGGATCACCGCCAAGGCAGACAGCCACCGCACCGCCCTCGCCCTCATCGAGCCGGTGGAGGCCGAGATCAGGAGACGGGTGGAGCCGTGGTACTTCGGCTCGGACGGCGACACGGTGCAGAAGGTGATCTTCGGTCTCCTCGAGGAGAGAGGTTGGACGATCTCCACCGCAGAGTCGATGACCAGCGGGCTGATCGCCGCCGCCCTTACCCTCGAGCCGGGAGCATCGAAGTACGTGAGAGGCGGTCTGGTCGCCTATCACGAGGAGCTGAAGGCGAAGCTGCTCGGTGTCTCCGACATCACCCATGTGGTCGACGAAGAAACCGCCATCGAGATGGCGCACGGGGCCCGGCGGCTGTTGGGCAGCGATGTGGCCGTGGCGTCGACCGGCTCGGCAGGCCCCGACGGGTTGGAGAAGCCGCCGGGGACGGTGATCATCGCCGTCGCCACCCCCGAAGACGTGCGCGCCAGGCAGTTGCGTATGCCCGGTGACCGGGAGAGGGTACGCGTCTACGGCACCACCAGCGCCCTCCATCTCGCTCGACTGGCGATCTCCGGGAGATGGTGGACGACCTAGCCTCCGACCTGGTGGGCCGGGTGTTCGTGGCAGCCCCGTTGCCGCCCGACGTCCGTTTCGCCCTGGCGGAGCGCATCACCGAGATGCCCATCCCGGGGAAGGTGGGCCCGGTGGAGAACTGGCATGTCACGCTGCGTTTCCTCGATGTGATCGACCTGGTCACCTATGAGCGTTTCCTGTCCGGGTTGGAGCGGATAAGGAGCCAGTTCTCGTTCCCGATCGCCCTCGACGGATTCGGGGCCTTCCCCAACCCGCGTAAGGCCACCGTCTTCTGGGCAGGGATCGGGCGGGGGACTGCCGACATCTCGCTGCTCAACGAGTTGGCCGAGGAGGCCGCGCTGTCTGCCGGGCTCATCCCGGAGGAGCGACCGTTCCATCCTCATCTCACCCTGGCCCGGATCAGACCACCGGCCGACGTCCGCGACCTGGTCGACGAGGACCTCGAATTGGGGTGGCGGTGCGACCGGGTCGTTGTCTACCGGAGCCATCTCGGCAGGGGGCCGGCCCGATACGAGCCTCTTGACTCTGTGAATCTGATCGGGTAAATCCAAAGGTGCGAACACATGTTCGGTATCATCGGACGTCACTATGAGACTCACTGAGATTCTTGTCACAGGTTCCCAATACGGTTTTGCGCTATGAGTCAGGAAGGACGCAACGTGGAACGTGAGAAAGCATTGGACATGGCCGTCGGCCAGATCGAGAGACAGTTTGGCAAGGGCGCCATCATGAAGATGGGCGAGGCGGCGATGCGCAAGGTAGATGTCATCCCGACCGGTGCTCTGTCGCTCGACCTGGCTTTGGGTATCGGGGGAGTGCCCCGGGGCCGCATCGTCGAGTTGTACGGGCCGGAGAGCTCGGGCAAGACCTCTCTCGCCCTCCACATCGTCGCCGAGGCCCAGCGCAACGGTGGCATCGCCGCCTTTATCGACGCCGAGCATGCTCTCGACCCGATCTACGCCAAGGCGATCGGGGTCGACGTCGACGAACTGCTCATCTCCCAGCCTGACACCGGGGAGCAGGCTCTCGAGATCGCCGACATGTTGATCCGCTCCGGCGCCCTCGACGTCCTCGTCATCGACTCGGTGGCCGCACTCGTGCCCCGCGCCGAGATCGAAGGTGAGATGGGCGACTCCCATGTCGGGCTCCAGGCTCGTCTGATGAGCCAGGCGCTACGCAAGCTGGCCGGGACCTTGAACAAGTCGCGGACCACCGCGGTCTTCATCAACCAGCTCCGGGAGAAGATAGGTGTGATGTTCGGATCACCCGAGACGACCCCCGGCGGGCGGGCGCTCAAGTTCTATTCCTCGGTTCGGCTCGACATCCGACGCATCGAGGCGATCAAGGACGGCACCGACAACGTGGGCAACCGGGTCCGGGTCAAGGTGGCCAAGAACAAGATGGCGCCGCCGTTCCGGCTCGCCGAGTTCGACATCATGTTCGGTGAGGGCATCTCCCGGGAGGGGAGCCTGCTCGACGTGGCCGTCGACAACGGCGTCGTGAAGAAGAGCGGTGCCTGGTACACCTACGACGACGACCAACTCGGTCAGGGTCGGGAGAACTCCAAGCGCTTCCTCAGGGAGAACCCCGAACTGGCCATGCAACTGCAGGCCAAGGTGTTCGAAGCTGTCGGTCTCATCACCAATGCCGACGCCGAGGAATCCGAGGAATCCGAGGAGGGAGAGCCCGAAGAGGTCGCCGAGGAGGCGGAAGCCACCACGGAGGACTGATCACCCAAGCCCTCCACGCCATCTCGTCTCGTCTGGGCTGCAGGACGTGACGGTGGGCGCGACGGTGTGCAGCCGAGAGCGCACCCCTTACCTCGTGTCGTCTGGGTTGTATGACGTGGTGGTGGGCGTGACGGGGTGCAGCGGAGTGGAGGGCGGTCGGATGTTCCCTCGTCTGGGCTGTATGACGTGGTGGTGGGCGTGACGGTGTGCAGCGGAGTGGAGGGCGGTCGGATGTTCCCTCGTCTGGGTTGCATGACGTGGTGGTGGGCGTGACGGTGTGCAGCGGAGTGGAGGGGACCCGGCAGACTTCATCTTGTTTGGGTTGTATGACGTGGTGGTGGGCGTGACGGGGTGCAGCGGAGTGGAGGGGACCCCGGC
>CAZZIG010000089.1:0-7701 GCA_964653975.1 uncultured Acidimicrobiaceae bacterium
TGACGGGCTCCCCAAAGCCAACCTCTTCCTCGGGTGGTCGGCGTGGCCCAACCCATCAAACACCTTCGGCAGGAGAGACGAGCCCCATCTGGAGAACGTCCTGAGCGGCTCTGGGTCGGAGCTGCGGCGATGGAGACGAGAACATCTCTGATGGGCCACCTCCGCGGTTCTACCTCCCCGTCACCGGGGAATCGCCCGACGACTCTCCATCGGGAGGCCCGTCCACGTTTGGCGTTCCAGTACGTCATCGTGGCTCGAGCCGGTCTCAGCCCAAGATCACCGCGTCGGATGCGACTGTGGAGATCAGCAAACTCTTGGGGGGCCGACGCCCCAGCCAAAGACCGGATCCGCCCCAAAGCGGCTCTCGCGACGCGAGACCAGCAGCAGCCTCCCACTAGCTGCGGAACATACGCCGGTCCCGGCAAAGGCGTCGGCCCTCCAGGCATTTCACGCCCGGCGGGCCGTTCTCCCCCGGCACCCAGGACGCGGAACCTACCGATCATCGCGCTGATCTCCCTTGTGATCTCTCTCGTTTTCGGCCCGGCACTTCACGCCCAAGAGGTATCCGTAGGTCTTGGAACTGCCGACGACTTCGCAGTTCTGGCCGGTTCGGCGATCACCAACACCGGCGTGACGGCCATCACCGGCGATGTCGGCATACATCCGGCAGCGGCGGTGACCGGGTTCGAAACGGTGACGTTGAACGGCGATCTCCACCTGGCCGATGCTGTCGCTGAGCAGGCCAAGGCCGACTTGCTCGCGGCATACGACGATGCCGCCAACCGCACTGTGACCGAGACCATCGCCACCGAACTCGGTGGGCAAACCCTGACCGCCGGCGTCTATGACTCGGCGGCGGGGACGTTTGCGATCACGGTTCCGCTGACCCTCGACGCCCAGAACGATCCGAACGCCGTCTTCATCTTCCAGATGGCCACCACTCTCGGCACCACGGCAGCGAGCACCGTGAACCTCATCAACGGCGCCCAAGCCTGCAATGTGTTCTGGCAGGTGGGCAGTTCAGCCACTCTTGGAGCGGACAGCACCTTGGTGGGGAACATACTGGCGTTGACTTCGATCACCGTCGGCGCCGGAGCAACCGTCGACGGCCGGGTGCTGGCACTCGACGGCGCGGTCACCTTGGCCAACAACACCATCACCCGTGCGGTCTGCGCCGCCGCTCCAGAAGACACCACGACCACCATCGCTCCAGCGACCACCACCATTCCAGACGACACCACGACCACCCTGACACCAGCGACCACCACGACTCCAGACGACACCACGACCACCATCGCTCCAGCGATCACCACCATTCCGGGGGATGCCACGACCATTCCTGCTCCCGGAGACACCACCGCCACCACCTCTCCAGGAGACACCGTCACCTCAGAAGACACCACAGCCACCACTGCTGCCGTAGACGCCACCGTGTCAGGGGAAGCCACGGCGAGCACCGCAACCAGAGTCGGCACGACCACCAACCTGGCAGCGCCTGTGGGCGGAGTCGACACCGGCGGTGGTGGAGGCCCGGGCTCGCCTCTGATCCTGCTCCTGGGCGGCTTCCTTCTCCTCGCTGTCGCTGTCGGAGCTTTTACGGCTCGGCGACGGCTACAGCAACGTCCTTCGAGCTAGCCAGGGCCGCCATCCCGTGGGATGTTCGCCTCCCAGGGCCTTTCCAAATATCGCATGGCCGCGTAGAGTGGTGGGGACAGTATTCAATGACTGACCGCCCAGACCTCGCGGTGTTCGTCCCTGACGCCGGAGGCGTGCGATGAAAACCGAGAGACGGCTATCCGACTTACGTAGCGAGTTCCCACGTCCGGTTGCACCGGCACGGAACCTCCCGATCCTCGTTCTGGTCTTCCTTGCGGTCTTCTTCGCTTTCGGCCCGGCTCTCCAGGCGCAGGAGGAGTCGGTCGGTCTCGGAACAGCCGATGACTTCGCTCTCTTGTCCGGCGAGACCATCACCAACACCGGCCCGACCAGCATCACCGGCGATGTCGGCGTACATCCGGGTGCCGCAGCGCCCGGATTCGAGGCCTCGATAACGTTGGACGGTGAGTTCCACGAGACCGATGCTGTCGCTGAGCAGGCGAAGGTCGACCTGGTCACGGCTTACGACGATGCCGACGGACGGTCGGTGACCGCCACCGTGGACACCGAGCTCGGTGGGGAGACCCTGATCCCCGGCGTCTATGACTCAGCGTCGACGACATTCGAGATAACCGGGACGCTGACCCTCGACGCCCAAGGTGACCCCAACGCCGTGTTCATCTTCCAGATGGGGAGCACGCTCCTCGCCACCACGGGCAGCAGCGTGATCCTCACCAATGGCGCCCAAGCCTGCAACGTGTTCTGGCAGGTGACCAGCTCAGCCACCCTTGAAGCGGGCAGCTCCTTCGTGGGGAATATCCTGGCATTGACATCGATCACCCTGGAAACCGGAGCAACCGTCGAGGGACGAGTGCTGGCGCGAAACGGCTCGGTCACATTGGACTCCAACACCATCACCCGAGCGGTCTGCGCGGCCGCAGCTCCTGACACTACGACCACCACTGCCGCTCCCGACACGACCACCACTGCTGCGGCAGCGACCACCACTTCAGCAGCGGGCACGGCCACCACCGTGGCCCCGCCCGTCGGCGGAGTCGACACCGGTGGTGGTTCGAGCACAGGTGCCCCGAACCTGATCCTGCTCCTCGGCGGTTCCTCTCTGCTCGCCCTCGCGGTCGGGGCGTTCGTGGTTCGCCAACGGCTCCTCGACCGACGGTCGGGCTAGCTAGGAACCGTGCCCCAAATGGGCGCCAAACGCCACCTCTCGTTGGCGGTGGCGGGCGTTGTCCTCGCGGCCGGAGGAGCAGCAGCGATCGTTTTCGGCGCGACAGGTCAAACCCCGCCGCAACCATCGCCGTCGGCCGAACCGGAAACTCCGGTGTTGGAGATGCCTTCGGTCGATCCGGACCCGGCGCCGCCACCGCCCGTCGAGGACTCGACGGTGCCCGAGGAGGTCGACGACCCGGTCTTCCTTCCACCGTCGGAGCCAGACGCCATCGACATCCCGGCGATAGGGGTGCACTCGGAGATGCAGCAGGTCGGTCTGACCGCCGAGCACACCCTGGAGGTGCCGGCTCCCGGCCCGCACTACGACCACGCAGCCTGGTACAAACATTCGCCTACCCCCGGATCAGTCGGTCCGTCCGTCATCGTGGGCCACGTCGACTCGGCCAGTGGTGGTCCTTCGGTGTTCTTCGACCTCGGAGAGCTGCGTCCAGGGGACGAGGTCCTGGTCACCCGTCGCGACGGCACGGTGGCGATCTTCGAGGTCGATGCGGTGGGCCAATACTCGAAAGACGACTTCCCGACCGAGCTGGTGTACGGCGACACCGACCACGCCGCCCTGCGGCTGATCACCTGTGGTGGGGCGTTCGACCGCGGCGAGCGTAGCTACGTCGACAACATCGTCGTCTTCGCCAGCCTCGCCAGCTCCTCCCAGCCTGGTGACCACCCCGCGGCGGCTGCCGTCGTCGACGGGACCTGACGCCGCGGCGGTCACGCCCCTACTGGCACGTCTACCAACTCTTCCCACAGTTCGTTGAGCCTGCTGTAGCGGCGGTCGGGCAGACTCCTCAGCACATCCACTACCTGCACCCGGCCGGCCGCGTCCGCTGCGGCGACGATCTCGTTGCGCGTGGCTGCTCCCCCACCTTCGAACGCGGCGCGCACGGCATCCGCGATCTCGAGTCGGGTCACTTCTCCTTGGTCGACACTCACGGTCACTCCGATTTCAACTCTTCCCTTACGTTAGGGTAGAGTATCGTATCTCGCGGCTGATCCCAAACGCCGTTTCGAGCGTTCTCACCAGCCGGATCCACCCAGGAGCCCCGTCGTGATCGATGAGCATTACCAAATAGGCGAAGTAGCCGACAGAGTCGGGCTCTCCCTCCGCACCATCCGCTACTACGAGGAGATCGGGTTGGTGGAGCCGTCGGGCCGCACAGAAGGTGGGTTCCGTCTCTACACAGACTCCGACGTGGACCGTCTCCGGCTGGTCAAGGCCCTGAAGCCGGTCGGCATGTCGTTGGAGACGATGGGCGAGCTGCTCGAAGCGGCCGACCAGGTCTCCGCCTCGGCCGACCCTGACCGCTCGGAGGCTGAGTCACGGCTCGAGGTCGTGCTCACCATCGCCATCCACCGCTGCGACCAACTCGAGCAGCGGCTGGCCGAAGCCCGCCGCGCCTTGAGTGAGATCGCCGGCTCGCCGGCGCAGGGAAGACGATGAGCGAGATTCAGACCGAGGTAGAGAGCCGGCGGACGTTCGCCATCATCTCCCATCCAGACGCAGGTAAGACCACACTCACCGAGAAGCTCCTGCTCTACTCCGGCGCGATCGTCGAGGCGGGGGCAGTCCGAGCCCGCGCCGGTCGACAACGCGACGTCACCTCCGACTGGATGGAGATGGAACGCCAACGCGGGATCTCGATCACTTCCACCGTCCTCCAGTTCCCCCACGAAGGTCTTCTCTTCAACCTCCTGGACACCCCCGGGCACCGGGACTTCTCCGAAGACACCTATCGGGTCCTGTCCGCCGTAGACGCCGCCATCATCGTCCTCGACGGCGCCCGTGGAATCGAAGCCCAGACCCTGAAGCTGTTCCAGGTGGCACAGACACGGGGCATACCGCTGATCACGTTCGTCAACAAGATGGACCGTCCCGGCCTCAGCCCTCTGGCCCTGATCGACGACATCGAAGCCCAACTCGGCATCCGGGCCACTCCCGTCACCTGGCCGGTCGGCAACGGCCCCGACTTCGCCGGTGTGGTGGATCGCCGAAACTCGCAGCTCTGGGAGTTCGAACGCACCGCACGTGGCCGCGGCATCGGCGAGGAACGGGCCACCGATCTCGACCTCGGTGACAGTCAGGTTGGGTCACAAGTCACCCAGGAGTTGAGTCTGCTGGACGCCGTCGAAGCCGACCACGACCAGAAGACCTTCCTCGCCGGCGAGACGACACCGGTCTTCTTCGGCTCTGCTCTGTGGAACTTCGGTGTCCGTCTCCTGCTGGACGCCATCGCCGACATGGCCCCTCCCCCGCAGCCGAAGATTCAGCGAAACGGGGAGCCGAGACCGATCGACAGCGAACTGTCGGGCTTCGTCTTCAAGATGCAAGCCAACCTCGATCCCCGTCACCGCGACCACATCGCTTTCCTCCGGGTGTGCTCGGGGCGCTTCGAACGGGGGATGACCCTGGTCAACCAGCGTACGGGGCAACCATTCGCCACGAAGTACGCCCACCAGTTGTTCGGCAAGGAACGCCAGACCGTCGACTTCGCATACCCGGGTGACATCGTTGGATTGGTGAACGCCTCGGATCTGCGGATCGGCGACAGTCTGAGCAGTCGTGGAGACGCCCACTTCCCTCCGATCCCGACATTCGCGCCGGAGCATTTCAGGATCGCCCGCAACCTCGACACGGCCCGCTACAAGCAGTTCCGCAAAGGCGTCGCCCAACTCGACCAGGAGGGGGTCATCCAGGCACTACACACTCCCGACGGTGGCGAACGTGAGCCGATCCTCGCCGCAGTCGGAGAGCTTCAGTTCGACGTCGCCCTCCACCGACTCACCGAGGAGTTCGGAGCCGAGCCACGGTTCGGCCCCGTTCCCTACACCGTGGCGAGACGCACCGACGGCGCCGGCCGCGATGCGCTCGCTCGCCGAAGAGGCGTGCAGGTGGCCACCCGAACCGACGGGACTCTGCTCGCCCTCTTCACCAGCCAGGCGTGGCTCGACGCCGCGGTCCGCGACCTTCCCGACATCACCCTCGACCCGATCATCGAACTATGACCGATACACCCAGCGGCTCCCTGACGCGTGGCCCTGACGACACACTTCGAGACCCCCGATCCGCCAGGTGGCGGGACCGGCCGTCGAACTCGAGGCGAGCGCAACGGGCAGACTCAATGCCCAAAGCGCCGGTCTGAAAGACGGATAGTCGCGATGGCACTCGACATCGAATGCCCGGTCTGTGGGGAAACCGACGACCTCACCGGGACCAGAAACGACGACCACGTCACCATCACCTGCGGGAACTGTGGCCAGACCTGGGACCGCCCGACGAGCCCGGTGTGTCCCTCCTGTGACGGCACCGACCTTCAGGCAGTTCCCCTCGCCATCGTCGAGAAATCGCGAGGAACCCAGCTCTCCGTGGTGGGCATCCGCATCGTCCACCTATGCAACGAGTGCGATGCCGACGACATCCGGCGTTGGCACGACAACCGCCCCAATCCCCTCCTTCCACGCGAACTCCCCACGGTCGAGCCGGAAAGTCGTTGGAGCTGACCGGTTCGAACACGTGATCTCGTAGCCGAGTGACCGTGACGGAGGCAAACAGACGAGCGGGGCTGCCACGGAGTGGAGAACCGTTTTCTCGGCAGCTTTTGGGGCACGAATCCTCCCCCGATCGGGACCTCCGGCACTTACCCCCAAGAACCCTGCGAGTGACCATGAGGAGTCACCACCCATTGAACGAACGGGAGGCCGGTGATGGGCGTCAGGCATTTGGAGAATGCCCGCGGAACGACAGGTCAACACATCCGCCCAGAAGACGAAGCGAGAACGAGGGAAGGCACGGTGTTGGACCGGTTGTGGTCTGACCGGCGGCTTCGAGTTCTCGGCGTCGTTGCCCTGGCGGCCGGTTTCGGGTTGATCAGCGCCTGGCTGACCCCACGCGGGCCAATCACCGCCTCCGAGGCTCTGATCTCCATTGGCGCCGCCCTGGTGGTCGGGCTGGTCGCAGGACTGGTGTTGGCCAATCGCTGGAGCATCCTGGTGACGCCGGTGGTGTTCGCCGTCGTGTTCGAACTCGCCCGGCTCGGTGTCGAGGGCCCCACCGTCGACGCCATAAACCTGAGCGGGTTGTACGGGGTCATTGCCTTGGTCCTGGGACGGGTGTTTCATGGACTGCTGGTCCTCGCGCCGTTGGCGTTGGGCAGCGTCTACGGCGTCTGGCTGGCCGGCCGTCTCGGCCATACGACCTCGCCGACGATGGGTGGGCACGGCTGGACTCTCACCGGAATGGGGACCCTGGCCATCGGGGCGATGGCGTTCTTCATCGCCATTCCCGCCTCAACGCCACCGATCGTTGCTGCCGACGGTGAGCCTTTGGCGGGCAGTGTCGCCGAACTGACCACCGTTACCATCGGTGGCCACGACCAAACGATGATGATCCGGGGCAGGAGCGTCGACAACCCCGTGCTTCTATACCTGACCGGCGGGCCCGGTGGCACCGACATGGGTGCGATACGCCGCGACGTCACCCTGGAACAGGACTTCACGGTGGTCGCTTGGGATCAACGGGGCGCCGGCAAGTCCTACTCGGCGCTCGACCCGACCGACACCTTCACCACCGACCGGCTCGTCTCCGACACGGTCGAGGTGACGAACTATCTGAGGGACCGTTTCGGCGAGGCGAAGATCTATCTGGTGGGCCAGTCCTGGGGCTCCACTCTCGGTGTGCTCGCCGCCCAACAGCACCCCGAGCTGTACCACGCCTTCGTCGGAGTGGGTCAGATGGTCAGCCAGCGGGAGACCGACATCATGTTCTGGGAGGACACCCTGGCATGGGCGGAAGAGACAGGGAACACCGGGCTTGCCGGGACACTGCGTCGCAACGGCCCGCCACCCTACGAGAACCTGATGCAC
>CAZZIG010000090.1:0-16287 GCA_964653975.1 uncultured Acidimicrobiaceae bacterium
ATGAAGGCCACGAGCAGGTTGCGGCCGAGGGCCAGCTCACCGGTATCGGTCGATGGCCCGTCGGCCAGGACGTCGCCGACCTTGACCTTGTCACCCTCGGCGACCACGGGCTTCTGATTCATGCAGGTGCCCTGATTGGAGCGCTTGAATTTGTCGAGGACGAAGGTGTGCTTCTTGTTGGCACCCTTCTCCTTGACGACGATCTGATCTCCCGTGACCTCGACCACCTCACCGTCCACCGGTGAGACGACCATGTCCCCCGAATCCTGTGCGGCTCGCGCCTCGACGCCGGTGCCGACCAGGGGCGACTCGGCGGTGAGCAGAGGCACGGCCTGACGTTGCATGTTCGAGCCCATGAGGGCGCGGTTGGCGTCGTCATGCTCGAGGAAGGGGATCAACGAAGTCGAGACCGACACGATCTGCTTCGGCGAGACGTCCATGTAGTCGACCTTCTTCGACTCGACGAACTCGACGTCGCCGCCACCACCCGCACTCCGGACGAGAACCCGCTTGTTCTTGAACGAGCCATCCTCGTTCAGCGGTGCGTTGGCCTGGGCGATGACGTAGCGCTCCTCCTCGGTGGCAGTGAGATAGTCGACCTTCGCGGTGACGACACCGTCTTCCACCTTGCGGTAAGGCGTCTCGATGAATCCGAAGTCGTTGACGCGGGCGTAACACGCCAACGAGCCGATCAGACCGATGTTCGGCCCCTCCGGGGTCTCGATGGGGCACATGCGGCCGTAGTGGGACGGGTGGACGTCACGTACCTCGAACCCGGCACGCTCCCGACTCAGGCCACCGGGCCCCAGTGCGTTGAGACGACGCCGGTGGGTGAGCCCGGCGAGCGGGTTGGGCTGATCCATGAACTGGCTCAACTGGCTGGTGCCGAAGAACTCCTTGATGGCGGCGGTGACCGGCCGGATGTTGATCAGGCTCTGCGGCGTGATCGCGTCCGGGTCCTGGGTGGTCATCCGCTCACGCACCACACGCTCGAGACGGGTGAGACCGACACGGACCTGGTTCTGCACCAACTCGCCGACCGTGCGGATACGCCGGTTGCCGAAGTGGTCGATATCGTCGGTGGAGACGCCCACCTCGTTGCCCTGGTGGGTGGTGAAGCTGGCCTCTCCGGCGTGGAGGGCGACCAGGTACTTGATGGCGTCGATGATGTCTTCGTCACGCAGCATCTGCAGCCCCTCGGCCCGGTAGTCCTTCGGGGAGTCCTCGCCGAATTTCTGGGCGATCTTGTAGCGGCCGACCCGGGTGAGGTCGTAGCGCTTCGGGTTGCGGAACAGGGTCTGGATGAGTCCTCGGGCCGACTCCACGGTGGTGGGCTCGCCGGGACGAAGCTTGCGGTACAGGTCGAGGAGCGCCTCTTCTTTGTCCGCGTTGGTGTCGCGCTCGATCGTGTTCTTGATCGACTCGGAGTGATCGAACATCTCGAGTATCTCCTCATCGGTCTCGGCGATGCCGAGGGCCTTGATGAAGGCGCTCACGTACTGACGACGTTTGCGGTCGACGCGGACACCGATGGTGTCCTTCTTGTCGGTATCGAACTCGAGCCAGGCGCCACGTCCGGGGATGATCTTCCCGGAGTGGATGAGTTTGTCCGACGTCTTGTCTTTGGCGACGTCGTAGTAGATGCCGGGCGAGCGAACCAACTGGGAGACGATCACCCGCTCGGTGCCGTTGATGACGAACACACCTTTGTCGGTCATGATCGGAAAGTCGCCCAGGAAGACCTGCTGCTCCTTGATCTCCCCGGTGCCACGGTTCATGAACCGGGCGGTGACGAAGAGAGGACGTGCATAGTTGGAGTCCCGCTCCTGGGCCTCCTCCAGGGTCATCTGGGGGTCGCCGAAACGATGGTCGGTCAGCTCCAGGGCGAGGGATCCGGTGAAGTCCTCGATCGGACTGATCTCTTCGAAGATCTCACGGAGTCCTTCGTCGAGGAACCATTGAAACGACTCATGCTGCACAGCCAGCAGATTGGGTAGGGGTAGGACTTCGGGAATCTTCCCGAACGAAAAGCGCTCAGCCACGCGCGAAGCCAAGGGGTGCCTCCTTGAGGTGGTCGATGGTCAGGGGGTAACGCAAGAAAGGACATGCTAACACACGCGCGAACATGTCCCCAAAAGGAAATCCCAAATTGTGGAACCGTCTCCCGGTTGTCCCGGAAAGGACGGCTCGGGGTCCTTTGGACCCAGGCGTCACTCTATCGCACACGCGAGAAACCCGTCAAGGTTTGTGGCACTCCCGGCTCGCAATACCCGGCACTCCGGAAGCGGACCATGGCAAGTTTCGGCCCCCGGCTCGAGACGAGCTCACCCTGCCGCGATCTCCTCGAGACGGTCGCGGTCGATGATGCGGATGCGGCGATAGCCGGTGTCGACCACCCCCTGTTCTCTGAGACGGCCAAGGGCCTCGTTTATCGATTGCCGGCTCACTGCCAGCAGCCGACCGATCGCAGCCTGAGACAGGTTGACATCTGGTTGACGTTCGTCCTCATCGAGGAGCAGGTCGGCTACCTGAGCCAGCACGCTCTTGTGCATGAGCCGGACCACTCGTCGGTGGGTCTCCTCCGCCCGGCTCAACGCCGCCATCAGCCATCGGAGCAGAACCCCCGGATTCACCGCGAGCTCCGGAAGCAGTCTCGAGCGGTCGAAGCGGACACCCCGAACCGGACGCAACACACGCGCCGATGCGATGTGCCTGGTGTCGGCGAACAAGACGGTATCGCCAAGGACCGAGCCGGGGCCCGCATGGCCGACCACTCTCCGCTTCGTCCCCCCACCGCGGTAGATCTCGACCTCGCCTTGCTCGACGACATAGAGATGGACGGAGCGTTCCCCCTCGCGGAACAGATGACCACCGGGAGCCACGGTGAAACTCTCCCCGACCCGTCTGATGTTCTCTAAGTCGTCGGGAGCCAGCGGCGTGTAGTCCGTCCGGCCGTAGGAGCGGGCCAGCCAGTCGAGGTGTTGTTGATCCGCCTCGCCCATACCCGAGTCAACAGATGTCCGGGGGGCGATCTTCCTGATTGATCCTGATTGCCAGGCGGGGTCCTTACCATGCCGTGGTCATGGCCAGGCACCGTGTACATCTCAACGGATGGCTCTGGGCCCTCCCCTCGCTGGCGATCCCGCTAGTGGTCGCGGCCGTCGCCTGGACCGGGCACGTGGCCAGCGAAGGTGAGGAGATAGCGCCGAATGTCAGGTTCGCCGGCGTCGACATGTCGGGTCTGAGCCCTGTCATGGCCGCTGAGCACGTGAGCCGGCGGGAGCAAGCCTTTCTCAGCACCGACGTCAGCATCGACCTGGGTGAGAAGGTCGTGACCATGACCGCAGCGGAGATTGGCTTCGACTACCTGCACGGAGACACCGTCGACGCCATCGTGACCGCCCGCCATGCCAACGACCCGTGGTCGGAGTTCGTCGCATGGGTGCGTACCCCGTTCGCCACGGAGTCGGTAGACGATCGCTTCGTGTTGGACGAACAGGTCGCCATGGAGGTGCTGGCCGGAGAGGACTTCGTCCTCGAGGATCCCGTCGAGCCCCGCCTGGACGGTGGCGACGGGACGATCACGGTGGTTCCCGGTGTGGACGGTGTGGGCATAGACGGCGAGCGACTCGTTGCGGACCTGGCCCGTGCCGAGGCCGCCGACGGTCCCGTGGAGCTCACGGCGGCGCATGTTCCCATCGCCCCCTCGCTCAGCGACGAGGCTGCCCGCGAGGTGGCGACGAGTCTCAACGAAAAGACCAAGGACGGGCTCGCCGCCGCGATGGGTCTTCGGACCGGGAGGCTCAGCGCCGCACAAGTCCGGCGCCACATCGTCACCGAGGTCGAAGACGGGGAAGTGTCGGCGTCAGTCGACGTCGAAGGTCTGCAGGACGATCTCGAAGGGCTGTTCCCCGAACAGCGTGGAGATCTGGAGAAACCGATCCTCGAGGTCGTCGACGGTGAGGTCCGGGTGGTGGAGGAAGGCGTCGCCCCGCCGGTGTGCTGCTCGGAGGATTCGGTGCGGGCGGTGGCCGACGAATTGTTGGGAGATGGTGCTCCGATCTACCACCTCGAGACCCGCCCCAGCGAGGACGAGATCATGGTGGCGTGGGCCAACGGCTCCCAGGTGAAGGAAGTAGTCGGCGAGTTCACGACCCATCACGCCTGCTGTGAGAACAGGGTGATCAACATCCAGACCATGGCGGACCAGGTACGCGGCATTTATCTGGTCCCCGGTGAGACGATCTCGTTCAACGAGTACATCGGTCCGCGGACACCGGAGAAGGGATACGTGCCCGCCGGGGCCATCAGAGGCGGGCACATGACCGATGAAGTCGGAGGCGGTGTCTCACAGTTCGTCACGACGATGTTCAATGCAGCCTTTTTCGGAGGGCTCGACCTCGACGAATACCAAAGCCACTCGGTCTACTTCTCCCGCTATCCGTTCGGTCGGGAGGCCACGCTCTCCATGCCGGGGCCCGACCTGGTCCTGACCAACGGCACCGACTACCCGGTGCTGATATGGCCCACCTATGACTCCACCTCGATCACCGTCACCATCTACTCGACGAAGCACATCGAGGTCGAAGAGATCGATCAACGGGTGAGCTTCCGTGCCCAGTGCAGACAGACTGCCATCGATCGGCAGCGCACGTATCCCGACGGACGCGTGGTGGTCGACACCATCGTCGCCTTCTATCGACCAGGTGATGGGATCGACTGCAACGGCAACGTCATCCCCGAACAAGACTGACTCACCGCTCGTCTGAGACCTCTCGGCCCTTTGCCTGCTGTCACGAACCCTCGTCACCGTGTAGCGGTCGGCAAACGCGATCGCGACTCGATCAACGTATCGGCGCGAGACTGTCCAGCACCGGGTCGTCACCAAAGCCTAGAGCCGAGAAGAGCACGAGGGCGACCGCGAAGACGACGATGGCGATCGCCAACCCGACCAACCAGGCGGGTAGCCGTCTCTTGTGCTTCCCCATCGCGAGGATCAACCCTCAACGGACGCGGGGCACGAGATCGACCACACTGCGAAATCGGGCGTGAAGCCCTCGAACTGGTGTGTGGTCTGTGCCGGCGCGAAGAGGAGGTCACCGGGACCGAAGGGCTCCCGCTGCTCGTCGACGATGAAGAACCCGGAGCCGTTCAACACGACGTAGACCTTGTCGTCGGGATGTGCCTCCAACTCATCGCTCTCGTGGGGGGCATAGATCCCCGCACTCAGACCCCCATGCCGAAGCACCTCTGAATACCGCTCGTCACTTCCGAGCTTCCCCAGGGCCATCTTGTAGGACATGCTTGTTCGGCTCATCGCATCGAGCGTACCGAACTGGCCGCAGTCAACCGGAAAAGAGAAGCCCCCGACCGCGTGGTCTGTGCGATCGGGGGGCCTCGTTCGGCTGTAGAACCAGCCTCAGGCCGTGAGCGCCTCGTGTGGCGTGTTCACGGCGATCTTGCGTGCCTTCGCCGTCTCCGCGACCGGGATGGCCAGGGTTAGGACTCCGTGGTCGTACCCGGCCTCGATGGCATCGGTGTCGAGACTCTCACCGAGGAAGAACTGGCGACTGAATGAGCCGGTGGGGCGCTCGTTCAACAGAAGCTGCTCTTCGCCGTCCCGCTCCCACTTGCGCTCCGCGCTGACCGCCAGCGTGTTCTTCTCGACAGTGACATCGATCGACTCCGGATCGACACCGGGGAGGTCGATGTGCAGATAGAACTTGTCACCGTGTCGGTAGGCATCCGCAGGCATGTAGTTGGTGCGGGTGTTGCCCCAGACCTGTCGTGTGATCCGGTCGAAGTCTGAGAAGGGATCGAACCTCATCAGCATGTTTCCAACCTCCTTGTTAGACGTTCTGACTCTGATTACCACCTCATTATGCATGATAAAATCTGATATGTCAAATGTTAGATTTAATGACTGACGTGGCATTGCTCTCGATTCGGGGGCGAAACGTCATCCCGAGAGTTGTGGTCCTATCCTGCGAACCGCCGTGAAAAAGGGGAAACGCAAGACGATCGGTTGGCGCGAGTGGGTCTCGATGCCCGATCTCGGGGTGACCGAGGTCAAGGCCAAGGTGGACACCGGAGCCGACCACTCGTCCCTGCACGCGTTCAACATCGAGAGATTCGAGGAGGACGGGGTAGACATGGTCAGATTCGAGATCCATCCTCGACAGCGCAAGAGAAAGCCGGTGATCGAATGCGTGGCGCCCGTCGCCAGGGAGCGAAAGGTCAAGAACCCCGGTGGCAGATCCGAGCTTCGCCCTGTCATCCGGACCAGGCTTATCGTGGCAGGTGAGGAACTCGAGGCACTGGTGAACCTGACGACACGTGATGAGATGACCTTCCGCATGCTCCTCGGCCGACGCACGGTCAGGGACCACTTCGTCGTCGATCCCGGTCGCAGCTACATCGGTGCGCGGCCGAGTCGGAGAGTCGACTCATGAAGATCGCCATCCTGTCCCGTGCGGCCTCCCTCTACTCCACGGCCCGACTCAAAGAAGCAGCCCTTGGCCGCGGCCACGAGGCCTCCGTGGTCGACTACCTCCGTTGCTACATGGACATAACGGCACGACGACCCAAGGTCCTCTACAGGGGCGACGAGGTACGCCCCCATGCCATCATCCCCCGCATCGGGGCCTCGTACACCTTCTACGGGACCGCCGTCGTCCGTCAGTTCGAGATGGCGGATGTGTTCACCCTGAACAGCTCGGACGGGATCAGCAGATCGCGCGACAAGCTTCGCTCGATGCAGATCCTGTCCCGGGCCGGGGTCGGGCTCCCCACCACCAGTTTCGCCCATTCCATCCAGGACGTGAACGGTTTGCTCGAGGTGGTTGGCGGGACTCCGGTGGTCGTCAAGCTCCTCGAGGGAACCCAGGGTCTCGGTGTCGTCCTCGCCGAGACGAAGAAGGCCGCCGAGTCGGTGATCGGCGCCTTCCGGCAGCTCGACGCCAACATCCTCGTCCAGCAATTCATCAAAGAGGCAGGGGGCTCCGACATCCGGGCCCTGGTGGTCGGGGGCAAGGTGGTCGCCGCGATGAGGAGAAAAGGGGCCCCCGGCGATTTCAGATCCAACCTCCACCGCGGTGGTACCGCCGAGGTGATCAAGTTGACACCGTCGGAGCGGTCCACGGCCGTGCGGGCCTCCAAGAGCCTCGGGCTCAACGTCGCCGGCGTCGACATGTTGCAGTCGGAGGAGGGGCCGATGGTCCTCGAGGTGAACTCCTCTCCCGGTCTCGAAGGGATCGAGAACGCCAGCGGTGTCGACATAGCCGACCTCATCATCGAGTACATCGAAGACAACGTTGGCGCCTGAGAGGATCAACCAGCCCATAACGGTGGGCGACGTCACGGTTCAGCCGGGGCGAAAGACCCAGATCGAGCTTCCCTTCGCCAAGGTGGTCACCGGTGCCACGGAGTCCTTGCCGGTGAAGGTGATCAACGGGCGCTCCGCCGGGCCGAACGTCTGGCTGTCGGCCGCGATACACGGTGACGAGCTCAATGGCATCCAGATTATCCGAAGAGTGCTGAGAGAGCTCGACGCCAAGACGCTGAAGGGTGCAGTGATCGCGGTGCCGATCGTGAACCCCCTGGGGTTCATCACCCAATCTCGCTATCTGCCCGACCGCCGAGACCTGAACCGATCCTTTCCGGGGTCGGCGAGAGGATCGACTGCTTCCAGGCTCGCCCATCTCTTCATGGACCAGGTCGTGGACCATTGCTCGGTTGGGATCGACCTCCACACCGCCAGCAACCATCGAATCAACCACCCACAGGTGAGGGCCAATCTCGACGACGAAGCCACCCTCCGTTTGGCCCGCGCCTTCGGGGCGCCCTTCTCGATCCATGCCCGTTTGCGGGACGGCTCGCTCCGGCAAGCGGCGTCGGAAAGGGGCAAGACCGTGCTCCTGTACGAGGCCGGTCAGGCCCACCGGTTCGACGACGACGCCATCGAGACCGGCGTTATCGGGGTGATGCGAGCCTTGAGAGCCATGGGCATGATCGACGCCAGGCTGCCCCGCGTCCGGGGCACCCGGCTGATCCGACGAACGAGATGGGTCAGGGCGCGCAGAGGTGGGATCGCCGACATCGAGGTCGACCTCGGCGATCATGTCTTAAAGGGTCAACGGCTCGCCTCGATCTCGGACGCGTTCGGGATGCGTCCGACCCAGGTGAATGCCTCAGAGACCGGTTGGGTGATCGCCCATTCGTTGCGCCCTCTGGTGAACTCGGGTGACTCACTGGTGCACATCGCAACCGAAGAAGGGCCGGACCGCGACGAGCGGGCGGAGAAGGGATCTGGCTAGGGACGCGATCAGCTGGCCTTCTGGGTCTCCTCGAGCCAGCGTCGACGGAGCTTGCGACGCTCCTTGGGAGTATGACCACCCCAGACACCGTCGGCCTGATTGGTCTCGATCGCCCAACTCAGGCACTCGTCGGCCACCGGGCAGGTCGAGCAGACCGCCTTGGCCTTGACGATTCCGACGAGGTCTTCCTTGTCAGGAAAGAAGCTGACCTCGTCCCGGGTCTCCAGGCAGGCGGCCGCTTCTCTCCAAGGGGTAACTGTCAAGTCAATCACTGATCGCCCCATCATCATCGGGCATTCATAAACGCAGAATCAAACGGGTTCGTTCCCCTTCCGGATGTCTCCCGTCAGACCGACGACAGTGGTGCCGCCACGTTCTTTGTCTCCTATTCGCAAGAACACCACCGCGCGGTTCACTCTTTTCCGGGCGGGGCGAGCCCGGTTTTCAGCCGTCCCACGGCCCGGGCACCGCACCTGGCCCGAGCCGGCCCAGTTCCGCGCGGGCCACCGAACGGCGGTGGACCTCATCGGGGCCGTCGGCGATTCGCAGCCATCGACCCATCGAGTACAGACCGGCGATGGGCCAATCCTCGGTGAATCCTGCCGCGCCGAACAGTTGCATTGCCTTGTCGGCGACTGTGGTGAGCAGGTTGGGCGCCGCCACTTTGATCGCCGCGATCTCGATCCGGGCACCCTTGGTCCCCACGTTGTCGATGAGCCAAGCCGTCTTGAGGACCAGGAGGCGCACCTGTTCGATCTCGATGCGGGCGTCGGCGATCCATTCCCGGACGACGCCTTGTTCGGAGAGCATCTTGCCGAAGGCAGTCCTCGACTGAGCCCGCTGCACCATCAAGTCGAGACAACGCTCGGCAGCTCCGATGGCGCGCATGCAGTGGTGGATGCGACCTGGGCCGAGACGTGCCTGTGCGATGGCGAACCCGCCCCCCTCCTCGCCCAGCAGATTGCTGACCGGGACCCGGACACCTTCGAAGTTGATCTGCGGGTGGCCACCCCGGTCCTGATACCCGAACACGGTGGGCTCCCTCTCGATCTCGACGCCAGGTGTGTCCATCGGGACTATGACCATCGACTGCATCCGATGAGGCTCGGCGTCGGGGTTGGTCACCCCCATGACGATGGAGAACGTGCAACGCTCCGAGGCCGCCCCCGAGCTGAACCACTTACGGCCGGTGATGACGTAGTCCTTCCCGTCACGCTCGATCCTGGTGCGGATGTTGGTGGCGTCGGAGCTGGCGACATCGGGCTCGGTCATCGAGAAACACGACCTGATCTCGCCTGCCAACAGCGGATGGAGCCACACGTCTCTCTGCTCCGGGGTCCCGAACATGTGCAGGATCTCCATGTTGCCGGTATCCGGTGCGGAGCAGTTGAGGGCCTCGGGGGCGATGTGGACACTGCGACCGGTGATCTCGGCGAGCGGTGCGTACTCGAGGACCGAGAGGCCGCCACCCTCCTCCTGATCTGGCAGGAACAGGTTCCACAGCCCCCTGCTGCGGGCCTCCTCCTTGAGCTCCTCGAGGACTCGAGGATGGTGATGAGGGTCTCCCGACTCCTCCATCTGCTGTCGGTACACCGGCTCAGACGGGTAGATGTGACTGTCCATGAAGTCGAGGAGACGACCCCGGAGTTCCTCGACACGATCGCTGTATGAGAAGTCCATTCGTAGCGAAGCTAGCTAGTGATCGGCCGGATCGTCCGGGTCGACGATCTCGGTCCCCTCGATGACCTCGCCGGAGAGCTCCTCGGAGGGGTTGTCCCGCTCCGGGGGATCGTCATACGTGAGAGCCGGGAGACCGTCACCGGGCTGAGGTCGGGTCGGGCGACCGATGCTCAACTCGGAGAGCAGGAGCCATCCCGCGAGCACGGCTATGAAGATCAGCCTCTGCCAGATGGCGAAAGCGAGCGCACCTGCGGCGGTGGCGGTGAAGACGATCCGTGCGATGATCTCGGCACGCGCCGGGGCGACCTTTTGGAGGAGCGACTCGAGGAGATGGCCCCCGTCCAAAGGGCGGATGGGAAGCCAGTTGATCAGACCCCAGAAGACGTTGACGTAGATCAGGCTGCGAAGGATGAAGGCCACGAGCGACGAGTAAGGCTCGAACTGGACGGCGAAGACCCACACCACCCCGCCGAACAGGAGCCCCATCGCCGACCCCGCCGCAGCTATGAGGGAGCGCCGCCCCGGTGTCAGCTCCCCCCGGGGTAGCGACCACCTGGTCAGGCCACCCAGTCCGTTGAGCTCGATGGCCACCTCGGATCCGAGCATCCGAGCCGTGAAGGCGTGCCCCAGCTCGTGAATGAGGATCGACACGAACACGATGGCGATCCAGGCGATGGTCTCCTCCACGGTGCCGACGCCGACGAAACCGATCAATGCGGCGATGACGAGAAACGAGCCCTGCACGGTGACTGGCATCCCGAAGAGGCGGAACCTGAGCACGGGCACATGATGGCACCGGTACGCTCCTGTGATGCACGACGAACTGAGGTCGGCCGTCTCGGCCGACATGCCCCGGCTCCAGGAACTGCTGTCCTCGCTCATCCGAATGGAGTCGGTCTCCGCCGACGGGTACGACCCATCCGGGGTCCGCGACGCGGCTGAAGCCATCGTGAGGATGCTCGACGATGCCGGGTTCTCCGACGCCCAATTACTCGAGTCCTCCAACGGCCATCCCGCGGTGTTCGCGGAGAAGCCGGGCCCCGAAAGCGCCCCCAAAGTCCTTCTCTACGCCCACTACGACGTCCAGCCTCCAGGTCCCATCGATGAATGGGATACCGGGCCATTCCAGCCGGTGGTGCGTGATGGGCGTCTCTATGGCCGGGGAGCCAGCGACGACAAGGCGGGGATAGTCATGCACCTGGGGGCCATCGCCGCCCACGGCGACGATCTCCCCGTCGGCGTGCAGCTCTTCTTCGAAGGTGAGGAGGAGGCAGGCTCGGTGGGGCTGCCGGAGATCCTCGAGAAGCACTCAGACAGACTGGACCCCGATGTGATCGTGATCGGTGACGGCGGGAACTGGGAGGTGGGCACGCCCGCCTTCATCTCGTCTCTGCGCGGGATCGTCGCAGTGAAGCTCGAGCTGCGAACGTTGGGCGCGGCGGTTCACTCCGGTCAGTACGGGGGTGTTTTCCCGGATGCCCTGATGGCTCTATCGAGACTGCTCGCTTCACTTCACAACGACGATGGGACCGTCGCCGTGCCCGGTCTCGTGTCCCAAGAGATCGAGGGCTCCCTCGACTTCCCCGAGGAGCTGGCGCGGGCGCAGACAGGTTCGGTGGACGGTCTGTCCACGATCGGCGAGGGCTCCATCCCCTCCCGGCTGTGGTCACGTCCTGCGATCTCGATTCTCGCCATCGACGCCCCACCGGTCGCGGAGGCGATCAACCAGCTGGTCCCGGTGGCCCGGGCCAAGGTCAGCATGCGGATACCGCCCGGACAGGACACCCAAGCGGCTCTCGAGTCCCTCAAGGCACATCTGAAGGCCAACGTCCCCTGGGGCGCCGAGCTCGGCTTCCTCCACGACGAATGCGGTGATGCCACGGTGCTGGGCTCGGACAACTTCGCCGTCGAGGTCTGGAGGGAGGCATTCGTGGAAGGCTTCGGCAAGGAGGCTGTGGAGATGGGCGCAGGCGGCTCCATCCCCTTCATCGCCACCTTCGCAGACCTGTTCCCCGACGCCCCGATCCTCGTGGTGGGCGCGGCCGACCCGACCAGCGCCTTCCATGCTCCCAACGAGAGCCAGGACCTGGGCGATCTGGAGCGCGTCGTCCTCTCGGAGGCCATTGCGTTCAGGCTCCTCGCCGAACGGGGCAGCCGAGAGTCTCAGGACTGACGGTCGCGAGGACCGATGTCGGGGCTCAGCGAGAGCCCGGAAAACCAAGTTGACGCCATGCCTCGTAGACGACGATCGCCGCGGCATTGGAAAGGTTGACGGAGCGGACCCCAGGGATCATGGGAAGCCGGAGACGGCCGGTTACCCACGGGGCGGAGTGAACCTCGGATGGCAGACCCACCGACTCCGGCCCGAACAGGAACACGTCGCCCTCGCGAAAAGACTCCTCGGTGTGGAGGCGGTCACCGTCCACGGTGAGGGCGAACACCCGGTCGGGCTCGCTGGCCTGCCGCCAGGTGTCGAGATCGGGATGCACGGCCACCACCACCTTGTCGCGATAGTCCATGCCGGCCCGTCGGAGACGGGCATCGTCCATCTCGAAACCCAGAGGCTCGATCAGATGCAGCCGACACCCGGTCACCGCGGCCAGACGCATGGCGTTGCCGGTGTTGGGGGGGATCTCCGGTGTGTAGAAGACGATGTGGAACATCAATTTAGGTCGAACAGCCGCAGACTCCGGTCTTCCGCCTCACGCAAGCCGTCATAGTCGACCTCGATCGCCTCGATTCCCCTCGCCTCGGCCATGACTCTGGCCTGCGGGGAGATCGACTGGGCCACGAAGATCCCCCGCACCGGGGCGAGACGCACGTCGTTGCCGAGACGCTCCAGATAGCGGGCGAGCTGTTCCACCCCGTCGATCTCGCCCCGGCGTTTGACTTCGATGGCGACCGTGGTGTCGTTGATGTCGGCACACAACAGGTCCACCGGGCCGATGTCGGTCGGGTACTCCCGCCTGATCAGGGTCAGTCCCTCCTCGATGAACTCCGGAGTGGCGGCGAGCAGCTCCTGGAGATGTGACTCGACACCGTCCTTGACCAGACCGGGATCGTCACCGAGCTCGTGGGTGACGTCGGCGACGATCTCGTCGATCCAGATGGTGAGCCGCTCGCCTTTGGAGTTGGACACTTCCCACCGATCCTCGTAGGTCTCCAAGAGGTTGGGAGCGACCATCCAGTTGAGAGGTTTCGACGCATTGGTGTCGGAGTGGATGGCGAGAGTGCCGTCGGCTTTGACCATGATCAGCCTCGTCGCCTCGGGCAGATGGGCGTCGAGACGGCCCGAGTAGTCGACCGTGCAGCGTGCGATCACCAGTCTCATGAGGCTCTGGTCTGCGAGGGTAACTCACAGCTAAGCCTCTGCCTGAGCTTCCAACTGCAACCTAAGACGAGTCATCCATCAGTGTTGGGCGGCGGTAAGTCACGTGACTGAGTCAGCTCTGACGATTGGCGTGGAAGTCAGAGCATTCCGACCCTTTCAATCCAGCTAGCCCTCCACTATTCGTCGACAGCATGTTGAACAAGCGAAGGACGGCACTGATTGTGGTGACCATGTTGGGTCTTGTGGGCATCGACCGTATGTCTCGGAGGTCTGGGATCACAGACGCGGAGTTCAATGGCTGGCTACCCGGAGATGGACTGATAAGCGACCCCAAGGTTCACTGGATGAGAGGAACCACAATCGAAGCCCCTCCGAGTGCGATCTGGCCGTGGTTGGCTCAGATGGGCTTCGGAAGGGGTGGCTGGTACACGAGCGTATTCTTTGATCGGGTGGTCTGGGGAATCGAGAACCTCAGCCGGGACGAACTCGTGCCGGAGTATCAGCACGTCACGGTGGGCGACATAATTCCTGACGGACCCAACTATGCCGCATACTTCCGTGTCGAAGACGTGGCCCCAGGTGAGTACATCGTCTACAGGTCGCTTCGTCACCCATGGAGGGGGCATCCGGTGGACCCCACCAATCCCGACGAGTTGGAGGCCATAGAAGCCAAGCTCAGGGCGGAGGGCGTCTACTTCGACTTCACCTGGTCTTGGGTTCTGAGACCAATCGGCGATTCTCGATCCCGTCTACTTGTCCGAACTCGTGCCGACTACTCGTCACAGTGGATGATGCTCTCTGCGCTTCCCCTCGGCTTGGTGGACTTCTATCACACCAACACGATGTTCTCCGGCATCAAACAACGTGCGGCCAAGTCGGTGAATTGAGGCATCTCAGGTGTCGACGGAGGCTTTCATCCAGATCGCACCGTGATGCTTGTGGAGGCTTCTTGCCTGGTCGGCATCGGGTTGAGCGAAGATGGATCTCACGGCGGCAGAAACCATTTCGGCGTATCTTTGGAGACATGAGCCAACAGGTTGCGACATGGTTGTGAACCCGGCATCCCTGCCAGGTGGCACCGATCAACGTCTTCGAGATGGCTGCTTTCAACCCGAGAGGGCCTCGGAGATCACCAGAAGCACTCCGGAGGTTTCGTTCCTTGAGCCGGCCAAGATTTCTTGAATGTTGCTCCTGAAGGGTTGGTTTTGCTGTTCACCCCTTAGGTGGAGATTGAGCGGGTTAGACAGTGTGACAAACGCGAGCAGTTCGCGAATCTTGCTCGCGAGCAGACCTGGAAGCTCGCCTGTCAGGCCACAACAGCCTCAAAAGGGATCGCTGCTTGATGAGGGGTCGTTCTATCAGTTGAGCGGTTTCGACGCATTGGTGTCGGAGTGGATGGCGAGAGTGCCGTCGGCTTTGACCATGATCAGCCTCCTCGCCTCGGGGAGATGGGCGTCGAGCCGTCCCGAGTAGTCGACGGTGCAGTGGGCGATGACCAGTCTCACGAGTCGGCGATCGTAACCCCCTCGGGGATCTTGAAGGCGATCAGGCCCGAGATCGCCATGAGGGCTGCGGTGGCCAGCCAACCCGGCGTGTATGTGCCCAAGGTGTCGACGGAGAAGCCCATCAGCGGAGGGCCGAGGGCGAGCCCGAACAAGAACCCAAAGAGGACGGCCCCGGTGCTCTTGCCGACCAGGCCAGGTGGGGAGATCTCCATGACGGCGAGCATCCCGACTGCGTTCCAGGCCACCGCCCCACCACCCAACAAGACAGCAGCGGGGATCAAGGCCCAACTGGGGGTGACCTCGAGACTCGCCAGCGCCAGCAGCACCGAAGTGCCGGTCGTGAGCCAGGCGAGGATGCGGAGAGTTCTCCCGTGGCCGAGGGATCGCTCCGACCATCGTGACCACAGGATCCTTCCGACGATCCCGGTGAGGCCGACTGTGGCCAGGATCGTCCCGGCCGCCGGTTTCGACCAGAGTTGGTCCTCCTCTGCGAACAGCGGGAGAAATCCGATGATGGCGGACGAGCCCAAACCGGAGGCGAAGCCGTAGACGGCGATCCAGGTGACCGACTTGGGCAGTTTGCCCTGCGAGAGAATCGTTTCGCTCGTGTGGTGGCGGCTCGGGTCGTGTCGACCGACCATCGCGATGAGTGCGGCGGCCGGCATCGCCAGGAAGATCAGCACAGCCACACGCCAGTTCCACCACAGAGTGAACAGGGGGAGCAGAAGACCCCCGAGGAAGGTGCCGATCTGCACTCCGGACTGCTTGACACCGGTGACGACACCACGAACTCCGGCCGCCACGTTGTCGACGATGAGGGCATTGGTAGCCGAGTTCCCCCAGCCGTTGGGAAGACCTGTCAGCACTGCCGCGGCAAACAAGAGCTCATAGTCGGGGCTGAGCGCGAGGGCGGTCAGAGTCACCGCGCTGGCGGAGAGAGTCCAGATGATCGATCTGACCGCACCGAGCTTGTCGGTCAGCCTGCCAAGAGCCGGAGAGACCAGGGCGCCGACGAGACCCGAGGCCGTGACCAGGAGACCGACCTGGGTCCTGCTTATGTCGAACTCTTCCAACAGCTGTGCGGCGAGCACGCTGGCGACGATGATCGGAAAAGTCGAGGTCGCCATCGTGGTCGCGGTGACCGCGCCGAGCCCTACCTTCGTGAACGGCCGCATCGAGCGGACGGTAACCGCTTACTCGGTGCTGAGATCTCGCGTCGGACGTGTGAAGACGAACCAAAGGGCGTAGACACCGACAGCGGCCAGGATCACCCTGACCCAGTCGTTGTCCGTGAGGAAGACTCCTGAGACCAGCAACGACCCGGTGATGCTGATCGCCGCGACCCATTTCATCCGCATCGTCAGACCATGGTCGCGATAGCCCCGGATCACCCTGCCGAAGTAGCGGTGGTTCATCATCCACCCGTACATCCGATCCGACGACATCGAGAAGAAGA
>CAZZIG010000091.1:0-10685 GCA_964653975.1 uncultured Acidimicrobiaceae bacterium
ATGCCGGCCCCCGCCTCGATTATCTCGGCGGCGATGCGCTGGTCCTGATGGGTGACACCTTCTGTGGCATCCACCATCAGCACCGCGACATCAGCCCGCTCCAGTGCGTCCCGCGCCCGAAGGACTGCATAGAAGTCGGCGTCGTCGGTGATCTTGGGCTTGCGGCGCATCCCGGCGGTGTCGACGAGGCGGTAGCTCGTCCTGTCGATCTCGACTTCGACGTCTATGGGGTCCCGGGTCGTGCCCGGTCGCTCAGAGACGATCACCCGCTCCTCCCCTACGAGCCGGTTGAGCAGAGTCGACTTCCCGGTGTTGGGTCTCCCCACGATGGCCACGCTGGGGAGCTCGGGCTCCTCGTCCAGGTCCTCGGGCTCGGGAAGAGCCGCCACGACAACGTCGAGCAGGTCGCCCACGCCCCGTCCGTGATAGGCACTGACCGGTCTCGGCTCACCGAGACCCAGTTTCCAGAAACGGTCGATCTCCCCTTCCTGTCGAGTGTCGTCCATCTTGTTGACCGCCACGACGACCGGCACCTCTGCGGCGCGGAGGATCGAGATGACCCCCGTGTCGTCGTCGCTCAGTTCGGTGGTGCCGTCGACGACGAGGATCACCGCGTCGGCCCCGGAGACAGCCCCCTCGGCCTGTTGGCGAATCGACAGGTTCAGATCACCTTCCGGTTTGATCTCCCATCCCCCTGTGTCCACCAGGATGAAGGGCCGACCTGCCCAGTCGGCATCGAACTGGCGCCGATCCCTGGTGACCCCGGAGATCTCTTCGACCACCGCGGAGCGGGATCCGATGATCCGGTTGACCAGCGTGGACTTCCCGACGTTGGGGCGGCCCACCACTGCCACGACGGGGAGGGTGCTCAAGGATGCTCCGTCCTAGGCGCTGATCAGATCGAGGGCCTCGGTGGCAGTCCACTCCCGGTCGCGCTCCAGCCAGGACTCCCCACCCGGTTTCGACGCGGTGACCCCGGCCTCGACCAGGGTCTGCAGGGTCGACACGAACGATCTGAGCTGCGGTGGCAGGGGGAAGTACTCCTCCTCCTCGGTGGAGGACCACAATTCGAATCCCTTGGTGGGTGCGAGTCGGTCGTTGACCTGCTGCACGAGATGGTCAGGTGCTGACGCTCCGGCCGTCACTCCGACGGTGGTCACACCGTCGAGCCACTCCGCTTCGATGTCGTCTGCGGAGTCGATGCGGTGTGCGGCCACCCCGTTCTCATGGGACACCCGGACCAGGGCCTGGGTGTTGGAGGAGTTGTGCGACCCCACCACCAGGATCAGGTCACACTCGGCCGAGAGTTGGTTTACCGCCTCCTGGCGGTTGGTGGTGGCGTAGCAGAGGTCCGACTTCCTGGCGGTCTTGAGATCGGGAAAGCGGGACGAGGCATCGTCCATCACCTCTCTCCACTCGTAGAGACCCAACGTCGTCTGAGCGACGAGAGCGACCTTCTCCGAATCGGTCGGGCTGAACTCTCCGAGACCCTGCTCCGGCTCGACGAGGGTGATCGCCTCCGGTGCCTCCGCCACGGTGCCGACGGCCTCGTCGTGGCCCTCGTGGCCGATGTAGATGATGTCGTATCCCTTGCGTGACATCATCTTGACCTCGTGGTGCACCTTGGTGACCAGCGGGCACACGGCGTCGATGACCACAGCGGCACGCTTTCCGGCGGCCTCCACCACCTCAGGGGCCGAGCCGTGGGCGGACAACATGAGGGGGGCCCCTTCGGGCACCTCGGAGATGTCGTCGACGAACACGACACCAACCCGCTCGAAGGCCTTCACCACCCATTCGTTGTGGACGATCTCGTGAAAGCAGTAGACGGGCCCATCGAAGATCCTGGTCATCCAGGTCAGGGCCTTGATCGCCATCTCCACACCGGCGCAGAAGCCCCGTGGTTGGGCCAAGAGGACGCGTTCAACGGTCATCCGGGCACATGGTAGGGGCGCCAGGCGCAATCAGGACTTGGCTCGAACCAGGTGAAGCACCTCTTCGACGACCTCGTCGAAGCTCAACTCCGACGTGTCGAGCACCACCGCCCCTTCGGGGACCGAGAGGGGGGAGACAGCGCGACTCGAGTCGAACCGGTCCCGTCGGTTCAGGTCTGCGAGGACGTCGTCGATGCGCTCACCGGTCTCGAGTGCACGTCTCCGGGCACGGACCTCGGGCGTGGCGTGGAGAAACACCTTGACCGGCGCATCGGGGAACACCACCGAGCCGATGTCCCGTCCCTCGACCACCCCTCCGCCGTGACGGTCGACCCAGGCACGTTGCATCTCGACGAGGATCTTCCGAACCTCGGGATGTGCCGACAGCGCGGACACCGCGGCGGTGATCGGCTCACTCCTTATCTCGGTCGACACGTCTCGATCGTTCAGGTACATGCGGCCCTCTTCCTGGCTCAGCCTCAGCCCGGAGACCACATCCAGCACGGCGTCCTCGCTGGTCGGGTCTGCTCCTGCCTCCAGCACTGCCAGGGTGGCGGCGCGGTAGAAAGCCCCCGTGTCGAGATGAGGCAGACCTGTCTTGTGGGCCACGACCCGGCTCACGGTGCTCTTTCCCGTGCCGCCAGGGCCGTCCATGGTCACGATGAGGCTCATTGGGGCGGCAGGCTAGGTGAATAGCGGGGTGGGCCCTGGCTCCGGAGGGGTTGTCCGACTTGGGGGGAATTCGGACAATGGGGGCGAAGTCGGAGACCAGGACCCTCCCGCGCACCGAAACATAGTGACCACACCGTTGCTTTGCCGAACTATCCCGTCACGAGTCCGTCGAGGAACGACCAAAACCCGGGCCAGGTCTTGTCGACGACCTGGGGATTCGATATGCGCATACCACCGATCCGGGTCCCTGCGACTGCCATGGCCATGGCGATGCGGTGGTCACCATGAGGGTCGACTTCGACCCCACGCAGATCCCCGGGGCCCACCAACAGGGCATCACCTTCGACACGCGCCTCCCCTCCGATACGGCGAATCTCGGTGCTGATGGCGGCGAGCCGGTCGGACTCCTTGTGCCGCAACGAGCCCAGACCCGATATCCGCGACTCGCCTGTTGCGAACAGAGAAACCACCGCCAATGCCAGTGCTCCGTCCGGAGCGTCTGACATGTCGACGTCGACTGCCTCGAGACGTGTTTCCCTTGCGTCGACGCTCACCCTGGTGTCTTCCCACTCGACCCGGCACCCCATCGTCCCGAGGATCGAGGCGATCTTTAGGTCGGGTTGCCGGGAGGACCGGCCGAGACCTTCGACGACCACCAGACCGCCTGTGATCGCGGCGATCGCCATCGGATACACCGCGGCCGATGCGTCGGGCTCGATGACCACGTCCGAGGCGACGAACCCGGTGTTGGCGATCCGGTACCCGGTGACCGTCCTCTCCACCCCGGCCCCGAACCGTCTCATCATCGACTCGGTCATGTCGAGATAGCCACCAGACCCGGTCAGCCCGATCAGCTCGATCTCGGCCGGCTCGTGCATGATCGGTGCGACCAGCATGAGGGCCGTGGCGAACTGGGAGCTCTCGGAGCAATCGACCACGAGCCGTCCGCCCCACAAGGGCCCGCGGCCCGACACCTCGATGGGAAGATGCTCCCCGCTCACCTCGACTCCCTGAGCGCGGAGGACGTCGACGATGCCTTTCATCGGCCGCTGTGGGAGACGTCCCCGGCCTTCGATGCGGGACACCCCGTCGATCGAAGCGCTGATGGCACACAGGATGCGTGCGGTCAGCCCGGACTCGTGGGCGTCGAGCGGTGCGTCAGCCGCTTCGAGCCGGCCTCCCCGCCCGTCCACCGACCAAGGATCGTCCCTGTCGTGGATGTCGGCACCGAGCGCCCTGAGCGCGTCGGACATCGCCCGGGGGTCTTCGGCGTCGAGCGGCTTGTAGAGGTGAGACCTGCCCTCGGCCAGGGAGGCGATGGCCAGGGCCCTGATCGTCTCCGATTTGGACCCGGGTAGGCGCACTTCGGCGTCGATCGGGTCGCCCAGCAGGGGAACATTTCTCGGGGCCGTCATCGCGGAGCCAGCAGTCTCTGGATGTCGACGGCGCTCAGTTTCCTCGATGCGCCGGGTTTGAGGTCTGGCTCTGTGAACCCGCCGATGGCGGTGCGAACGAGACGGGTCACCGGGTGACCCAGAGTCTCGAACATGCGACGCACCTCGCGGTTGCGTCCCTCCACCATGACCAATTCGACGAGGGACCGCCCCCCGCTGGTGTCCACGAGGTTGGCGGAGCGGGCCCGGGCCGGCCCATCCTCGAGATCCACCCCGGTGGTGAGCCGACCCACAGTGCCCTGAGAGAGCTCTCCTCTCACCTCGGCCAGGTACTTCTTGGTGATGCCGTAGCTGGGGTGGGTGACACGGTTGGTCAACTCGCCGTCGTTGGAGACGAGGATCAGACCCTCCGAGTCGGCGTCCAACCTCCCCACCGGATAGAGACGCTTGTCCGAATCGACAAGGTCAACGACAGTCGTCCGACCCTGGGGGTCGCTGGCGCTGCTGATCACACCGACTGGCTTGTTGAGGACGTGTGTCTCCAGGTCCTCTGAGACAGGGATCGGGACTCCGTCGAGGGTGAGCACGTCAGCCATCGGGTCGACCCGGTCACCGAGGACGACCCGGTTCCCGTTGAGCAAGACCCGGCCAGCCACCATGGCCTCCTCAGCGGCGCGGCGGGACATCAACCCGGCGTTGGCTAGCGCCTTCTGGATGCGGATCCGCTCCGCCATGAGCGTTATTCGGTCCCGGGGCGGAGCGACTCCTCGAGGGTGTCGACGAACTGGGCCGGCGGGACGTGGTCGGCGAGGGGTGGCAGTTCGGCGAGATCGTTCAGCCCCAGCTTCTCGAGAAACGACTCTGTGGTCTGATAGACCGCGGGGTTGCCGGGGATGCTGAGTCGCTCCTTCTCCTCGACGAGACCGAGACGCTCCAGGGTGCGTACCGCAGAGTCGGAGTCGACGCCCCGGATCTCGGCTATCTGGCCCCGTGACACCGGCTGGCGGTAGGCGATCACCGCCAGTGTCTCCATCGCCGCGGACGACAACTTGCGAGCGGTTGCCGATGTGGAGAATCGCTCCAGGTAGGGGTAGGCGTCGGGATGGCTGTACAGGCGCCACCCGCCTGCCACCGACCTGAGCACGAGACCCGCTTCGCGTGTGGTCAGGTCGGTTCTCAGCTCTTCCAGGAGCCCTTCGACCTGGGAGACGGGCAACTCGAGGACTTCGGCCAGCTCACCGGTGGGCACCGGATGCTCGGTGACGAAGAGGACCGCTTCGAGGGCGGCGATATCGTTCATGACCACTCCGAGCTGAGCTCGGCCGACCCGTCGTCCAGCTGCCGCACTTCGATAGGGGCGGTCCAGTCGGACTGGGAGACCTGGATGAGACCCCAGCGAGCCATCTCGAGGAGGGCGAGGAAGTAGGCGGCCACTTCGACGGGGCGTCGACAATGCTCGGTCAGGTCTTCGAAGGAGGAGAAAGCCCGTCGGCTCAATCGCTCTCTGAGGTCTTCGATCGCGTGCTCCACCGAAGGCAGGTCGAGGTCGAGGTGGTCCAGGTCCGGCTCCAGCGTTGCTCTGGCGAACACCTTCTCCGCGATCGCGGCCAATCCGGCGGGGTCGGTGGGAATAGTCGTGTCGGGTGCGGGAGCGGCGATCTGTTGGTCGATGCCGGAGACCCGGGGCACGTATCGATTTCCGTCCTGCATCCGTCTCCGCAGCACCGCAGCGACGTCTTTGAAGGTCACCGAGGCCAGCAGTCTCGACAGGAGTCGGTCACGTTCCTCGGCCAGCGCCAACTCGTCGTCGAGGTCGATCTCGCCGGATGTGGGGAGGAGCGACTGCGCCTTGAGTTGGACGAGGGTGGAGGCGATGAGCAGGAACTCCGAGGTCACTTCCATGTCGAGCTCACGCATCTCCTCCAGGAAGGACAGGTACTCCCCGACGACGCCGGTGAGACCCACCGCGGTGATCTCGACCTGGTGCTTGGTGATCAGCTGGAGCAGCAGGTCGAGCGGCCCCTCGTAGACCGTCGTGCGCACGTGAAACGTCATTGCCCCGCCGAGGTTATCCGCCCGTTGTCTGGTTTTCGCGTATCAGTGGCGTTGGAGCCGCCCTGGGAGCCGAACCGCGACTTCCCCCTCTTGGGCGGCTGGTCGGCTTCGATGAGGACATCCCAGACCCCGGGCTCGATCGTGGACGGCCTCTCTCCATGGTGATGCATGGCGAAGTCGATGGCCAGTGGGGGGCCACCGAGCGCAGACAACTCCCTGGCGGCCACCAGCCCGTGGTCGCGATAGGCCCTCATCCGCTCCGACAGCGGCAATCCCGAGAGGATCAGCACCGAGGCCAGCGAGCGTCCCAGGATGCCGAGTCTGGCGTGTCGTTTGCCGATGTCGTGCAACAGCGCGGCCACGATCATCTCGTCGTCGTGCACACCGGAGGCGATCACGCTCAGGGCGGCGTGGTAACCGTGTCGCTGGTCGGAATCGTCCTGGGCGAAGAACAACGCTGCAGTCTCCGGGGTGAGCCAGGCTGAGACGGCTTCCTTCTCGGACACGGTCAGGCTACGTGCCCTGGCGACATCGAAGAATCGTCGGATGAGATGGGCTGGCGGTCCCGGCAATCTAGGAGACGGCCTTCGACTTGCAGTTGACGCAGAGGATCGAGGCGGGACGGAACTCGAGACGGTCGGCGCTTATCTCGGAGCCGCAGTTGTCACAGATCCCGTAGGTGCCGGCCGCGACGTGGGCAAGTGCCGCGTCCACATCGTCCAACTGGGTCTTCAACGACTCGATCAACCCGAGGACCTCGGTGCGCTCCGCGGTCACGGATGCGGCGTCGGCGAAGCTGCCACCGAAGTCGATGTCCGAACGGAGGTCGCCGGTCTCGGCCGCGCCCAGCTCGTCGAGCTGGTGGATCAGTTGTTCTCGCTCTTTCTTGAGAGCTTCTTCTGCTTTAGCGATGTCGAGCGCCATTACCTACTCCTCGGATGTGCCTCGACGTAGATCTCCATCACGTGTGCCGGACTGACCCGCGTGTAGACCTGGGTTGTGCTGATGGTAGCGTGACCCAGCATTTCTTGTACGGTTCTGAGGTCCGCGCCGGCCTCGACCATGTGAGTCGCTGCCGAGTGACGGAGCACGTGCGGTGACACTCTCTTCGTCTCGATATCGGCCGCAGCCGCGTGTTTCTTGACGATGTCGAACACACCCTGGCGACTGAGACGCCCGCCCCTCAGGTTGAGGAACAGGGGGTCTCCCGGGGCTCTCCTGCTCACGAGAGCCATGCGATCGGGTAGCCATGAGGTGATCGCCTCCACTGCCTTGGTCCCCAGCGGGACCAGACGCTGCTTGGCCCCTTTCCCGGTGACGAGCACCACCTTCTCTTCGAGATCGACGTCGTTGAGGTCGACGCCGACGGTCTCGGAGACCCGCGCACCGGTCCCGTAGAGGAACTCGAGCAGGGCGCGGTCGCGACGACCGGCGACCTCGTTGGGGTTCGGTGCCTCCACCAGGGCGATCGCCTCGTCCACGGTCAACGCCTTGGGAAAGGGGTCGGGTCGTCGCGGGCTGTCGATGAGTGCCGTCGGATCGGAACCTCGTTGGCCCTCCGCCACCAGGAAGCGGTGTAATCCCCGGATCGAGGCGATCTTTCGGCTGACCGTGGAGTCGGCCAGCCCTCGTCTTCGCATCGCCGACACGTACTCGGCGATGAGGTCCTCGTCGGGCTCTCTTCCTTCGAGAAAGACGAGGTATTGGCTCAGATCGCGGGTGTAGGCGGCGATGGTGTTGCGGGAGAGACCCCGCTCGACACGCAGGGAGACCAGGTAGTCCTCGAGACCGGTCTCGAGCGAGACCATGCTCATCTCGAGGCTATGGCCTCCATGACCGGAACATACTCGACTCCGAGACTCTCGGCGACGGCCGGATGACACACCTGGTCTCCGACCATGTTCACCCCTGCCTGCAGCTCGGGATGGGCGCTCAAGGCCCTATTGAGCCCTTCATGGGCCATCATCACGGCGTAGCGGAGGGTGGCATTGGTCAGGGCGTAAGTCGATGTGTGGGGAACCGCGCCGGGGATGTTGCCCACCGCGTAGTGGAGCACGTCATGGAGCTCGTAGATGGGATCGGAGTGGGTGGTCTCCCGCGAAGTCGCGAAACAGCCTCCCTGGTCGATGGCCACGTCGACGAGAACCGCACCTCTCTTCATGGACTTCACCATCTCCTCGGTCACCAGCTTGGGTGCCGATGCCCCGGGGACCAGCACCGTCCCGATGACCACATCGGCCCCGAGCACCTGCTCCTCGATGGTGAGCTTGTTGGAGTGCAGGGTGACGATCCGGCCCTGATAGAGAGAATCGAGGGCCCTCATCTTCCGAGCGTCCGTGTCGAGCACGACCACGTCGCCCTGCATACCCATTGCGATGACCGCAGCGTTCGACCCGGCGATGCCACCACCGACGATGACCACTTTGGCCGGGCTGACCCCGGTGACTCCGCCAAGCAGGATCCCTCTCCCTCCTTGTGACTTCTCGAGGAAGTACGCCCCGGCCTGGGTCGCCATACGGCCCGCGATCTCCGACATCGGCGCCAGCAGCGGCAGAGACCCATCGCCCATCTGCACCGTCTCGTAGGCGATGCCCACGATCCCCCTCTTTTCGAGACTGGCGGCGAGGTCGGGGTAGGCGGCGAGATGGAGGTACGTGAAGAGGATCTGGCCCTCGTGGAACAGCTCGACCTCCGACGGCTGGGGCTCTTTGACCTTGAGGATCATCTCGGCTTCGCCGAAGACGTCGGCAGCCGAACCGACGATCGTCCCGCCCTGGGCTTCGTACTCCTCGTCGTGGATGGTGGAGCCTTCCCCGGCCCCTGTCTCGATGAGCACCCGATGTCCGCGGTCGGCCAGCTCACGAACCCCTATCGGGGTTATTGCGACCCGGTGCTCCTCGGTCTTGATCTCCCGCGGGACGCCGACGATCAAATGCCCACGCTGCTTTCAGACTCATCGATGACGATCGTCAACTCCTCGCGGCGGGCGGCCGCGGCCTCGATCAGCCCCATGAAAAGGGGGTGAGGATGGTCGGGCCGGGAACGGAACTCGGGATGGGCCTGGGTGGCCACGAAGAACGGATGGTCGATCAGTTCGATGTATTCCACCAGATTGTCGTCCGGAGATAGCCCGGCGAGACGCATCCCTGCTCCCTCCAGGTCCTTGCGATAGCGGTTGTTCACCTCCCACCGATGCCGGTGACGCTCGTAGACGAGTTCCTGGTCGTAGAGCTTGCGCACCTTGGAGCCCTCGGCCAGTTTGGCCGCATAGAGACCGAGTCTCATGGTCCCGCCCATGTCCTCGACGTCCTCCTGGCTGGACATCAGGTCGATCACCGGATCTGGGGTGGCCGGGTCGAACTCGGTGCTGTTGGCTTCGCTCATCCCGAGCACCGATCGGGCGAACTCGATGACCGCGCACTGCAGCCCGAGGCAGAGCCCGAGCATGGGCACTTCGTGCTCCCTGGCGTAACGGATGGCCTGGATCTTCCCCTCCACGCCGCGGTACCCGAATCCCCCCGGGATGACGATGCCGTCGAGATCTTCGAGATAGGTGTCGGAGAGGAGCCCGGTGAGCTCGTCGGAGGGAACCCAACGGAGGTCGAGTCTCAGCCCGAGGGCGGCGGCGCCGTGCCGGAGCGACTCCGCCACCGACAGGTAGGCGTCGGGGAGGTCCACGTACTTGCCGACGATGCCCACGGTCACCTCGTCACTCGCCGAGATTGCCCTCTCCACCATGGCTTTCCACGACTCGAGATTGGGCGGCCCGGTGACCAGCCCGAGCCGATCACAGACCACGTCGTCGAGACCACCTCGACTGAGGACCAGGGGAACCTCGTAGATGTCGCTGGCGTCGGGAGCGGCGATCACCGCGCGCGGCTCGACGTCACAGAACAGACTTATCTTCTTTCGCACCGCCTCGTCGATGTCGCGGTCGGAGCGGACGATGATCACGTCGGGATGGATGCCCTTCGAGCGCAACTCGGCCACCGAGTGCTGGGTCGGTTTCGTCTTCAACTCCTCGGAGGTGGCGATGTAGGGCACCAGGGTGACGTGGACGAACATCACGTTCGACCTTCCGGTCTCGTTGCCGAACTGGCGGATGGCCTCGAGGAACGGAAGACTCTCGATGTCACCGACGGTGCCCCCCACCTCGGTGATCACCACGTCGACGTCCTGGTCGCCGACCCGTCGGATCCGCTCCTTGATCTCGTTGGTGATGTGCGGGATCACCTGGACCGTGTCACCGAGATAGTCGCCTCTCCGCTCTTTTTGGATCACCGAGAGGTACACCGAGCCGGCCGTGACGTTGGAGCTGCGGCGGAGGTTCTCGCCGGTGAAGCGCTCGTAGTGGCCCAGGTCGAGGTCGGTCTCTCCCCCGTCGTCGGTGACGAAGACCTCGCCGTGCTGGAGGGGATTCATCGTGCCCGGATCCACGTTGATGTAGGGGTCGAGTTTCTGGTTGACCACCCGCAATCCCCGGGCCTTGAGGAGCCGGCCGAGCGAGGCGGCGGCGATTCCCTTTCCGAGGCTGGAGACGACGCCACCGGTGACGAACACGTACTTGGGAGGGGAGTCGGTGACCGTCGGTTCGGCTGTGGCCGGGGTGGCTGACTCAGAAAAAAGAGGC
>CAZZIG010000092.1:0-12422 GCA_964653975.1 uncultured Acidimicrobiaceae bacterium
ATCACCGAAGAGGAGATCGAGGTATTCATGGCCGCCCTCGAGACGGAGCCGGATCCGCTCCGACTACTGGCCGGCTGAACGGGCAACGCAACGGTTCGAGCACTGGGGGACGGTGCTCAGTGAAGAAGGTGGCGATCGGGCGGTCGCCACCTTCTTTGATGACGAGCAGACTCTGTCCGGCGTCCGGCTGTCCGCAACCCGCAGTCCGCAGCTGTCCGGCGTCCCGCAACCCTGGGTTACAGACGTCGCTGAGCGGCGTCTGTGGCCCGAAGTTGATGGGGTTGGCGGGGGCGTGTGTACCCTGGGTTGTAGACGTCGCTGAGCGACGTGTGTGGCCCGAAGTTGGCGACAGCACATGAGAAACGGGGCGAGCGCCTGACCGGCGGCGTGCTATGTCGGTTCGACCATTTAGCATCACGACATGCTGCAGACGGGAGAGATCATCATCATCGCCCTCCTGGCGCTGGTCGTGCTCGGCCCCAACCGTCTGCCGGACATCGCGCGCAAAATGGGCAAGTGGACGACGGAGCTGCGCAGTGCGGCCCGGGAGATCACCCGTGGGCTCGAAGCCGAGGTCAACGATATCAAAGAGGTGGGCAGGGAGCTCAAGGCTCCCATGGACGAGGTGAAGAAGCCTTTCACCGAGATCCGCGACGAGGTGAGCGGGCTCGGGGCCAAAGGACACGAGTGGAAAGGCCCCAAGCCGGTGACCGGTCCCACGCCCGAGGATGCGATGCGTGATCTTGAGGAGATGAACCGTCAGGCCCCCGATGAAGAATCCTCCGCCGCACCCTCGTCAGAGGACACCGAGCCCGACGAGAAGACCGAAGAGTGACCGACGCTCCCCAGTCGATCCTCTCCCATCTCAACGAACTGAGATGGAGGATCCTCAAGATCGGGATCGCGGTCATCGTCGGCGCCATCGTCGCCTTCTTCTTCGCCGACGAGTTACGGGCGATCCTCGAGGCGCCGTTCTACGACGCCGCACCCGAGAACAACTTCCAGGCGTTGAAACCAGGCGAGGAGTGGGGTGTGCTCATGAGGATCGCGCTATTCGGGGGTGTGATGCTCACCGCTCCGATAATCCTCTATCAATTGTGGGCCTTCATCAACCCGGCCCTGACTTCGAAGGAACGGAAATGGACCATCCCTGTCGTCTCGGCTCTGGCAGTCCTCTTCATCGGCGGAGTGTCGTTCGGCTACTTCGTCCTGCCACGGGGACTCTCGTTCCTGCTCGGGATCTTTCCCGAGGTCGAGAACGATCTCCTCATCGGCGACTACTACTCATTCGTCCTCCGGTTCCTCCTCGCCTTCGGCCTGGCGTTCCTTTATCCGGTTTTCCTGTTCGCCGCAGCCGCGTCGGGGTTACTCAGCTCGGAGCAGATGGCGAGAGGGCGACGTTGGGCGTTGATGCTGGTGGTGATCGGAGCCGCCGTGATCACACCAACCGGAGACTTGCTCAACCTGGCGATCCTCGCCGTCCCCCTGTACCTGATGTATGAGATCACCTATTGGCTGGTCAGGCTGATCCTGAAGAAATGACCCTCACCGACTTCTGGTCCCGGTACGAGTTCGAGCCCGACGATTTCCAGGTGGAGGCAGCGGAGGCCATCGCATCGGGGAGGTCCGTCGTGGTCACCGCCCCCACCGGCGCCGGCAAGACCCTGGTGGCGGAGGCGGCCACCTATCTGGGCCGGCGCTCCGGTCGACGCGTGTTCTACACCACGCCGATCAAAGCCCTCTCCAACCAGAAGTTCGCCGACCTCACCGGGATGTACCCACCCGGCGAGGTCGGTTTGCTCACCGGAGACAACGTGGTCAACCCGGATGCACCGGTGATCGTCGCCACCCTCGAGGTGCTGCGAAACATGATCTACGCCGACCCCGATCGTCTCGACGATGTCGCCACCGTCATCCTCGACGAGGCCCACTATCTCCAGGACCCGTCCCGGGGAGCCGCATGGGAAGAGGTGATCATCCACTGCCCCTCCCACGTCCAGTTCGTGTGTCTCTCGGCCACCATCTCCAACAACCAGCAGTTCGCCGACTGGGTCGAGGAGCGTCGCGGGCCAACATCGCTCATAGCCAGCACCGAGCGGCCGGTGCCGCTGGAGTCGATGTACATGGTGATGGAGCGGTCCGGGAGCCGCAGCCTCCATCTACTGCCCACCTTCGTCGAGCGAGAAGGCCGTCGTCGCCCCAACCCGCGACTGGACCACATGCTCAGCCTGGAGCGGGGTCGCCGCAAGCGGTTCAAGACACCCAACCGGCAGGAGACCGTGGAGGAGTTGGAACGTTCGAAGATGTTGCCGGCCATCTACTTCATCTTCTCCCGCGCCGGCTGTGACGCCGCCGCCCACCGCCTCGCCGAGTCGGGGATGAGGCTCACCGATGCCGAGGATCGCCGCGCCATCCGCCAGATCGTGGAGGAGCGGACCTCACATCTGACCGACGACGATCTCGCCGTCCTCGGCTACGACCGCTGGCTCTACGCCCTCGAATGTGGCGTGGCTGCCCATCACGCCGGGTTGGTGCCGGCTTTCAAGGAGACGGTCGAGGAGCTCTTCAAGAGGGGGCTGATCGGTGTCGTATTCGCCACCGAGACCCTTGCCCTCGGCATCAACATGCCGGCGAGATCGGTGGTCATCGAGAATCTGAGCAAATTCAACGGCGAGTCCCATGAGTTGTTGCAGCCGGGCGACTACACCCAGCTGACGGGTCGCGCCGGCAGACGGGGGATCGACGTCGAAGGCTTCGGTGTGGTCCTCCACTCGCCGTTCGTCAAGTTCCGCCAGGTCAGCGAGATCGCCTCCGTGGGCGCCCATGAGCTCCGATCCAGTTTTCGCCCCACCTACAACATGACCGCCAACCTCGTGGCGAACTACAGCGAGGATCGGGCCATGGAGCTCCTTCGCTCCTCCTTCGCCGCCTTCCAGCGAGAAGATCACATGGCCGAGACCGGTGAGCGGATCGAAGCGTTGGAGCATCAGCTGGAGAAAGAGGAGTCACAGGCCGGCTGTGAGCGGGGTGACGTCGAGGAGTACCTGGCCATGGTGGAGGCGGCTCCCGAGACCCATCGGCGCGACGGCATCGCCTCACTGCTGGGCCCGGGGGTGGTGGTCGACATCCAGGGAGGGCCCCGTGACGGCCGCTACGTGGTCCTGAAAAGGCTCTCGTCGAAGAACGGTGGTGCCCGCTACCTGGTGCTCAACACGTCGGGGCGGGTGTCCACCATCGGATACCGCCAGATCCCCGACAGAAGCGAGAAGGTCGGATACCTCGAGCTCCCGCGACCGTTCCGGCCGCGGGACCGAAGGTTCATCCAGGACACGGTGCGCATGCTCCGCAAGGTCCCGCCACGTAAGGCGGATCGCTCACCCCGGGCCCACCTCACCGTCAACCACCCGGTGGCGGAATGTCCCGACGCAGCCCACCACGTCTCCGCCCTGCGCAAGGCCCGCCGACTCCGCGCCCGTCTGGAGCAGCACCGCAGCATGAGGAGAGCCTCAGGGTTCGGACTGGTCGAGGAGTTCGTCGCCATCCAGCGACTCCTCACCCGGCTCGACTACCTGGACGACTGGAGTCTGACCTCCCGTGGGGCCAGGCTGAGACGCGTCTACAACGAGGTCGACTTGTTGGTGACCGAGACCCTGGAGCGGGGGCTCCTATACGGCCTCGATCTGCCCGAGTTGGTCGCCGTCACCTCGGTGTTCGTCTACGAGCCCAGGTCGGACAACGTCTCTCCGCCCGACTGGCCCACCGACCGTCTCCAGGAGCGTTGGGAGGGCATCGAGGGGTTGTGGAAGGAACTGAATGCATTGGAGAACGAGCACAGGCTGTCTCCGATGAGACGACCCGACCCGGGCTTCGGGCGGGTGGCGTACGAATGGGCCAATGGGGCGTCCTTCGACGACCTCACCGCTCGGTCCATGGCCCCCGGCGACTTCGTGCGTGTCAGTCGCCAGCTCACTGACCTCCTGAGGCAACTGAGAGAGGCAGCCCCCGAGATGCGTGACGACGCGAGTGCCGCCCTCCATGCCGTAGACCGTGGCGTGGTCGCAGCTCAGGGTGTGGGCTGATGGGCCGTCGATGGTGAAGTGGAAGGTGGTCGTCAATCCGGTCGCCGGCAAGGTCCCGATCCCGCTCACGGCCGTCCGCGCCGCACTCGACGCTGCGGGGGTGGACGCCGACATCGAGGCTCCCGAGTCTCGTGACGAGGCCGTGGCCGCGATCCGCGCCGGCGCAACCTCGGGGGTCACCCACCTCGCCGTCGCAGGTGGGGACGGGTCGGTCAACCTGGCGGCCAACGTCCTCCTCGATATGGATGGGGTGGAGCCACCTGTCATCGGCGTCCTCCCCGTGGGCACCGGGTGTGACCTCCTGCGCACATTCGGGATACCCCAAGACCTGGCCGGCGCGGCCCGGCATCTCGCCACGAACGAGGTCTACCCGATCGATGTCGGCACCCTCGAGGGCGCCTGGGGGACCCGATACTTCGTCAACGTCGCCCAGGTCGGGGTGGGGGCGGCGGCCGCGCAGACCGCCCCGAGGTTCAGCCGTCGGCTGGGTGCGTCCCGGTACCCGCTGGCGTTCGCAGTGCGTCTCCCCGGGTTCCCCAGGGCCAATGTGACCGTCCGGACCGAGCGGCGGACCTACGAAGCGAACGCACTGGCCGTCATAATGGCCAACGCCCAATTCTTCGCCGGGGGATGGAACGTGGCACCCAAGGCAACACTGGTCGACGGTGTCCTCGACATGCAGGTGATCGATTGCGGAAAGCAGCGTGCGCCGGCCCTGGTGCCCAAGATAATCCGGGGAACGCACCTCACGGACCCGTCGGTGAGACGCTTCAGCGCCGCCACATTCACCATCGAGACCGATCTGCCCTGGCCGCTCGAAGCGGACGGCGACTACGTCGGGAATACGCCGGTCACCGGCCGGGTTGTGCCCGCAGCGCTCCGTCTCAAAATCTGACGGATGTGCCATACTCCCGCGCCGCGCGGGGCAGAAATCCGAGAGATGGCTGACAAAGACCAACCAAACGAAGTAGAAGAGATCGAGGATCTGGACCTCGACGATGTAGACGACATCGACGAGTCCGCCCTGGAAGAAGACCTCGACGACGACCTCACCGTCGTCGACGAAGACGAAGAATTCGAAGCAGATGCCGACCCGGTCGAAGAAGACATCCTCCTCGTCGATGAGGACGACGACGACGAAGACGAAGACGAGGACGAGGAAGAAGGCGACGACGGGGATCACGACGACGAGACTGCCGAGGCCCTCGAGGAGCTGGAGAACCAGGAGCTGCAACTGCTCGACGACGAGGCCAATGAGGCGATGCTCGTCGACGAGGTGGCCGAGCTTCGGGCGATGCGTCGGGAAGAGCTGACCCTGAACGTCGACGCCCAGAGTCAAAAGGCCGACGAGTTCGTCTGTCAATCATGTTTCATGGTGAAGCGCACCAGCCAGCTCGCCAACAAGCGCAAGATGATCTGCTTCGACTGTGTCGACTGAGCAGACCGAGCCGACACACACCATCACGGTCGTCCTCCCGACATACAACGAGCTCGAGAATCTGCCCCTGATCACCCCCGAGATCGTGGCCTTCGGCTATCGGTTGCTGATCGTCGACGACAACTCGCCCGACGGGACGGGCCGTCTCGCCGACAGCCTCGCCGCCGATCTCGACGAGGTTGCGGTCCTGCACCGTGAGGAGAAGGAGGGGTTGGGCCCGGCCTATGCGGCCGGATTCGACCGGGCCCTGGCGGATGGCGCCGAAATCGTGATCGAGATGGATGCCGACTTCTCCCACGACCCCGCCGACCTGCCCCGGCTGGTGTCCGCGGTCGGGGAGGGCGCCGACGTCGCCATCGGCTCCCGATATGTGCCCGGCGGCTCCACCCCGGATTGGCCGTTGCCCCGTCAGGTCATCTCCCGTGGCGGCAACCTCTATGCCCGCACCATGCTCGGGATCCCGGTGCGGGACGCCACCGCGGGGTTCCGCGCCTACACCGCCGATGCACTGCGTCGTCTCCCATACCGTGAGGCCGAAGCCTCGGGTTACGGATTCCAGGTGGAGATGGCGTGGCGGGCCCACCAAGCCGGGCTGGTGATCACCGAGGTCCCCATCAGTTTCCGCGACCGCACCAGGGGCAGCTCCAAGATGGGGGCACCGATCGTCGTCGAGGCGATGCGTCTCGTCACCCTCTGGGGTCTGGGCCGTCTCTTCGGATCGTCCCGAGCATGAGGGTTTCGGCACGACGCGCCGGACAGGAGGACATCCCGGCGCTGGTCACCCTCTACCGTTCGCTCGAAGAGGAGATGGAAGGGCTGCACAAGATGTGGCCCGTGGCCGACGGTCTCGAAGAGCCGGTCGCCGTGTCTTTCGAAGAAGCAATCGAGGAGCCCGACACGGTCCTTCTCATCGGTGAGATCGACGGCTACCCGCTCGGCTTTCTCATGGCGCGGGTCGAACGTCTCCTGGCACAGGCCGACGGCGAGCTGGTGGGTGCGATAAGGCTCATCTATGTGGATGAGGCGGCACGGGAGGTGGCCCTGGGGGAGGAGATGAGAGAAGAGGCACTGGCGCTCCTCCGGCAACGTGGCATCACCAAGTTCGACGCCCACGTGCTGCCCGGCCATCGTCTGGCGAAGAACTTCTTCGAAGCCGGGGGGTTCTCGGCGCGTTCGATCATCATGCATCACGACGATGACCGGAGATAGATCCTCGGCGGCCGGTCCAGGTGCGCCGGTGGTCGGTGTCGGCGTCGTCCTCGTCGAGGAGGGCAATCTCCTCCTCATCCAACGGGGACGTCAGCCGGGCCGCGGCCTGTGGGCCGTCCCCGGCGGCAAGATCCGCCCCGGTGAGCCGATGCGAGAGGCGGCGAGACGGGAGATGCGCGAAGAGACCGGGCTCGAGGTGGATGTGGGCGAAGTGGTGTGGGTGGGGGAGTACATCGAGGACGACCACCATCTGGTGCTCATCGACTTCGCCGGGGTCCGTACCGGAGGCGAGCTCACTCCCGGCGACGACGCAGACGATGCCCGCTGGGTTCCACTCGAAGCGGCTCTCGACTATCCGCTCACACTGACGATGTACGACCTGGTCGATACGCTGCTCCCATGACTTCCGAGGCCGTCGAGCTACTGCAGACACTCATCCGCAACGCCTGTGTCAACGATGGGACCCGCGACAGCGGGCACGAACACCGCTCGGTGGCGACACTCCAGGAGTTCTTCGGAGTCGACGGTGAGATCTTCGAGCCCGCCCCGGGCCGCCAATCCCTGATCTACCGGGTGGAGGGGGCGGATCGGGATGCACCATCCCTCGGCCTCGCGCCCCACCTCGACGTCGTCCCCGCCGAGCGCTCCGGGTGGAGCCAGGACCCGTTCGGCGCCGAGATCATCGACGGCTACGTCTACGGGCGGGGAGCGGTCGACATGCTGAACGTGACCGCGGCGATGGCTGTGGCAGTGCGGCCCTACATCACCGGCGAGCACACCCCACGGGGCGACCTCTTGTTCGTGGGCTTGGCCGATGAGGAGGCTGGTGGCGCCTTGGGGGCGAAGCCGTTCACCATGCAACGCTGGGACCTCGCCCAGGTCGACTACATGCTCACCGAAGTCGCCTATCCCCGTGTCTCTTATGCCGCCGAAGAGGTGGTCCCGGTCGCCACCGGGGAGAAAGGAGCGTTCTGGTCGCTGCTGCGGGCACGGGGGACACCGGGCCATGGGTCGGCTCCTTACGGATCGGACAACGCCCTACGCAAAATGGTCGAGGCGGTGCACGGGATCTTCGCCGAGGAGATGCCGGTGGTGATCACCCACGAGTGGAAGGAATTCGTCGCCTCCCTCGACCTTCCCGATGAGGTAAAGACCGACCTCATCGATCCCGACCGCATCGACGACGCCCTCGACACCTTCGCCGTCGACGACCCGCTCTTCGCCCGCTATGCCCACGCGGTCACCCATCTCACCGTCTCTCCCAACATGCTCGACGCCGGTGTCAAGGCGAACGTCATCGCCAGTCGGGCTACCGCCAATGTCGACGTACGGGCCCTGCCCGGGTACGACCGCAGTGCGGTGGACTCCTACCTATTCAAGGCGATGGGGTCGGCGCGCGACGACATCGAGATCGAGCCGATCCAGGACTTCGAGGCCACCCAGAGCCCGCTGGGAAACCCGTTGTGGGAGGCCATTGCGGACAGTGTCGAGGAGTTGGAAGGGCACCGTCGACTCTTGCCGATGACGATGAACGTGGCAACCGATGCCCGGTTCTGGCGCAAGAGAGGAACTGTCGCCTACGGTGTCGGGTTGTTCGACGATCGAATGGACTTCTCGGAGATGCTGGCCTTGTTCCACGGCCACGACGAACGGGTGTCGGTGGCCTCGGTCGATCGCACCACCGCGCTGTACCACGAGTTGTTCGCCCGGTTCCTGGGCCCTTGACCACCGTCCTCTGCGACCTCGACGGTGTCCTCTACCGGGGCTCGGAGCCGATAGCGGGCGTCTCCGAGGCGCTCGAGAAGCTGCTCGCATCGGTGGAGTCGGTGCAGTTCATCACCAACAACTCGACACGCAACCCGGAACAGGCCGCGGAGAAGATCAACCGTCTCACCGGGGTCGAGGTCGAATCCGGGCAGGTGATCACGTCGGGACAAGCCGCCGTCGGCCTCCTCGATCCATCGGACGCCCCGATTCTCGTCGTCGGCGAGCAAGGCTTGCGCGACACGGTGGAGGCCGCGGGCTTCACGGTGACCGAAGACCCCGAGAGGGCCCGGGCTGTCGTGGTCGGATTGACCCGCTCCCTGGACTACCAGACCATCCACGATGCGATGCGGGCGATATCGAACGGGGCACGTTTCGTCGCCACCAACGACGACACGACCTATCCCACCGAGGACGGTCTCGCTCCCGGTTGTGGGGCGATAGTGGCTGCGATCGCCGCCGCTTCGGGCACGATTCCGGAGGTGGCGGGTAAACCGAACATCGCCATGCGCCGACTGATCGAGGCCCGGGTGGACGGCGAGGTCTGGGTCATCGGCGACCGCCTCGACACCGACATCGCCCTTGCCGACAACGAGCCCGATTGGCGCTCGGTCCTGGTCCTCACCGGTATCACCTCCCCGGAGTCGGCTGAGGGGTCGTCGGCTGACTTCGTGGTAGAAGACTTTCCCGCTGCGGTAGATCTAGTGCTCCAGCACCTCATAACGTCATAATCGGATGGGAATGGACCTATCACCGGAAGACATCGACCAGATCACGCGCAGGCTCGAAGAGCTGGAACGTCTCGACCCCGCCGACCTGCCCCAGCCCGCTGCGGAGTTGGTCAGCCTGCTCAACGAGCTGTTGGAGGAGGGTGAGGAGAGTTGAAGTTCGCCCTGCGGGTACGCATCGGCCGACCGGACATCGAGGAGTTCGCACAACGGCTCGGCGAGGAGATCGCCGACCACGGAGGGGAGGTCACCGACGACCCTGAGGTGGCGCCGGACATGGTGTTGGCCGTGGGGGGGGACGGCACGATGCTCGGCGCCGCTCAAGCCGCGATCACATGGGATGTCCCCGTCCTGGGGTTCAATCTCGGCACCCTGGGCTTTCTCGCCGAGGCTGAGCCCGACGACCTCGCCGACGTGGTGAAGCGGCTGATTTCACGAGATTTCGAGGTCCAAGAGCGTCTCACGGTCGCCGCCTCCATCGGTGGGGTGAACGCGGTTGGTGTCAACGACGTCGTCGTGGAGAAGGTCGACAGCACCCGGCTGGTGAGCCTCAGTGTCGTCATCGACGGCGTGGAGTTCGCCACTTACCGGGCGGACGGGCTGATCATCGCCACACCGACCGGGTCGACGGCCTACTCGTTCTCGGCCGGCGGCCCCGTGGTCGACCCCCACGTCGACGCTCTGGTGCTCACACCGGTGGCCAGCCATTCCCTCTTCGATCGCCCCATGGTGATCCCCGCAGACTCCCAGATCGACATAACGGTGCGCCGCGACCGTCTGGTCCGGGTGAACGTCGATAAGACGGACCTGGGCCAGATCGGCGAAGGGGAGTCAGTGAGGGTGGTCAAAGGCGACCGGCCCGCCCGTTTCGTCACCTTTCGCTCCACGACTTTCCCCGGTCTGGTCCGCCAGAAGTTCGGGTTGGAATAAGCAGTGCTCCTCCACCTGCGGGTCGCCAACCTCGGTGTCCTGGAGGACGCATCGGTCGACCCGTCACCCGGATTCACCGTCATCACCGGGGAAACCGGGGCGGGCAAGACCCTGCTGCTCGGAGGGCTCCGTCTCATCCTCGGAGAGAAGTCCGACTCGGGGATCGTGGGCCCCTATGACGACAATGCCCAGGTCGACGGGCTCTTCGTCTCCGGCGAGGAGGAGGTTGGTGTCAGCCGGGTCGTTCCTCGAGCCGGGCGGAGTCGCGCCCACCTGGAGGGGGCCATCGTCTCCGCGGCGACACTGGGAGGACGTCTCGCGCCCCTCGTCGAGATCGTCGGGCAACACGACCAGTTGTCGATCACCAAGCCTGGCGTTCTGCTCGGGCTCATCGATGGTGTGCTCGGCGACACCGGGCGGGCTGCTCGCACCGCATACCAGAAGGCGTGGTCCGCACTGCAGGACGCGCTCGGTAGGCAGGACTCCCTGGGCGGCGATCAGATCGCCCTGGCTCGTGAGCTCGACCTGGTGCGCTACCAGTCCGACGAAATCGCCCGGGCCAGCCTGGAACCGGGCATGGACGAGCAACTCGAAACCGACGTGTCCCGTCTCCGCAACGTCGAGGAGATCAGAGAGCATCTGAGCGAGACCGTTCAGATGACGGAGAGCATGGGGGAGATGGCTGGTGAACTGGTCTCCCGACTCCGCAAGGCCGCAGGTCTGGACGCCGGTCTCGCCGGTTTGGCCGCAGAGGCCGAATCGATCGCGGCGATGCTGGCGGAGTTGAGCCGATCATCGCGGTCCTCGGCCGAGGGTCGCGACGCCGACCCCTCGAGTCTCCAAGAGTTGGAGGCACGTCTCACCGCGATAGGCGATCTGAAGCGGAAGTACGGGCGGACTCTCGACGACGTCCTCGACTTCGGCGCCGAGGCGCAGCGACGGGCCGACGAGCTGACTTCGCTACTCGAAGACGCCGACCAGATCGAAACCCTGGTCACCGAAGCGAGGAGACAGGTGCGACAACGGGGGGACGACTTGCGAGAGGAGCGAAGGGAAGCGGCTCGCCTGGTGACTGCGGGCATCCACCAGCATCTCGCCGATCTCGGTCTCGCTTCGGGCCGGGTCGCCATCGAGGTGAACGAGGCGGAGCCGGGGCCCTCGGGGACAGACCGGGTGATCATGCGGTTCGCCTCCGACTCCCGGCTCGAATCAGGGGAGGTGGGGTCCGTTGCCTCGGGCGGAGAGCTCTCCCGCCTAGTCCTCGCCATCCGTCTTGCCACGAGGATCGAGGAGAGCAGCACCCTGGTCTTCGACGAGGTGGACACGGGCATCGGAGGCAAGACCGCCCTCGCCATGGGGGCCAAGCTCGCCGAGTTGGCCAAGACGAACCAGGTTCTCTGCGTCACACACCTCCCGCAGGTGGCGGCGCATGCCGACACCCATTACGTCGTCGACAGACCCGACGGCGACGCCGCCGTGGTGCGTCGCGTCGACGGGGAGGATCGGATCGAGGAGATCACCCGGATGCTCGCCGGTCTCCCCGAGAGCGAAGCGGGAAGGACCGCGGCCGCCGAACTACTCGCCGGGTCCCACCAGACCTCGTAGCACCGTTCTGTGAACGTCGGGGCCGCCTTGGGCGGGATCTACGTTCACAGAACGGGAATGAGTGGCGCGGGGGCCGAGCCGTGCTACCGTGGCATCCCGTCATGGACGGGCCACTCTTCAGCCAGGAAACCGCAGCGGAGAACCCGGCGCCCTCCACCGACCCCACCAAGTACGTCTTCGTCACCGGCGGCGTCGTCTCCAGTCTCGGCAAAGGGATAACGGCAGCCTCACTGGGTCGACTCCTCAAAGCCCGTGGTCTGCGAGTGGTCAACCAGAAACTCGACCCCTACATCAACGTCGACCCGGGCACGATGAACCCGTTCCAGCACGGCGAGGTCTTCGTCACCGACGACGGGGGAGAGACCGACCTCGACCTGGGCCACTACGAGCGGTTTACCGGCGAGAACCTCCGACGGACCTCCAACGTGACCTCGGGTTCGGTGTACATGAGCGTCATCCAGAAGGAGCGGCGCGGCGACTACCTCGGTGACACGGTCCAGGTGATACCTCACATCACTAACGAGATCAAAGACAGGATCCGGCGCGTCGGTGAGCAGGTCGGCGTCGACGTTGTGATCACCGAGGTCGGCGGGACCGTCGGCGACATCGAGAGCCTTCCCTTCCTCGAGGCGATCCGGCAGTACGGCAACGATGTCGGCAAGTCCAACG
>CAZZIG010000093.1:0-6403 GCA_964653975.1 uncultured Acidimicrobiaceae bacterium
GGTGGCGGTTCGGTGCCGGGCGCGGCTTCCGGCTCCGCCGGCTCCGGGCCGGGGAGGAATGCTGCGGCCAGGGCCAAGCCGACCATCACGGCGACGACGAGATATCTCATCTCCGGTAGGCCCCCACTCCAATCATGGCCATTGCACCGACGAACAACACGAGAGTGGCTACAGGGAAGGCCAATCCGGCACCGGTCTCCCGGTAGCCGGCGCGCCCGGCGGAACCGTCGACATGCAACGACCAGTCGCTCCGTTGCGCGTCGGGCCCCCAGGCAGCGTCGTAGGAGACCGCAATGGGCACGCGATTCTCGATGGGCCGACCGGTGAAGCCGGTCCCCGACCTCACCCACGGCTGTTCGGGTGTCCCGGCCAGAGGAGCGGCGTTGTCGTTCTCGTAGACCCGGGACTCGGGATCCAGTGGGATGGGGACCAGGTCCAACTGGGAGAGCAGCATCTCGTCGAGCACGAAGCTGGGCCCATCGAGCACGACCCAGTCGATGGCGAATGGCGCCAGAGCGCTGCCGGGTCGTAGCTCGGCGCCGGAGGCGATGGACCTCAAGGTCTCCCTGAGCTCCCGGTCGCTCCGCCCGGCGGGCGCAAGCCAGACCTCGTCGTGGGTGGTGCCGGTGCCGTCGAGCACCCGATACCAGAACCCGGGACCGGGACGGGCCTCTCCGGGCACCAAGCCGCGATCGGACGAGGCGAACAGGATGCGGCCTGGTCCGGCGTCTTCGGACAGTGTGGCTGCGAAAGAGAAGCGATCGTTGACGTCGTCGGCGGGCAGCCCGAGACGACCGTTCATGAGTACGCCGATGGACATGATCAAGAGAGCTGCTCCTCCCACCGTTGCCGTGAGGCGGAACACGTCGCGGGAGAAGTTGTCGAGCGAGGCCGCAACGACCAGGGCAGCCCCCAACGAGGCGAGAACGAGGAGCGCCTCCTGAGCGCCGGGGCCCATCGGGACGAGCCCGGCCGCGGCGATTGCGAGCAGGGATAGGGAGCCACCGGTGAGACCGACCGTCCGCAGCCGGCTCTCCTCTATCAACAACGGAGCGGCGCCGGCGAGGATTGCGATCAACCACAGGTATCCGACCGGAGCATCGAGTCTTTGCGCGTTGTCGCTGATCCACCCGGGGTCACCCGTCAGGAACGCGATCCCGGCAACACTCCCGACGGCGGCGACGAGAGCCAGGATGAAACTTGCTCGATCTCCACCGAGGAGACGCCACACGGCCACCACGACGAGGGGAGCCGCGGCGAGGAGGGGCGAGAAAGCAGCGACGGCGACGCCGAGCAGGAGAGCCCACCCCGCATAGGTGAAACGGCTACGCCCGAACTGGTGAGGGTGGACGAAAACCGATCTGACCGCCCATGGGAGGACGGCGGCCGCACACAACGCCAGCCACGACCCTCTGCCGACCAGCGCCGACGTACCCGGCCCGGCGATCGCCACCAGACCGGCCAGGTAGCGCCCCGGCCCCCGTAGACCGATTCGCCCGGCGAGACGTCCGACACCGATGACACCGACCATGGCGATGACCACGGTGAACACGGTCCGGGCCGCCCCTTCGGCTCCGAACCAGACCAGCGAGAGAAGACCGGTGGCTCCCACGGAAGGGTGGACTGCCGATGCAGAGCCGAGACCCGAGTCGTTCCAGCCGGCGAACCATCGGTCCAGCGCGATCGAGGGAGCCTCGAACGGAAACGAGAACCCGGTGTTGGGCACGCCGCCGAAGACGATCCCCCGGGCCGCGACCAGGATGACCATTGCGGCGAGCAGGGCACCCCAGATGCCCGGTGCTCTCCACACACGCCGCGACCCCCGCGCCAACGCCTGATCGTCGTCGAACAGCGACAGGGCCCGCCCGGTGACCTCCTCGCCGATGGCGCGCAGCCGCACCGAGCCCTTGGCGTGGAATCGAAAGAGCTCTTCGTCCTTCTCGGACCGGACCGCCTTCAGACGCCGACGCTGCTTGATCGTCGAAGGCAGATGGAAGATGTTCCAGGCCCACGACATCAGGTTCCAGACCAATGGCCTCCAGCGCAGCAGGAGGAGGCTCGCGATCGAATCGACGATGGAGACCAGGAAGTCGTAAGGGACCACCCACAACAAAGTGAGAGGGCTGTAGGCGATGCTCAACGCCCGGAGACGACCCGCCTGCTCATGCCAGCCCTCACCACGCTCACCACAGCGAGCCTGGTGATACACCTCCGAGGAGGGAACACTGATCACCTTGCCTCCGGCGAGTCTCGCCCTCTGTGAGAAGTCGAGCCCCGCCGCCACCGGGGGGAGCAGCGGGTCGAGACCTCTGAGACCCTGGGCCAGGTCGCGGCGCACCAACATGGAGGCCGACTGCACGAACCCGACCTCACGCACCACGTCGTACTGCTGCAGGTCGATCTCGCCTTCGTCGAGACCCGAGTGGGGCTCCCCGAACACATCGGTCGCCCCACCGACCGACTCCAACTCGTCCATCGTCCCGGCTTTGAGCAGCTTGGAACCGGCGAGGGACGCCCCGTTCCGCTCGATCTCAGAGACGAGAGCCGCCAGCGCGTCGGGACGTGGTCGGGCGTCTGCGTGAAGCAGCCAGAGGTAGTCGACGTTGGGGTCGGTGGAGCCGATGGCCTGCTCGAGGGTGGGTGCGACGTCGACGTCCCCGGCCGGGTCCAGGTCTTCACCGACGACCACCACCTCGGGTGCCGGTTCATAGACTTGCCGGCCAACTACCGCGAGGGCTGCATCGAGGTCGGCGTCGGCCACGGCTGTGATCAGCACTCGCACCAAGGGCGCGCTCGGCGTCTCGTCGGTGATCTCAGTGTCCGCTACCTGCGGAGTGGTTGAGGACATTCGAACTGACATTGTGAACCGGTGCGCGACACTGAGCAATATCGAATGCTCACCGGAGGCGGGAAGATGAGGGTTGTCGAGTTGTCAGGAGGGGTCGGCGGAGCCCGACTCGCTCGCGGGCTGGCCACCCTCCCGGAGGTCGATCTCACCGTCGTCGTGAACGTCGGAGACGACGCCTCCAACCATGGTCTTCACATCTCCCCCGACATCGACACGGTGGTCTACACCCTGGCCGGCGTCGAAGGGCCACACGGTTGGGGGCGGGCGGGTGACACCTTCCACTTGAACGAGGAACTGGCCCGGTTCGGTGTCGACAACACCTTCCAACTCGGTGACCGTGACCTGGCGTTGAAGTTGTTCCGGACCAATCGCATCTCCGACGGCGACCCACTCTCGTCGATCACCACGACGATCGCCCGCTCGTTCGGTCTCGAATCTTCGGTGCTGCCGGTGACCGACGACCGGGTGCGGACCATGGTCCGCACTGAGGCCGGGTGGCTGTCCTTTCAGGAGTACTTCGTGGCGAGGCGGCACCAGGACGAGGTGCTGGAGCTGCGTTTCGAAGGGGCCGAGACGGCTCGACCCGCTCCGGGGGTGATCGAGGCGATCGAGACCGCCGACCTCGTCGTCATCGGCCCCTCCAACCCTCCGTTGTCGATCTGGCCAATGCTCGCCGTCTCCGAGGTGCGCTCTGCCGTCGAGCGTCGTCTAGCGGCCACCGCCGTCAGCCCCCTCATCGGAGGGAAAACGGTGAAAGGCCCGGCCGACCGGGTGATGGCCTCGCTGGGGCTCGCTCCCGGCAATGCGGGAGTGGCCGAGGCGTACGAAGGTCTCATCGATCGACTTGTCATCCACACCTCCGACGGTGACGATGAGGCGACCCTAGAAGGGATCGACGTACTGGTCACAGACACTCTGATCGAAGAGCCGGCCGCCGCGGCGAGACTCGCCGCCGAGCTGACCCGATGATGGCCCTGGAGGTCCATCCACTCCTCGGTGTGGGCACGGTGCGGTCAGGAGACGACGTCGCCGCCGTCTTGGAGGGACCCCTGGGTGACATCGGTCCCCGTGACGGCGACGTGCTCGTGGTCACCCACAAGATCGTCTCCAAGGCAGAAGGCGCGGTCCGGGTCGTCACCGGTGACGAGGAAGTGTTCAAGAGAGAGTTGGTCGAAGAGATCGCCCGCTCGATCGTGCGCCGTCGCGGCGACCTCATCATCGCCGAGACCAAACATGGCTTCGTCTGCGCCAACGCCGGAGTGGACCGATCCAATGCCGAGCCGGGCACGATGATCCTCCTCCCCGACGATCCGGATCGTTCCGCCCATCGCATCCGCATCCGACTGGAGCGTCTTCTCGGCGTCGACCTGTCGGTGATCATCTCGGACACTTTCGGAAGACCGTGGCGTCGGGGTCTGACCGACGTCGCCATCGGCGTGTCCGGGCTGATGCCGATACTCGACCTCATCGGGACCAAGGACTGGTCGGGTAGGGAGCTGGATGTCACCGAGGTCGCAGTCGCCGACGAACTCTCCTCAGCGGCAGACCTCGTGATGGGAAAAGCGGATGGGATCCCGGCCGCTCTGATCAGGGGTTACACCGGCCCTCGCGGCGAGGGCCGGGGCTCCGACCTGGTACGCCCCGTCGACGAGGATCTGTTCAGGTAGAAGGTAGAGCGAAGCGAGCCGCGAGCTCACGCTCCGGGGCGGCCGAGACCCCAGTAGTCGAGACCGGCGGCACGGACTGTGGCCGAGTCGAGGAGGTTGCGGGCGTCCACCACCCGATGGCCCTTCATCACTGCGGCGACACGGGACATGTCGACAGTGGAGAACTCCGGCCATTCGGTGGCGACCAGCAACACGTCGGCGTCGACGACAGCGGCGATGGGGTCGTCGACCATGGTCAACTCGTCACTGGTTGCCTCGGGGTCGTAGGCCACCACCTCGGCACCGTCGGCTTGCAGGATCCGGGCGATGCGGAGAGCGGGCGACTCCCTGACGTCGTCGGTTCCGGCCTTGAAGGCCACGCCCCACATGGCGATTCGACGCCGGTGCAAACCGCCCCCGGCGGCCTGGCGGACCTTCTCCGCCACCCGGCGACGTTGCTCGTGGTCCGCATCGATCACCGCACGCAACAACTGGAAGTCGTAGCCGGCGTCCGCCGCCACCGCGATGAGAGCCGCGGTGTCCTTGGGGAAGCAGGAGCCGCCGTATCCGGGCCCGGGCTGGAGGAAGTGGGGCCCGATGCGGTGGTCGAGGCCTATCCCCCTGATCACATCGATCACATCGGCGCCCACTGCCTCGCAGACATTGGCGAGAGCGTTGGCGAAGGTGAGACGGGCCGCCAGGTAGGCATTGTTGGCGTACTTGATCATCTCCGATGATGTCGGGTCTGTGATCACGATCTCGGTTTCGAGATTTCGGTACAGCGAGGCAACCGCCTCGGCATCGGCCTGGTCATAGGCACCGACGACGATCCGGTCCGGCGCCATGAAATCCTCAACGGCTTTGCCCTCCCGAAGGAACTCGGGATGGGAGACGATGTGCGCCGGGCTCCCCAGGTCAGCGAGCCGCTTGCGCAGACTGGCGACCGTGCCGGGAGGCACCGTCGACTTGATCACGAACACCGCGTCGTCGCCGACCTCGTTGGCCAGCTCGTCGAGGGCACCGTGAACATAACTGAGGTCGGCACGGCCGTCCTCGGACTCAGGTGTCGGCAAACACAGAAAAACCATCTCGGCGCCGTCGACCGCCTCGACATTCGAGCGGTGATAGCTGATCGTTCCCCGCTCAACCGCCCGGCTCAGCAGTTCGGGGAGCCCGTGCTCGTAGATGGGGACCTCCCCCGCTTCGAGTTGAGCCACCCTGTCGGCATTGGCTTCGCCGATGCGGATCCGATGACCGAGACTGGCCAGACCGGCACCGGTGACCAGACCTACGTATCCCGCGCCTATTACTGCTACATCCACTGCTCACATCCTATGTGTCGAGCCATCTAGGAGAAATCGGTACCGACGATAACCACCGCGTCGTATCCGTTATCGACAGATCCGAATTCGACTTCACCAAAACCGAGAGCGGCGGTGATCGCCGAACCGTCATCGCTTCCCGCCGGGACGATCACCACGGTCTGGCCGTAGTCGTTGCGCTCGGCATTGCCGACCCCTGCGACGGAGAAACCCAGCGACTCCAGCCGCTGCGACATGTCCCCGGCGGCACCCGCTATGCCATTCCCGTTCAATACCCGGACCCTGATCGGCTGTTCGGCGAGCTCACGGCCCGATTTGAAGTTGGCGAGCATCGCGTCCGCTTCGGGTTGTTGGGCGATCTGGAACGAGACCCCGTTGATGTTCTCGGTGTACGTGGGGAGGGTGGCGCCGTCGATCGAGCCGGCGAGGATCCCTTTGAAGTCCCACACCATGGAGGCCACCGACTCTCCGGCGAGAGCCGAGTCGATGGTCATGTGTTGGGACATCGAGGATGCGATGTCACCGGCCTCGGTGATGGAACTGGGTCTCTTCAGCCGGGACACGATGGCGCGGATGACCTCCTGTTG
>CAZZIG010000094.1:0-34268 GCA_964653975.1 uncultured Acidimicrobiaceae bacterium
CCCATCCTCGGGGGGGTGGCCCCCGGATCCGGGCCCCACTTCCTGAGGAAAGCGGGGGCGTCAGGAGTTGTGGGCGATGGCCACCTTGCCCATCTGCTCGCCCGAGTCGAGGTAGCGCATCGCGGCGGGCAACTCGTCGAAGGGGAAGACCCTCGCCACCGGTGAGCTCGCCTTGCCCAGCCGGATCCAGTTGAGCGCCCGGGCGAACTGGCTGTGGTTGCCCATCGACGAGCCGATCAGCTCGAGCTGTTTGAACCAGAGGACGGGCAGGCTCAGCTCGAACTTGGCTCCGCTGGTGGCGCCGCAGATGGCGATGCGACCGCCCGGCTTGGCCGCCCGCATCGACTGCTTCAAGGTGGCGGGCCCCACGTTTTCGATAACCAGGTCGGCCCCCCCGAGATCGGTCATCTCCTTGCCGAACTCAGTCGCAGAGTCGAACCCGGCGATGGCGCCCCTCTCGATGGCCCAATCGATCTTCCCTTGCGACCGTGACGTCACGTAGACGTTCGCCCTGAAGACCTGTGCCAGCGACATCGCCGCCGCCGACACCCCGCCACCGACCCCGACCACCAGGACGTTTTCGTTCTCCTTGATCCGGGCCTTCTCCAACATGCGCAGGGCGGTGGTGCTGGCCAACCCAAACGAGCCGGCCACCTCCCAATCGACGGCCGAGGGCTTGGGCACGACGTTGATCGTGGGCACCACGATCTTCTCGGTGAAAGTGCCCGACACCTGCTCGCCGAGGATCTCGAACTCAGAGCAGTAGACGATGTTGTCGTTGCGGCAGTTGTCACACTCCCCGCAGGAGAGTGAAGGGTCGACGACCACCTCGTCGCCGACCTCCAGCCCGCTGACGCCCGCTCCCACCGCGTCGATGACACCGGCGGCATCTGCCCCGGTGGTGTGGGGCAGGGTCTTCGGGGCGGGGAGACCCTGTGACGTCCAGATGTCGAGATGGTTGATGCCCGAGTAGCGGATGGCGACACGGACCTCTCCCGGGCCGGGCTCCGGTTCGGGAACCTCGTTGAGGACGTACGAGTCGATGCCCTTGGTGTCTTCGAGCTGCCAGGCCTTCATCGGGGCGAGGGTAGCGTTGGGCGCCCCGTGCAGAGGAGAGACATTGGCGGTCGAGTTGCCACCCGATCGAGACGTGCACACGACCGCGGTCAGGGTGCGTTTCTACGAGCTGGACCCCTACGACCACGTCAACCACACCAACTACTTCTCCTACTTCGAGACGGCCCGCATCGAATACCTGACCGACCTGGGTTGGGGGCTCGATGTCCTCAAGGAGAGGGGCTTCCAGCTGGTCGTCGTGGAGGTCACGGCGCGATTCCTCGCCGCCGCCCGCTACGGCCAGGAGCTCACCATCCACACCTGGATCGAAGCGTTCGGGCGGGTGAAGTCGACCTGGCGTCAGGTGATGATGCGTGGTGACGAGGAGGTGGCGCGGCTCGTGGTGACGGCCGCCTTCACCGACCTGGAGGGGCGCCCACGCCGGCTTCCCCCCGAATTCGTCGCCCGGTTGAACCAGAGTTAGGTGCGCCAGTCAACGTCATGGACGAGCACCGGGTCGGCCACCCCCTTGAGCTCGACCTGGCGGGCGTTCGACGTCGAATAGGGCAAAGGGCCGGCGGCCTCGAGGAGATCTGAGGAGACCACGATCTCTTCTCCGGCACCCAGGTCTCCGATGCGTGCGGCGACATGGACCCCGGCGCCCGAATAGTCGTCTCTCTGCCTGGTGGCTTCGGTGAAATGGATTCCGATGCGCACGGTGGGGGCGAACCCGTGTTCCTGGCGGTGCTCGGCGAGCCGCCGTTGGATGGCGACGCCGCAGTCGATGGCGTTGCGGGGCGAGTCGAAAGCGACGAAGAAGCCGTCGCCGGTGTGTCTCACCTCGTCGCCGTCGTGGTCTGTGAACGCCGCCCGCAGCTCACGGTCGTGCCAGGCGAGGAGTCGGTCCCAGGCCTCGTCTCCGATCAGGCCGATGAGGTCGGTGGAGGTGACGATGTCGGTGAACATGAAGGTCTTGGTGAGCCGCTCACCCGGTGGTGAGCCCTCGACGGGCAGGCCTCCCTCTCGCTCGAGACGGATGAGGTCGGTGCGAGCACCCAGCTCCTGATAGGTCGACTGGGAGGCCCTGAACTCGAGTTGGGCACCCGTCTCGTCACCGGTGGCGAGCCGTGCCTTGCCCAGCAGTTCGCGGGCGCGGGCGGCCTCGTAGGGGAGGTCGATCTCCTGCCAGAGTCTCCAGGCACGGCCGAGGACATTCAAAGCCTCGTCGGCCTCCCCCTTCGCGAGGGCGAGCGACCCCTCACATGTCAGCGCGGTGGCTCGCCAACTCGGTGCGTCGTATGTCTCGGCTATCTCGGCGAGCTCCCGCACCGCCTTCTCCGCGGTCTCGTAGTCACCCGACGCCACTGCGATCTCGGCCTGGGCGGGGAGGAGATGGCCGCGGGTGAGGAGGTCGGATGAGCCTCCGTCGACCCCGCCGGCGGGGAGAGCTCCCGCAATCGAGCGCATCGCGTCGTCGAGCTCGTCTCGATCCATCTTCAGCAGGGCGAATCCGGGTTGGGCAGGATGCCCGTACTGGTAGGCCCGCATGAAGGCTTCCTCGGCGGCGCCGAGGTCGCCCATGCGCCGGCGCACCTCGCCGATCTCGTAGTGGGCGAAGCCGAGCCCGTTGAAGAGGTGGAACCGTTCCATCTCCACACACGCCCCCCTCGCTTCGCGCTCCGCCTCGGACCAGGCTCCACGAAGACGCTTCAACTCTGCCCGGTGCACCTGGCACACACCCGTGAACCCGCCGAGGGAGTTGGTACGCATCCACCGTTCTGCCTGCTCGGTCCACTCACTCGCCCGGCGGTAGTCACCCAAGCTGCTGCAGATCCCCATCGTGTTGCAGTAGACGTCGCTGGAGGCGCGTAGGTCGTCGCCCCGCGACATGGCGAGCACCGACGCCTCGTCCACGAGCTTCATCCCCTCACGCCATTCGCCCATGTAGGCCATTGCGATCCCTTTGAAGCTCATGGCCAGCGACTGCGGGCCGACCGCTGCTTGTCTCTGCGCTATCTCCATCGCCTCGTCGGCCAACTCGACGACCTTGTCGAGGTCCTGTTCGAAGAACAGCGCTGTCGCCATGTGGAGGACTTTGAGCCAGGCATGGCCAACGGTCTCCGGTTGACCCTCGAGGAGCCGCTCGACCCGTGCCACCCAGCCCGTTGCCACAGACATGGCCATCCGTCGCATGGCGAGGTAGGCGAGGAGGGAGCCCACGGTCGCCGCCTCGCCGATCTGGTCGCTCTTCACGAACTCGTCGTAGGCGCGTTCGAAGACGTCGACGGCCCGGTCTGGCTGGGACGACCACCAGTGGGCGTCGGCCAGGAGCATCAGATCGTCCCCGGTCAGCCCGACGTCACGGTCTACCTCGGAGAGGGCCTCCACAGCCTTGTCCCAGTCGTGGCTCTGGAACGCCTCTCTCCCGATCTCGAGAGTCTCGACGGCTGCCTCCTCCACTCGTGTCGCGGTCACCCTAGTTGAGAGGTGCCGGCCCTCTTCTGTGATACAGACGAGTGGACGCCCTAGGTCTGCTCGATGAGACGCCGGGCGAGAGTGCCCAACATGCCCATGGCCACGGTCGGTCTCTCCTCGAGGACCGTGAGCAAGTCAGAGGCGGACAAGGCCAGGCCGCGGGCACCTTCGGTTCCGGCATGGACGTTCGCCGACCGCGTCCCACCGGCGAGCAACGAGAGCTCACCCACATGTTCTCCTGCGCCATAGGTCCTGACGATTCGTCGCCCGGCGCCCTCCCCGACACTCACCACGGCCGATCCCTCTATCAGCACCAACATCTCGTCGCCGGTGTGGCCCTGGTGGAAGATCGCAGCGCCGGGCTCGTAGGTCCGCTCGGATGTCGCCCGGGCTATCAGGTCGAGATCCTCGGGGTCGAGATCGGAGAACATGCGGACTCGCTGCAACACGAGGACCCGCTCCATGACGTCGAGGATCGGTTGGGTCTCCGGTTGGTCCATGTGAGCCAAGCTTGCCACGTTCTCGGTCCCCCGGCCGGAGAAGGAGTCTTCGGCCGACACCCTGTGTGCCAGGGCCCGCAACCATGGATCGAAGTCTTCGGCGAGGATCTGCAAGGCCTCCTCGGTCGACAACGGGTTCTTGGTCCCGTCCGGTTCGAGGAGGGGCAGCAGCACTCCGAGGACGTCGCGCGCCCCGATGGTCTCCAATGCCTCAATCGCCTGCGAGCGAGTCTCGAGGTCGGCAGATCTCACCCCTTTGGCCACCAGCGGCATGATCGTCCTGGTCCCGGCGGTCGTCATGGCGAGGAGGACCCACTCGGTCAACCGACGACTGCGCATCTCGAGCACGGACAGCAGGGCACTCCGCGCCGGGCCGGGGTCTGTGGTGTCGAGGGAGGTGGCCAGCGAATCGAGGAGGGCGGCACGCTCCGCTTCCTGACGGGCCCAGTCGCCCAACTGGTCCATGAGGCCGTCACTCGGGGTCAGAGCCCGAAGGGCACTCTCCGAGGCGATCACCGACCCGGTCTCCAGGGCCTCTGTGAGGAGGGCTCTTCCCGCGGTGTCCCGGGCCAGCGCCACGGCGGCCGCGGTCCTGACCCGCGGTGAGCGGTCCTCCAACCGATCCCTCAACGAATGCGCGTCGACACCACTCCGTGGATAGGTGTCCGCTGCGGTGGCACGGACGAGAGGACTGCGATGATCGAGGTAAGGGGTCGGGTCCACCCCGATCGAGGACCTGATCCCAGACGTCTCCTCCAGGGCGGCCGCGACCGCGACCGGATCGTCGCTGCCGAGCAGCTCGGAAATCACTGCTCCTCCGGTTTCGCCCCCGACGATCGTGGCCGCAGCGGCCCGTACCCGGGGGTCGGGGTCGTCGAGTGCGGAGATGGCGATCGAGGCCCCGTCCTCCTCGGGATGAGCGGCCAGGTAGTGGATCACCTGGAGGCGGACCGCGGGCACCTCGTCGTTGATCGCCCTGGCGGCGTGGGCGGAGACACGTTCGGGCTCGATCGAGCACACCGAGTCGAATGCCGCCGAACGCACCCTCGGATCGGTGTCGCTCAGGAACTGCTCGAGATCGGAGGCATCGACCCCTTCCCCGAGTCTCCCCATCCCTGCCACCGCCAGGGCCCTCGCGCCGGGACGTGGATCCGCGAGGTGCCCTTTGAGAACCCGCACCGAGTCGGCGTCGGTGGGTGTGAACACCGTTTGCGCCGGTGCGTCGAAGAGCCCGATGACACCGCGTCTCACCGCTGAAACGACCGCCGTGAGGTACTCGCGGCGCAAAGCGGCGATGACGACCAGAGTGGCCACGGCAATCACCAGGCCCACCACGAAGACGGTCTCGGTCGGCATATCGGTGGTGACGATGAGCAACAAGCCGGCCAGCGACACGCCGACCTGTGCGGGGACCGCGATCATGAAGGAGGCCACCTGACCTCGGTCTCTTCGTGAAACGACGTTGAACAGTGCGTTGTAAGCGGTGAGGGCGATGGCGTTCACGGTCACCCATTGCAGGCCTCTCACGATGGCAGCACTGACGAGACCAAACACGATCAGCCATACGGCGAACCCGGATGCGTACACCATGGGCACGATCATCAGGGTGAGAGCCAGCCCCAGTCTCGAGAAGAGCCGGTTGGTCACGAACAGGGAGAACAGGAACGTGGCGGCCGTGGCGATGGAGGAGAAGACTCCGAGGAACCCTGCCGTGGCGGCCTCGGTGTCGAAGGCCGCGGCCACCGCCTCGCTGAAGGGGAAGTAGACCAGGTAGAACAAGCAGAACATCGCCACGGCCACGGCGGCGGTCCAGATCAGGAACTTGCTCGATCGGATCGTGGACCATGTCTCGGCCAACCCCCTGGCCACCGAGTCCGGTTGGGCGTCGTCGTGGTCACCGAAGAGGGAACGCACCCGAACCAGCAGCAGCGCCCCGCCCCCGAGGAGCAAGGCCTGAGCCAGCAGGACGTTGGCGGTCCCCACCATGGCGGCCAGCGGCCCGGTCGACAGGTTGCCCAGCACCCCGCCGGCCACTCCCGCCGTGGCGAAGATGGGGAAGAGTCGCTTGGCCTGTCGGGTCGTGCAGGAGGCGCTGGCCGCGTTCCACATCACGGTGAGCGACACCATCATGATCACCTGGGTCGAGATCCAGATCACCGGGTAGACCGCGCGCCGGTCCAACAGGGCGCCAACCCACTCCGCTCCCGCCCATACCGCACAGATCCAGGTCACCCGGGGGAGCCACCAGGTCGCCCCCCGATAGGCGAGCCCGCTGCCGTGGCCGAGGATCGAGATCATCACCGCCGGCCCGGTGAGGAGGATCATGAAGGGCAACTGCTCCACCCCGAACCGCTGGAAGAAGAGGGCGTCTGCGGCGTTGGCACCCAGGCCATGACTCGCTTGGACGGTGGCGAACAGTGCTACCAGCCAGCCGACCAGAGCCCGCTCGCCACCGCGGATCCTCAGCACCCTTTCGATCGTGCCTGGCTCGGGTTCGGCTCTTGCGGCCACATCGGGGTTTTACCAGGTGGGCCAGAGAGGCACCGGGAGCCGAGCACCCGTGCCCGATCTCAGGTGCGCGTGGTTGGCCTCAGGGCTCGACGATCAACGCGGTCACCATCCCGAACATCCCGTCCTCGTTCTCGACGTGGGTGAGGATGTGGCAGTGCCACACCCAGGTGCCGGCGCGGTTGGCGTGGACGAGCGCCGAATAGCGCTCACCGGGAGCAACGTTCACCGTGTCGACCCAATAGGGGTTGTCCAGAGGCACCCCGTCCTTGGCGAAGATCAACTGTGGGAACTGATGCTGATGCATCGGGTGTGACTGGAGCCCCTCGTTGTAATAGTGGTAGACCAACCAATCGCCCTCCTGCGCCACGTAGGGCTCGGTGGCCGGGAACGACTTCCCGTTGAGGCTCAGGCCGATGACCCCGGCGTCGTTGAGCACCATGGGGATCTCCTGGGCTACCTCGAGGTCCTCGGGGATCTCTATTCCCGACACCGTCCGGCCGTAGGGGATGGGTGTCTCCCCGATGGTGAACGGGGCGAACATGCCGTTGGGGACGCTGATCTGGCTGTGGAGATGGGCGTGGTACATGCCGATGGCGGGTCTCTCGGCGGTGAAGGCATAGGTGAAGGTCTCTCCCGGGGCGATCGGGTCCTGGGTGTAGGGGGCGACCCCGTCCATTTCGTTGGGGGTGGAGACACCGTGCCAGTGGACGTCGGTAGACAATTCGGTGTTGTTCGTGACGTTGATCTCCACCTCGTCACCGACGTCGACTTTGATCCATGGTCCGGGGACCATCCCGTTGTATGCCCAGGCGTCGACGACCTCCCCGGGTGCCACCTCCCATTCGATGACGGATGCCGTCAGGTCGAAGACCTTGGTGCCGTCGGCCCTTGTCTCGCTGGGCTCGAGCGGAAGGTTTCCCTTGCCCTCGGTCTCGGCGGGGAAGGCCAGCATCGAATCGATCATCACCTGATCCATCTCGGCGGGTGACATGCTGTCGTGACCGCCCGGCTCGTCGTCGTCGTCACCGGAGGGGATCCCGGTCACCACCAACCTGGCCTCCATGCCGGCGGCACGATGCCCGGCGATGTCGCAGAAGATCGTGTAGGTGCCGGGCTCGAGCTCGCCGACCTCGAATGTCACCGTCTCGCCCGGGTTCAGGTCGCTCGAGCCGGGACCGTTATCGAATACCAGGTTGTGGGCCATGGTCCCGGTGTTCGTCAGGGTGATGGTCAGGTCCCCTGGAGCCACCTCGAGGTCTCCCGTTATCGACCACTCGTTCAATGCGATGTTTGCCGTGACCGGGCCACCCTCTTCGGGCGCGGCGGCTTCGGCGGAAGGGCCGCCTGCCCTGACCGCGGCCACGCCGGCCAGCACCGCGGTGAGGGCGGCGAACACGGCCATTATGACCAGGGCCCGATCGAACGTCTTCGAGTTGTCGCTTTCTGCCACCGTCACTCCTCAGTTAGCCCGGGACGAGCCTAAGCCCGAGCCTCGGCCTGTCGGGATTCTTGGTATTGGAACTGGCCAGAGCATCGTGTGCCCGGGGTGGGCGACGGCAGGGCCAAAAGGAAGTGTCGACCAGGGACTTCGCCGGTTCCGCGTCGATTGCCCCGGGCGTGAGCTGGCGGTCGGCATCCAAGCGGATGTGGGCCACGACGAGCTTGCACCCTCTTCACCGGCTCTTAACAACCGGGTCCGACACTGAGTGGGTGTAGTCGCTAGGAGATGAGGCCGTACCGAACCAGGGACCGAGTCGAATTCGTCGCAGCACACCTAGGGCTATTCCTCTCCTCCGATCACTTCATCCATGGAAGGCCCGGGTAGAGATGACCCCCGGAGATCCCCCCGGGGGTCGTCTCCTTTCCACCCTCCTCGAGGCTCAGGAGATGAATCCGGCGACCCAGTCGTCGACGGGGTGGGCGAGGAGTTCGTCGAGATGGCCGATCTGGACGATGGTGCCCTCTCGCATCAGTGCCAGTCGATCGGACAAAGCAACCGCCTCGTCGCGGTCGTGGGTTACCACCAGGGCGGTGACGCCACGATCCTCGAGGACCTTGCGGGTGTCGATGACGAGCTTCTGCCGCAGGTTGCGGTCGAGCGCACCCAACGGTTCGTCGAGCATCACCAGATCGGGTCGGGGAGCGAGGGTGCGGGCCAGCGCCACTCGCTGCTGCTCGCCCCCGGAGAGGGAGTCGACCTGTCTCGGCCCGAATCCCTCCAGACCGACCCAGGACAGGGCTTCCTCCACCTCACCGTCGATGTCGTGGTGACCGGACATCTTCAAACCGAACCCGACGTTCTGGGCCACGGTCATGTGGGGGAAGAGGGCGTACCCCTGGAACATGAGACCAAACCCTCGCTTGTGCGGCGGCACGGCGACGATCGTCTTCCCGTCCCACTCGATGTCGCCGGTGGCCACATCCACCAGACCGGCGATGGCTCGCAACAGAGTCGACTTTCCCGACCCGGAAGGACCGAGCACGGCCACGATCTCGCCATCGGCCACCTCCAACGAGACGTTCTCCAGGATCGGCTTGGAGTCGATCACCACATCGATCTGCTCTACCTGAAGCACCCGGCTCTCCCCTCGTGACCCACTAGAAGCTGCCCACTTCGCCGAATCGGGCCCTGTCGATGGCCATCACCACAGCCGCGGTGACGACGGCGAGGACCACCGATAGTGCCATGGCCATCCCAAACGAGGTCTCACCCGGACGCGACAGCAGCCGGAAGATCATGGTGGGGATGGTGGTGGAGGCGGGGCGGGCGATGAAGGAGGTGGCCCCGAACTCGCCCAATGAGATCACGAAGGCGAAGGCGGAGCCGACGAGGGCTGCCCGGCTCACTATCGGGAGGTCGATCTCCCGCCACACCCGGAGCGGGGAAGCGCCGAGCACGGCGGCCGCCTCTCTCGTCTGTGGAGGTACCGAGCGCAGGGTCGGCACGGTCGACCTCACGACGAAGGGGACCGCCACCAGGGCATGGGCGATGGGGACAAGCCAGATCGACGCCCTCAGGTCCACCGGCCAGTCGAGTGCGACGATGAACCCGAACCCGATGGTCACCGCCGAGGTGCCCAGAGGGAGCATCAGCGTCAGGTCGAACCATCGGGACAGGGGGCCGACCCGCCCGGTGATGACGGTGGCGGCGAGCATCCCGATCACCGTGGCCAGGGCCATGGCCACCAGGGCGAACAGGAGGCTGTTTCTGATCGAGTGGATCGGGGTTCCCACCACCCGGTCCTCCCGGAAGAGGGCCTCGTAGAACGGGCCCGTGAACGACCGGCTGATGAGGACGCTGAGCGGAACGGCGAGTGCGGCGAGCGTGCCGACAGTGGCCACGAGGACACCGACCCGGGCCCGGCCACGGGGGCGTCTCAGGTTGGTGCCCCGCTTCAGGGTCCACGACGCCGCGGTCCTCTCCTGATACCTGGAATACCAGTAGAGCGCGCCGGTTACTCCGACCATCTGGACGATGGCCAGCGTCGCCGCCAGGGGAAGGTCGAAGAAGGTGACTGCCTGACGGTAGATCTCGACTTCGAGGGTGGCGTAGCGAAACCCGCCGAGGATGAGCACCACCCCGAAGGAGGTGAAAGTGAACAGAAACACGATGGAGGCTGCCGCCGCCATCGCAGGGCGGAGCAGGGGGAGAGTGATCCTCTTGAACACCTCCCATTCGGAGGCTCCCAGCACCCGGGCCGCCTCGTGGAGCCGTGGGTCGATCCGCGCCCAGAGCGTCGAGACGGTGCGAATGACGACGGCGACGTTGAAGAAGACGTGAGCGCCGAGGATGGCGCCGATCGACTCGGTCCAATCGAGGGCCACGAAGGCGGTGCCCACGACCACCGTTGGGAGGACGAAGGGGACGGTGGCCAGGGCCAAGGCGATCCGTCTCCCCTGGAATTCGTAGGAGGAGACTGCCCAGGTGAGGGGGGCTGCAGCCAGGAACGTGAGGATCGTCGAGACCGTGGCCTGCCACAGCGTGAACCACCCCACCCGGAACAGACGCGCCTCGAGACCGCTGGACCCGACGTTGAGCTCGGCCAGCCCGAGGGTGAGTATCCGGATCAGGGGGTAGACGAAGAAGTAGCCGATGAAGAGGACAGGGAGGGCGGCGACCGCGACCCAGCCCCACCTGACTCTCCTCATCAGCCTTCCATAACCCCGATCCACTCGTTGATCCACCTGTCCCGATTCTCCGCGATGTGCTCGGATGCCAGTCTGGTCGGAGACTCAGGGATGGTGGTGTGTTCGACGAACTCGACGGGTAGTTCGGCGTCGCGGTTGGCGGGGAAGACGAACCAGGTGAGAGGGATCCCCTCCTGGAACTCGACTGAGAGCATGAAGTCGATCAACTCGGCAGCGGCCTCGGGATACTCGGTCCCCTCCAGGATCCCGGCATATTCCACCTGGCGGTAGCAGCCGGCCCCGATCACCCCGGTCGGGGCCTCATCCGGGGGCTCGGCGGCGAAGATCACCTCGGCGGGCGGCGAGGACGCGTAGGACATAACGATCGGGGTGTCGCCGTCGTACCGGGTGAAATCGGAGTAGTAGGCAGTGTTCCAGTCGTTGGCGATGTTGACCCCACCTGCCCTCATCTCCGCCCACCAGTCGAGCCATCCCTCCTCCCCGAACACATCCACGGTCGCGAGGAGGAAAGCGAGACCGGGTGAGGAGGTGGCCGGGTGCTCGACGGTGACCAGGGAGGCGTAGTCGGGGTTGGTCAGGTCGTTCAGCTCGTCGGGGACTTCCAGATCGCTCTCCTCGAACCAGGCCTTGTCGTAGTTGAAGCACACGTCGCCGTAGTCGATGGGGGTGACCAGCTGATCGGGGTGGTGCAGGGTCTCGTCGACCGTGTCCAGGTTGGGTGACTCATGGGCCCGGAAGATCCCTTCTTCGACGGCGCGGGAGAGGAAGGTGTCGTCCACACCGAAGAGGACATCGGCCAGAGGGTTGTCGGAGCTGAGGACTGCCTGGTTGACCAGTGTGCCGGCGTCGTCCGAAGCGAGGACGTCGACCTCGATGCCGGTCGCGGTGGTGAAGGCGGCGAAGGTGTCGTCGTCGACTGCCTCGGCGAACGACTCGTGGGCCATCAGAGTGATGGTTTCCGGTGTCTCGGCCTGTTCGCCGCCGTCACAGGCAACGACCACCAGGGCGAGGACAACGGTCGCAGCAAGGGCTCTGTGTGAATGTCTCATCGTCTCCTCTCTTCTGTCGGGAGCGATGAGCGATCCGAGATCCCTGCGCCGGAATTACCCGTCTCAGGTTCAAGCGGTCGGAGTCTCCTCAGACTCCCTCTCAGCCCGGTCTCACCGAGCTCCCGTTGCAGCCTGAGTGTATTGACCTTCGCGCGGAACCCAACCCGATTGCCCGGGGCCGGTTTCGCGAACCCAGGGTTACAGACGTCGCTGAGCGATGTCTACAACCCTGGGTTGGCAAAATTCGCGGCGAATATCGCCCGACCTTGGGCGCGGAGCGGTAGCTGTCGGGCGACCGGCGTCGTCCGACCATCAAGCAGGCGCGATCACCACCACGGTGTTGTGGCCACCGAAACCAAACGAGTTGGAGATGGTGGGGCCCGGCTCCCAGGGACGGACCTCGAGGACGATGTCGTTCAGCGCGATCTCGGGATCCTGGTTGGTGAGCCCGATGTTGGCGGGAAGCTCCTTGCGGCGGATCGCCTCCACGACCACGGCCGCTTCGATGGAGCCCGACGCCCCGAGACCGTGCCCGGTCGAGCCCTTGATCGAGGAGACCGCCGGTTGCTGGTCACCGAAGATGCGTTGGATCACTGCACCCTCGGTCTTGTCGTTGAGGTCGGTCCCGGTGCCGTGGGCGTTGATGTAGACGATGTCGCCGGGTTCGAGACCGGCGTCCTCGAGAGCGAGGCGGATCGCCCGTTCCGCCCCATCACCTGCTGGATGGGGTGCGGTGATGTGGTGGGCGTCGGCAGTGGAAGCGGCGCCGAGCACTTCTGCGATGGGCTTCGCCCCACGTCGCTCGGCGAGATCGGACGCTTCGAGCACCAGAGCCGCCGCCCCCTCGCCCATGATGAACCCGTCCCGGTCGATGTCGAAGGGTCGGGCGTAGCCGGTGGGCGACAGGGCCCGTGCCGCGGCGAACCCTTCCCGGGATGCCTTGCGGGCGGCGGCTTCGGTGCCACCCACGATGGCCACGTCTGCGTATCCCCACTGGATCTGACGGAGACCGTCGAGTATCGATTGACTCCCGGCGGCGCAGGCGACGACAGGGGTGGTCACCTGACCACCGAACCCGTACTTGATCGATATGGCCGCGGCGGCGGCGTTGGCCATCATCATCGGGATCTGGAACGGCGATACCCGTGGCTCTTCCTCGTCCGACTCGTGGATCAACACCTCGAGCGACTCCAGGCCCCCGATGCCGGTGGCCATGGAGATGGTGACCCGGTTGGGATCGACCTGAAGATCGCCGGCCTGGTTGAGCGCCTCGTCTGCGGCGACCAGGGCGAATTGGCTGAATCGGTCGAGGCGACGGCTCTCACGCTTCGGGATCCAGGGCTCAGGATCCCAGCCCTCGATGAGTCTCGGGGCGGGTCCGGGCTGTTCGGCCAACCCCTTCCAGAGGTCGTCCACGCCGATCCCCGGAGCGGCTACCGCGCCGATTCCTGTGACTACCACTCGTCTCTTGCTCATTGAGATGTTGCTCGTTTCGTCAATCCGGGAAAACGGTTCTCTGGAGCTTTCGCATGCCTCCGAGCCAACGCTCGTAGTCGTTGGCCTTGTTCTGGAAGTATTGCGCGACCTCGGGGTGGGGCAGAATCAGGAACCTCTCGTCTTGCAGACCTGAGACTACGACATCCGCGACTTCAGATGGCTCGAGGGTGTGGTGGGCGCCAAGCGCCTTGAAGGCCTCCGATCCCTCCAGGAGCGGGGTGTTCACGAACTGGGGGCACAGGGCACTCACCTTGACCCCGGAATCGCCATAGGTGATGGCCAACCACTCGGCGAAGGCAACGGCTGCGTGTTTGGTCACCGAGTACTGAGCTGCCTTCAGGTTGGTGAGGAGGCCGGCCGCCGAGGCGGTGACGAGGAAGTATCCCTCTCCCCGCGCCACCCACCCCGGGATGAGGTGACGGGCGGCGTGGACGTGAGACATCACATTGATCTCCCAGATCCGGGTCCACGTCGAGATGTCGGACTGCTCGTCGCCGACCATCCCGATCCCGGCATTGGCGCAGAAGAGGTCGATGGGCCCGAAGCGCTCTTCGGTGCCCTCGACGAGGTCCTTGTTGGCGCCGGGGTCGGAGACATCGGCGAGCACGGCGACGCCCCCCGTCTCCCCGGCGACCGCGGTGGCGGCCTCGAGGTCGATGTCGGCGATGACCAGTCCGGCCGGCTCTTCCTCGGCGAAACGACGGGCCATCGCGGCCCCGATGCCGCTACCACCACCGGTGACCACGATCACCTTCGATCTGAGATCCACGGGGGGAGCCTAGGTGTCTGTCGCCCGGGTCGGTGTCGAGCAATTCGCCCACACGTCGGCTGAACGCTCACTACCTTGCAGGCCGATGGTCATGAGCCCCATTCGGTTCGAGATGATCCCCCAGTTGGCTGTCTCGGATGTGGCCCGGGCCCGGGACTGGTATCTGGAGAAGCTCGGGGTGGAGCCCGTCCTGGCCAATCAGGAGCCCTACCGGCCCGGTCAGGCGATCGAAGGCGACACCGAGTTGTTCTACGACACCGGAAGCGCGAAGTTCGGGGTCTATCGCTCCGACAATGCCGGGACCAACCTGGCCACGGCCGTCAGACTGCTCGTCGACGATTTCGACGCCGCCCGCGCCGAACTGGTGAGGCGCGGAGTGGTGTTCGAGGAGTACGACCTGGACGAGGAGTTCCGAACCGTGGACGGGGTGTTGGTGTCACCCGATGGTGAGAAGACCTGTTGGTTCAAGGACCCAGACGGCAACATCCTCGCCATGGGCTCTTCTGTGTGACACAGCTAGGGGACCGGCGATCACGCTGACCTATCCCGGTAATCGGGAAGAACCTCCTGATATCGATCCATCCAGTCGACCTGGCCCTGGCCACTGGCCGCGGCCTCGAGCTGATCGAGATGGGCATGCCATCCCGCGGAGTAGCCGGTGGCCTGGTCCACAGGGAGGAGCCGGTGGATGAGGTGAAGTCTGGTCGTATTCGAGTCGATGACCTCGAGCTCGAATCGGACGATCGACTCCGGCTCGCCGGTGAATGTCCATCGATACTCGATGGCGACGCCGGGGACGAGATCGATGATCTCACCTCCGCTGACTCCGCCCTCCCCGAAATCGATGTCCATCGTGCCGTCGAGTCTCAGGTCGACCCGGGCGGGTGCCAGCCACTTCTCCAAACCGTCTTCGGTCGTCAGCAGCGCCCAGACGGTGTCGATCGCGGCGTCGAGGACTCGGGCGAACTCTACGCGCGGCAACCCACCCTCGCTGCTCACATGTCCGAATTTCTCGTTCACCTCTCCTCCTTCAAAGCAGTCTCGAGAGCATCGAGGCGCTCACTCCACAGTGATCGGTATCTGGCAAGCCAGCGGTCGACGTCGTGGAGCCCTTCGGGTCTGAGTGAGTAGATCCGTTTCTGGGCGTCGGGTCGCACGCTCACGATTCCGCCCTCGCGGAGGACACCGAGGTGGCGGGAGATCGCCGGCTTCGAGATCGGGAAGTGGCCGGCGATGGTGCCGGCGTCCTTCTCCCCTTCAGCCAGGAGCTCGACGATGCCCCGTCGGGTGGGGTCGGCAAGGGCGGTGAATCCATCCACGGGTTGAGATTAATCGTTCGGTTAATTAACGCAAACGTAAATAAGCCGCGGCCCGGTCAGGTACTCGACAGATCCGCCGCGTCCAGGAGCGCGTTCCCTGCCTCGATGGTGGCTACCAACCCGTTGGCCCGGGGAAGGAGATGCTCTCCGTAGAAGCGCGCCGTGTTCACCTTCTGGGCGAGGAAAGCGGGGGAGTAGTCGGCAGGTTCGCTCTTCGCTGCGACGGCCGACACCGCCATCAACCAGCCACCGATGACTGTGCCGAACTGGGTCAGGTAGGGGGTAGCCGCGGCGAGGGCATCGTCGATCGCGCCTTCGGCGAGGCGGGAGCCGAGCCAAGACGACGTCTGGGCGAGAGCCTGGATCGCCGTCGTCAACTCGTCGCGGAAGACGGCCAGGTCGTCGTGGTCGCTCATCTCGCCGAGCACGTTGGTCATGTCGGTGATCAGCTCCTCGACCACCTTCCCCCCGTCGACGGGCACCTTGCGTAACACCAGGTCCATTGCCTGGATCCCGTTGGTACCTTCGTAGATCGGGGCGATTCGGGCATCCCGGAGGTATTGGGCGGCCCCGGTCTCTTCGACATATCCCATCCCCCCGTGGACCTGGATACCGACAGAGGTCATCTCCACACCCAGATCGGTCATCCAGGCTTTCACGATCGGGGTGAGGAGGGCGAGGCGTTTCGACTCGATCTCCCGTTCCTCTTCGGACTCGGCATGGAACATGAAGTCGCCGCAACGGGCCGCGTAGTAGAGGAGGGCTCGCATCGCCTCGGTGTTGGCCCTCATCGTCATCAACATCCGTCTCACGTCGGGATGCTCCACGATTGGGACGCTCTCCTCGGCGGGTGCCCCCACCGGGCGACCCTGGAGACGCTCCCGGGCGTAGGCGAGAGCGTGTTGATAGGAGCGCTCGGACAGCGCCAGACCTTCCATGCCAACGCCGACCCGGGCGGCGTTCATCATCGTGAACATGTTTCGCATGCCGGCCAGCTCGTCTCCGATCAGGTAGCCGACCGCCCCTTCTCCCCCGTCCCCGAACGAGATGACACAGGTCGGCGAGGCGTGGATCCCCAGCTTGTGCTCCAGGGAGACGATCTCGTAGTCGTTGCGCTCACCCGGGTTGCCCTGCTCGTCGAGGACGAACTTCGGGACCAGGAACATGGAAATGCCGCGGGACCCGGGTGGTGCGTCCTCGGTGCGGGCCAGAACCAGGTGGATGATGTTGTCGGTCAGGTCCTGGTCTCCCCAGGTGATGAAGATCTTGGTGCCGAAGATGCGGTAGGTTCCGTCGTCCCGTCTCACGGCCTTGGTGCGCAGCGCACCGACGTCCGAACCGGCCTGGGGCTCGGTGAGATTCATAGTGCCTGCCCATTCGCCGGTGACGAGCTTCTCCAGGTAGAGGCTCTTCATCTCGTCGGTGCCGTGGGCCTGGATCGCCTCCACCGCACCCTGGGTGAGCATCCCGGCCAGGGAGAACGCCATGTTGGCCGTCTTGAACATCTCTTGGATGACCACTCCCACGGTGTAGGGGAGCCCGCCTCCGCCCCATTCGACGGGGAGGTGGGCGCCTGGCCAACCCGACTCGACGAGCTTCTGGTAGGCCTCGATGAAACCTTCCGGGGTGCGGACCTGCCCTTCGTCGTCCAATGTGGAGCCTTGCTCGTCTCCGGTCCGGTTGAGGGGTTCCATCACCTCGGCGAAGAATCGCCCGGCTTCTTCGAGGATGGTGGCCACGGTCGCCGGGTCGGCGTGCTGATAGCCGTTCAGCTTCGATATCTCCTCGAGACCGGCCACCTGGTCGAGGACGAAGTTGTGCTCCTCCAGCGGCGGCACATACTCGGAAGCCATGGCCAAATCGTAGTTGCCCCGGGGGTATTTCAGCCGAGGATCCGGTCGACCAGGTCGGGGAGGACCTCGCCGATGCCGGCTTCGATCTTGGCTGCGGCGAGGTGGTCGACGTCGGTGGTGCCCTTGTTGATGACCACGATCGGCTTGGCGTGCCCCGCAGCTCTCATCACGATGTCGGCTGCCGGCCAGACCGACACGGTCGAACCGACCACGAGGACCGCGTCGGATACGGCGAGGAACAGCGACGCCTGGCGGACCTCGGTTTCGGGAAGCATCTCACCGAACATCACCGTGTCTGTCTTCACCATCCCGCCGCACCGGGGGCATTTGGGGTCCTCGTCTCCTGCCTCCACCCACTCGAGCACGGTCTCGGTGGGCCAGGTCGCCTCACAGCTCATGCAGTGGCTGTTGCGGACGTTGCCGTGGAGCTCGGCCACCATGTCGTCGGGCAACCCCGACTTGTAGTGGAGGCCGTCGATGTTCTGGGTGACGACCCCGGCCAATCGGCCTTTCTCGAAGAGTCGGACGATGGCCGTATGCCCGGCGTTGGGCTGAACTGTCGAGCGGGCGCCCCACAGCTCCCCTTCCACGTGCATCCTCCAGCCCTGCACCCGGAGGTCGCGGTTGACGACGTAACGGTCGATGGTGAAGTCGTCGGGGTCGACCTTCGTCCACAGGCCATCAGGGCCCCGGAAGTCGGGGATCCCCGACTCGGTGCTCAATCCCGCTCCGCTGAAGACGAGGATCTGCTCGGCGCCACCGAGGATCTCGGCCGCATGATCGACTGAAGACATCAACCCCTGTCTAGCCGAATCGGGTCGGTAAGGAAGGTGCGTACCGTCGGGTAGGCCAACTCGACCGAAGGCTGTTCGGCGAACGCTTCGAGGATGGCGCGCCAGACCCGGTCTTCCCGGCCCCGCCGGGTGCGCACTTCGATGAGAAACCTGGCAGTGAGTAGGACCCCGCTGTCGCGGACGGTCAGGTAGACGGTCGGTGTCAATGTCCCCACCCTGATCGAGTAACGACGGGCGGTGGCCCGGATCGTCAATCCCGCAGTGCCTTCGAGGTCGGGGGCGTGAGTCTCCAGGACCTCGAGCATCAGACGTTCGGCGAGCTTCCAATCGGACTCGAACGTGATGAGCACCGGGATCTCGTGCCATATGTAGGCGAAGCCCTCGGTGTAGTTGGCCACCTCTTCTGTGAAGACCAGTCCGTTGGGCACGTGGACGAGACGACCCGTCGATTGCTCCGCACCGACCCAGCCTTCGATCTCCATCAGGGAGAAGCGGAACAGACGTACGTCGACGACATCGCCTTTGTGACCGTCGACCTCGACGCGGTCACCGACCTGGAAGGGTTTGCGGGTGATGATGAACGCCCATCCGGCCATGTTCTTGAGAAGGTCGGAGAGGGCGATGGCGATGCCGGCGGAGACGAGACCCAGATAGGTGGGCAGATTGTCGAAGGCGTCCACCCAGATGAGGACGACGGTGAGCAGGAAGATCGCCGTCGCCATGTAGTTGATGATCTTGCCGGCGCGGTAGACCCCTTCCCCCTCGGTGATGTTGGCGGTGACCACACGACGCGCCACCCGTCTCAGGATCAGCACGACGATCAGTGCCAGGAGGGTCCAGAGGATGGCGTTCAGCGTCTCGACGGGGATTCCGATGGTGTCGGAGAGCGAGGACACGAGAGGGATTATCGGCCCAGGTGATGGATTGGCCCGGGAATTCGGTCGGTAGGCTCCGAATGTGGCGGACCAGGAGAGACGGCATCCCGACACCGACTCGGTGGCTCTCGACTATGACGCGGCACGCCATCTCGGAGCGTTGAAGCCACCCGTGTATGAGACCTCCACGTTCGTCTTCGAGACGGCGGAGGAGGGCAAGAGGTTCTTCGAGCTGGCCTATGCCGAGACGGTCGAGCCCGGTGTGTCGGATGCGGGATACATATACAGCCGTCTCGACTCTCCGAACCTGGCTCCGGTGGAGTCGCGACTCGCCGCCTGGGAGGAAGCGACCGACGCGGCGGTCTTCGCCAGCGGCATGGCTGCCATCGCCAGTCTGTTCCTCACCTTCCTCCGCCCCGGAGACCTCGTCCTCTACTCGCTGCCGACCTATGGGGGCACGGCGACCTTGATGAACGGGCTGCTCCGTGACTTCGGGGTCCTCACCAGATCGTTCCGCTCCGACGACACCCGGGAGGACCTCGATCGCCTGGTCGGCGAGGACAGCTTGGTGATGGTCTACGTCGAGACCCCGGCGAATCCGACCAACGAGTTGTTCGATCTCCATCTCGCCGCCGGGCTCGCCGACGACCAGGGGGCTCGCTTGGTGGTGGACAACACGTTTCTATCACCCGTGTGGCAGAAACCGATCGTCCATGGGGCCGACCTGTCACTACATTCGGCGACCAAGTACCTGGGGGGGCACAGCGACCTCACCGCAGGTGCCGTGTGCGGTGGATCCGACGACATCGCCCGCTTGCGTCACACCCGCTTCGAGATCGGCACCACCCCGAGCCCGACGACGGCGTGGTTGCTGACCCGAAGCCTGGAGACACTGCGGATTCGTGTCGGGCAACAGACCGCCAACGCCACCGAGGTGGCCGGGTTCCTGGCCGGCCACGGCAAAGTGAGCCGGGTCTCACACTTGAGTCTCCTCGAGGAGGGCTCGAGCCAACACGACATCTACAAACGGCAGTGCGACGGGCCCGGAGCGATGGTCACCTTCGAGATCGAAGGTGGAGAGGCCGAGTGTTTCCGCTTCCTCAACGCCATGAGATTGGTGCGGTTGGCCACGTCGCTGGGTGGCACCGAGTCGCTTGCCTCACATCCATGGACGATGAGCCCGCCGACGGTCCCGGACGAGGAGAAGATGTCGATCGGGGTCAGCCCCGGGATGATCAGGCTCTCGGTGGGATTGGAGGACGCCTCCGACCTGATAGCCGATCTGGGCGACGCACTCGCCGTCGTTTGACGTCTTTGGGTCGCTGTACCCATACAAGACCACTCACTGCGCGAGATAGCATTCCCCTGTGGGTGGGGGTTGGGGGAGGAACGAGCGAGTGGCAATGAGGCAAGCGCTGGACTTCGTTGCATCATGCGCCACACTCGATACGGCCGTCCGCGCCGTGCCTTCCCCCCTCCGACAGATGTAACAGACGCTCCCTACCCGGAGCTGAGGGGGTGGCTCTTTGGAGCCACCCCCTCCCTTTTGCATTCGTAACATCGCAGAACATGGACATCACGGCCCCGGTGGCAGCCCGCATCGCCCACCTCCCGCTGGAGGTCGGGGTGCGGGTGGATGTCGGTGAGATCCTCGCGGTCCTCGAGGTCATGAAGATGGAACATCCCGTGACCGCACCTCGATCCGGGATCGTCACCGCCATCGCAGTGGCAGTGGGTGATGCGGTCGACTCCGGAGATGTCCTGGTCAGTCTCGAAGCGGTCGCCGGAGTCTCGAAGGCGCCACCTGTCGACGGGGGTGCTGACCTCGAGTCGCTCCAGGAGGTCCGGTCCCGGCACTCGCAGGTGTTGGACCAGGCCCGACCCGAGGCGGTGGCGGCGCGTCACGGTCGGGGACGTCGCACCGTGAGGGAGAACATCGCCGACCTCTGTGTCGACTTCGTCGAGTACGGGCCTCTGGCCATCGCCGCCCAGCAGAGTCGGCGTGATCTCGACGACCTCGTCCGCAACACGCCCGCCGATGGAATGGTTGGCGGTGTGGGCCGGATCGACACGGCCACCCCAGGGGACGACCGGGCCATCGTCGTCTCCTACGACTACACCGTGCTCGCCGGGACTCAGGGGGCGCGCAACCATCACAAGAAGGATCGCTTGTTCTCGCTCGCCGCTGAGACCGATCTCCCCGTGGTGTTGTTTGCCGAAGGGGGAGGGGGCAGGCCGGGAGATGTCGACTGGAATGGGATCTCACTTCTCGACGTGCGCGCCTTCCGCCTCTTCGCGGAGATCCCGGGCCCGAGGATCGGTGTCAACACCGGCTACTGCTTCGCCGGGAACGCCGCTCTGTTGGGTCAGTGCGACGTGGTCGTCGCTCCCGACTCCAACCTGGGCATGGGCGGGCCGGCGATGATCGAAGGTGGGGGTATGGGCCGGTTCTCTGCAAAGGAGGTGGGCCCGGCCGACGTCCAGGCCCGCAACGGGGTGATCGACGTGGTCGTCGAGGATGACGCTGCGGCGGTGGAGTCGGCCCGGAAGCTGGTCGGTATGGCTCGCGGTCCAATGCAGGAGTGGTCGGCGGCGGATCAGGAGATGTTGGCCGCCATCGTCCCCTCCGACCGGCGCCGGCTCTACGACATGAGAGAGGTCGTCGAAGGACTGTTGGACTCGGGGTCGTTCATCGAGGTCCGGCGCGACTATGCCCCTGCGGCGATCACCGGGCTGGGACGGGTCGCCGGGCACCCGATCGGCCTCATCGCAAACGATCCTGCGCATCTCGCCGGGGCGATCGACCACGAGGCCGCCCTCAGCTTCACCCGCCACCTCGACCTCTGTGACCGATGGGGGATCCCCGTGCTCTCCCTGTGCGACACCCCCGGCTTCATGGTGGGACCGGAGGCCGAGGCGGAAGGGCTGGTGAGGTCGGCCGGCGGGCTGTTCCGGGCGGCGGCCGGGCTGACGGTCCCCACCGGCACCATCGTGACCCGACGGGGTTTCGGTCTCGGAGCGCAGGCGATGGCGTTGGGCGGGTTCCACGAGCCCAGGTTCACGATCGCCTGGCCCAACTCCGAGTTCGGGCCGATGGGCCTGGAAGGGGCGGTGAAGCTTGGGTTTCGCAAGGAGTTGGAGGCCATCGAGGACCCGGAGGAGCGTCAGGCCGAATTGGAGCGACGGGTCGAGGAGATGGCCTCAGCCGGCAGAGGGCTCAACGTGGCCACCGCATTCGAGATAGACGACGTGATCGATCCGGCCGACTCGCGGCGCTGGATCACCACCCTCCTCCTGGGCTGATCCCGTCAGTCGGAGTCGACGTGTCTCGGAGGGAGACCCATTCGTTCGTTTAGGGCCTCCTCGCGGTCATTGACGATGCGGTGGGCGATCACCTCGGCGGCATGGAGTAGCCACATGGCGGTGTGGGAGCCGTCGGAGTAGTCGGCCTCACCGAAGGCGTCGACCCGGCCCTGTTCGAGGAGCCGGGCAGCCTGTTGGAACTCACGGTGTGACCCGGGGCGGTAGACCGCATAGGTGCGACCCCCGTTCGCCTCGACGATCGAGAACACCGGCACGTCGGAGGGGCCGTCGGCTATGTAGATCATGTTCTGGAAGGGGACCCGCCGGTCCTCGGGTGCGATCTTGGCGTTGACGTCGATCGAAGGGTTCTTGTTGGTCCCCTTGTTGACCTCGAATATGGCCCGGGTCTTCGAGGTGTTGTCGATCGTGTAGATGAGCTGGCGGATCTCGCCTTCGGGGCTGAAGAGCTGGCCCTGCTCTTCGCCGTAGCCAGGCGGGGCCACCAATTCGGTGAACTCACAGGCCCAGACGAAGTCGACCTGGGGGGCAACCGCCGAACCGAGGATCATCTGGCGCAGCCCGGTGGAGACGATGTAGTGCTCCACCCTGATCTGGTGCTCGGCGAACTTCGGCTCCGACTCGATGGTCTTGCGGGCCAACTCGAGGAATTCGGGCATCCCGGTGTAGAACTCGATCTCCGCGCCCAGCTCCTTCAACATGTCGTTGCCCAGACCAGGCATCCTGCCCTCACGGACGTAGGTGAGGATGTGGTTGAGGTAGAGGTGGTCGCGCTGGATGAGGGTGGAGCCGCGTGCCCGGTAGAACTCCTCCAGACCGTCCACCTCGTTCCAGAACTCGGCCTCGTCGATGTCGAAGTGACGAAACAGCGGGCCCTGCATGTTGCCGGGGATCAGGGTCTTGTCGAAGTCCCAGATCATGGCGATCACGTTTTGGGGGAACAGTTGACGGCTCGTCACTACGAGAAGGCTATCGAGTTATCCACAGGCTTCAACCGGCGCGGCACCCTTCTGTGTCAGTTAGAGGAGCTAGAGGGGGGTGAGACTGACACAGAACGGTTTGGGGGGGACCGGTCAGCCGGCGATGAAGCTGAACCGCACTCTTCGTGTCGGGTTGTCGACGTTGGTGTCGACGAGGACGATCGACTGCCAGGTGCCGAGGGTCGGTCTCCCGTCGACCACCGGGATGGTGATCGACGGTGCGATGAAGGCGGGGAGCACGTGATCGCGGCCGTGACCCGGGGTGCCGTGCTCGTGTCGCCAGATGGCTGGGTCGGCGGGGAGGAGACGCTCCACCGCCTCCATCACGTCGGTCTCGGTCCCGGCCCCGGTCTCGAAGAGGGCGACACCCGCGGTGGCGTGGGGGACGAAGACGGAGAGCAATCCGTCGCCCTTGTTCTCACAGAACGAGACGGCTTGTCGGGTTATGTCCACCGTCGTCTTCCGGTTGCCGGTGTCCAGGCTGATCTCGTGGGTGTCCATGACACCCAGTCTCACACACATCCGGCGGCCGTCTCGCGGCCGAGCCGCTCAGCGGACCGGTCGGAACTCGATGAAGCCTCCCGCGGCCCACGACGGTGCCGGGGCGTCGTAGAGGTCGGTGGCGTCGGACGCTCCGATGTCGAGCAGGGTTCCCTCGAGCGGGCCACGGAGAAATCGGTAGAGCTGGGCCGCGTCACGGTCGTCGCTCTTGGCGACGACACAGTGCCGGTCATAGCCCGCGTAATCGCCCGCCTCGATCAAGGCGATGCCCGCCTCCATGCTCTCCCTGGCCGCGTCGAGCCCTTCCGGTTCCATCTCCAGAGCCGTCTCCTCCGGGGTCCCGTAGGCGATGCCGTGATGGAACTGGTCGCCGGTGGCGACGATCACCGCGTTCTCGGCGATTCCCGCAACCTCGTCGATGTTGGGGAGGTCTCCGGGTCTGCCCCCGGCGAGGAAGGGATATCGCTCGATCAGCCGACGGTCGAAGATCCCGCGACGACGGGTCTCCGCTTCCCAGAAGTGACGCAGCGCCCGCATGGCGTGATCGCCTTGCCATTCGTCCCGGAACCTGAGCCCCGGGCCCTGGATACCCCATGTCGGGTGGTTCGACGGCGCCCCACCGTCGGAGGAGACATCGCGGCGTGCCAGCTCCATCTCTTCGGTGAAGGCGTGGAGCACACTGATGGCCAGGACGGTGTCGGCCCCGGTGTCCAGTGCGGCATTGACCGCGGCCGCCACGTGCACCCCGCAGTCCCCCACGTTGACATGGGCGGAGGTGATCACCCCGCCATCGGCCAGGGTCGAGCCCAGGTCCCACCGCCGGGCCTCTTCGAGGAGTGCGTAGGTGCCCGAGTCCCCGAGGGCGTCGAGCTCGCGACGGTAGAGATCGTTGATCGACGTGCGCAGGTCGGTGCGGTCGAGGGACATGAGCCGCCGACTCTAGGAGTCGACGGTCACGCCTGAACCGTGTCTTCTTCGAGCTCGTCGACAGCGTCCACATCCACCCGGAGGTCCTCCAGGGAGCGTCCGACGACGATCAGGCTGACTCCCACCGCCAGCCCGGCGATACCCATTCCTATGACCAGGATCCTGATCATCCACAGGCTGGTCTCGATGGAGGTGCCGGTCCGTTCGATGATCACTTCGGCCTCGGCGAGCGTGGTCTCGTAGGTGACGGCCAGGTCGGTGAAATTCTCGAGACTCTCGCTGAGACCGTCCACGGCTGCCGATAGCTCGGCGGTGTCGGCCGACAGGTCCTCGGCCGAAGGTAGGAGCAGGCGCAACGACTCGCTCTGGCCTCTCAACACAGCGGGGAGGGTGATCAATGCCTGGTTCACCCGTGACAACGACTCGCCGAACGGCTCCTCTGGGTTGTAGTCGACTCCGAAGAACGAAAGCGCCCGGAGAGTCCCGTCGATGGCGTTGGCCGTCTGGATCGCAGCCGGCATCGACGACTGGATCGCTTCGATGGTGGAGGGGAGATCCTCGTCGAGGAAGGTGGCCGTCTCTTCGATGGCGGACACCGTGCTGTCGACGGTGGCCGACGCACTGTCGATGCTTCGTGAGGCGGCTTCGAGGCTGGCGGCGGTGTCGTTGGCGACGCCGTCGACAGCTTCGACCGTGTCGCTGATCGCCACCAAAGCGTTCCGTGACACCGACAGGGTGGAGCGCATGTCGTCGCCCAGCGATCTCGCCAGGAAGAGCCCGGCCACCAACCCGACGAGACTCATGGCGACGACGACAGTTCCGCTGGCCTTGACCAGTCCGAGGGGGCGCGCCCGAACCGGTGTTTCGATGGACATGAATGACATTTCTACCCGGTCCCCGGTCGACACAAACGGTTTCCCGACCTGGTCGTCGGGGTAATCGTAGCCGCATGCAGTCTTCGCCTCTTGCTGTGACGACGTCCGAATTGACCAAGTCCTATGGTGAGGGGGCGGGTGTCTTCGACCTCGACATCGACATCGATCAGGGGACGATCGTCGGTTTCATCGGCCCGAGTGGCTCCGGCAAGACGACGACGGTGCACCTGATGACCGGGGTGTTGGAGCCCGACTCCGGAGTCGTCGAGGTGTTGGGTCAGCGGCCCCTCGCCTTCACCTCGACCACCCGGGCCCGGATCGGCTACATGCCCCAGGACTCGATCCTCTACCCCGACCTCAACTTGCGCGAGAACCTCAATTTCGCCGCCTCCCTCTACGGCATGCCCTATCGGCGAAAGAAGGCGTTGGCACAGGTGATCGACTTCGTGCAACTGGAAGGTGCCGTCGACCGGCTCCCGCGAGACGCCTCCGGTGGGGAGAAGAGGAGGGTGATGCTGGCGTCGACGTTGATCCACGACCCCGATCTGATCTTTCTCGACGAGCCCACCGCAGGCGTCGACCCGGTGCTCCGCCGCAAGTTCTGGGACCGGTTCACCGAATTGGCCGACGCCGGCAAGACCCTGGTGGTGACCACCCAATATGTGGGTGAGGCCGCCTATTGCGACTACGTTGTCGTCCTGGCGGAAGGCCGGATCCTCACTCTGGACACCCCCGAGGGTCTGCGTCGACAGGCCTATGGAGGTTCCCTCGTCGAGATGACCTTCGTCAGCCCACCCGGGTCCGACGACCTCGTCTCCCTCGAAGAATCGGTGGCGTTGTCGCTCGATCGGATCGACAGAGATCGCGTCCGCCTGGTGGTCGAGGATGCGGAGACCGCCACCTCCGCGATCGAAGCCTGGGCCGAGCAGCGAGGTGTCGAGCTCGAGAAGACGGAGATGTATCTGCCGCCGTTCGACGACGTCTTCGTCGAGTTGGTCTCCAAACTCGAGAACGGTGAGGAGACCGACCGTGTCCAATAGGCAAGGTCTGTCATCCCGACTGGTCCGGGTCTTCGGCTTCATCCGCAAAGAGCTCGCCAGCGTCCTCCGCCAGCCCCGTCTGCTCTTGACCCTGGTGGTGGGCCCATTTCTCATCCTGCTGATCTTCGGGTTGGGCTATCGGGACGACCCCCACCCCTTCCGCACATTGCTGGTGGTCGGAAGCGAGGACGCCGAGCTCGCAGCCAACAGCGAGGAGATGACCGACGCCTTCGGGAGCGGCATCGAGTTCGTGGGCACCACGACCGACGGAGTCCAAGCCCGCCAACAAATGAGCCAGGGCGATATCGACATCCTCATAGTTGCGCCGGAGGACCCGTTGCAGTCGTTGCGAGCAGGGGAGCAGGCGAATTTCCAGGTGATCCACGGTGAGGTCGACCCGGTCCTGCGGGCGAGCATCGGCCTGCTCGCCGAGCTCTCGGTGGACGAGGTGAACCGCCGGGTGCTGTCCGGGGTCGTCGACGTGGCACAACAGGAGTCGGAGGAGGCCGAGAGCGGTCTCGCTGCAGTCCGGGAGGGGGCGTCGCGGCTGGTGACTTCGTTGGAGGATGGTGATCGTGCCGCCGCCGACCGGGAACTGGAGATGCTCCGCGAGCAGATCGCCCTCGTCCAACAGGGCTCCTCGGCGTCGAACGATCTCTTCGCCAGTGTGGCCGCCGTCTTGGGAGCGGGTGGCGCAGCCGTCCTCGGCGACATGGACGGCACGCTGGAGCAAGCGGGATCCGACGACCCCGACACCGCCCTCGCCGCGGCACGTGAGATCGACGCCTCAGTCGGAGAACTGGAGACACAGCTCGCGGCGGCACAGGAGCTGGAGCCCGATCTACTGGTGAGCCCCTTTGGCGTGGAGGTGACCCAGATCAACGACGTCTCCAGCGAGCCCGGGGTCTTCTACTCGCCGGGGACCCTGGTGGTCCTGGTCCAGCATCTCGCCGTCACCTTCGCCGCATTGTCGTTGGTGCGGGAGAGGCAACTCGGCCTGACCAACGTGTTCAGGGCGTCACCGTTGACGCCCGGCGAGGCGATCGCAGGGAAGTACCTCGGTTTTGGTTCGATCGGTCTCGTGGTGGCTGCCGCTTTGACCGGGGCGATGCTGGCCTTCGGCATCCAATTCAGGGGGTCGGTCCTCGTCTACGCCCTGGTGGTGGTGCTCCTGCTCCTCTCCTCGCTGGGTCTCGGGTTTCTCCTGTCGGGGATCTCGGAGACGGACACTCAGGCCGTCCAGTACTCGATGCTGGCTCTGCTTCTCTCCATTTTCTTCACCGGGTTCGTCCTGCCCCTCGAACAGCTCGCCATCCCGGTGCAAGTGGTCTCCTATCTGATCCCTGCCACCTATGGGATCCAGGCTCTCCACGACGTCGTCTTCAGGGGAGCCGTCCCCGACCCGTTGATCCTCGGTGGGCTGGGTCTCTATGCGGTCGTCATGGCGACAGCAGCCTGGTTCGTGGTGCGGCGGGACGTGACCCTGGTCCGCAGCTGACCCGCTGCGACCCGGGATACAGCGAGGGCGCCGCGGTCGACACGGCGCCCTCTGCAGTATCCGGAATGGAGCGTCTTACCCGATCAGCTGCTCGACCTGAGCCCTCAGCTCGTTCCACGCTGCGATGAGCTCGTCGCCGACATCATCTCCGGCAGCGTCGACCGCCGCCTGGAACTCGTCGAGTTCGGCCCGAATGGAGTCGGTGTCGACGGTCTCGTTCGATGCGATCGCATTCACCGTCGAGTTGATCTCGCCTTGCAGTTCGGCCCATCCGGCCTGGAGATCGTCAGAGGCCTCCGAGTTCTGCACGGCGGTGGCGACGGCGTCGATCTCATCCTGGAGATCGGTCACGGCATCGCTGATGTCCCCCTGGTCGGGGAGGGTGCTGATTGCCTCATCGACACTGTCCGGGGTGTCCGAACAAGCGGCGAGGGCGAGCACGCCAATGAGGGCAGCGATCAATATGCGTACACGTGTCATCAGGGTCCTTTCGATGATTCACCTTTGGGTACCCGTGCCCGGAGACGGATAAACGGTGGCGCGGGGCCGCACGAGGTCGATTCGATAGATCTGGGTGCCTGAGTTGGTGTCGGCGCCAGGGAATTCGTGACGCGATCAACGAGATGGAGACTCCCCACTGCAGCCGACGAGACCGGTTCGTTCAGCGCTCGTCCCGGGCTCGATCACCCGGGCGTTCTTTCTTGATCTCCTCCACGTAACCGATGTCCTCCTCGACCACGGCGAGGGCACCTTCGACGACGGCACGCACCTCTCCGGCGGGGATTGCCACAGCCCCGGAGGAGTCGGCGTGTATGTAGTCGCCGGGACGGATCCCGACTCCCTGCAACACGACCGGGACGTTTGCCTGGAATGGGGTCACGACGTCACCACCCCACTTGGTGGCTTCACCTCTGCAATAGGTGGCGAAGTCGTATCCGGCAAGCTCTTCGAAGTCGCGGATCCGACCGTCCGCCAAGACTCCGGCCAGCCGGTGGTTGTGGGCCCGGGAGAGCTTGGTGCCCCCGGCGAGGGAGGTGTCGGTGTGGCCGTTGCTGGCCAGAACCAGCACCTTGCCTTCGGGCTCGTCGCCGATGGCCTGGTTGAAGAGTGCGCCGAAGTTGTACTGGCGGGGGGCGAGAGCCGCGCTACAACTGGGGAAGAAGGAGATGGTCACGGCCGGCCCGAACAGCTTCCGTCCCGGTGTCGGCGTTACCAGGTCGAGGAGATGACAGCGGTGACGATGGATGCGCCCCATGGCGTCGACGAGGTCCGCTGTGGCGAGTCGTCCGATCAAGTCGTGGATCGAGTCAGGCATGAGCGGAACAGAACTTAGACGAGCAGGGTCGTTGCGGGGGGCCATGTCGTACCTGTCGTCACCACGGCCGATAATGGACGGCGATGGCCGATTTGCTCAGCTTTCTCGCCCTCGGCGCCTTCGTCTTCGGTCTGGTCAACCTGGTCAATCCGACGGGCTGGCTCGGCATGTCCAGTCGGAGACGTGCGGGTCTGCTGATAGGGGCTTCGTTCCTGCTGTTCCTCCTCGCCGCCATCGTCGAGGAACCGGTTGGTGACGACGAGCCCACCCCGACGACGGCACCCGAGTCGCAGGGGACCACTTCCACTCCGGCCGTCACCGCGACCCCGTTGCCCGAGACCACCGAGCCCCTGCCCGACACGACGACGAGCGCAGCGGTCTCTACCAGCACTCCGAGCCCGGGCTCCGAGGACGGGTTCGGCCCGCCCATGGCGGGACCGTCGGGAGACCCGAATGACTTTCTCGAGCCGTCGGCCGAAGTGGTGATGGTGGTCGACGTCATCGACGGTGACACCATCGACGTGATCCGGACCGACGGCAGCCCCGATCGGGTTCGGCTGATCGGCATCAACGCTCCGGAGGGAGGCGAATGCTGGGCTTCCGAGGCGGCTTCGGTGTTGACCATCCTCCTCTCCCTCGACTCAGAGATCGGCATCACCCGCGACGAGTCGGACCGCGACCAGTTCGGCCGGCTGCTCCGCTACCTGTGGGTCGGGTCGATGTCGGTCAACGAGGAGTTGGTGAGGAGGGGGGTGGCGGTCAGCCGGCGCTACCCTCCGGACCTGGCCATGTCGGACCGTCTCGAGGCGGCACAGCGGGAGGCCAGAGAGGCCGGAGTCGGGCTGTGGGCGCCCGACGCCTGCGGGCCTTCAGCCGACGCCGACCTCCACATCGTCGACTGGCGTCCGGATGCAACCGGGAACGACAACGAGAACCTGAACGACGAGTGGGTCAGACTCGGCAATCTGGGTGAGGGGGTCGTGGATCTCACCGGGTGGGGGATCAAGGACGAGTCGCCAATCCACCGGTACAGGTTTCCTCGGGGCTTCTCGATCGTCCCGGGAGAGGAAATCACCATTCACTCGGGTTGTGGTGAGGACTTCGGCACCTCCCTCTATTGGTGCTCGGTCGGCTCGGCGATCTGGAACAACGACGGTGACACCGTCTTCCTCGTCGACCCTTCCGGCAACACCCACACCAGTCGCAGCTACTCGCCCTGACCGGCTCCGGGTCGGGCCTGTTCGTCACCCGTTGCCGACGACGGATCAACCGGGTCGTCCTCGGGCTCGGGCCCGCGCTGCCGGCTTGGCGCATCCGACACCGCCTCGATCTCGCCCCTCGCCCAGGCCGTCACATCGGTGAACTCGACCAGGTCCTGATCGATGCTCAACACCAGGACATCGTCGGGATGTATCAGGGTCCGGCCCGATGGGATGACCGCGCCCCCCTCGCGGAGGACCGCGATGACCAGCATCCCCGGTCGCAAGGGGTGCTCGGCGAGGGTCTTCCCGCTGATCGCCAGGTCGGGGGTGACGTTGATCTCGACCAGGTCGATGTCGGCAGCGTCGATGGGGAGGGCTTCGGCGATCGACTGCCAGGCCGGGGCCTCTGTTTCCAGACCGAGCCGGCGAACCAATGGCACCGTGGTCGTTCCCTGGATCAGAGTCGAGGTGAGCACGACGAAGAAGACGACGTTGAAGATCGTCTGCCCTTCGGGGATGCCGGCGGTAGCCGGGAAGGTTGCCAAGACGATCGGGACGGCTCCCCGCAGTCCTGCCCAGGACAGGACCACGTTCTCCCGCCACGGCATGCGGAACGGCAGCATCGATACCAGGACCGCCAGCGGTCGTGCCGCCACGATCAGGACCCCTGCCACAGCCAGGCTCTCCCAGGCCAGACCGGGCAGTTGCGAGGGGAACACCAGGAGACCGAGCAATAGGAACAACCCGATGTCCGCCCCGTTGGCCAGACTGGTGTGAAAGCTCCGGATGACCCGCCGTCGTCGTGGCACCGTGGCTCCGATGACCAGACCGGTGACGTATACGGCGAGGAACCCCGAGGCGGAGACCAATGCGGCACCCCCGTAGGCGAGCCCGGCCATCCCGGCGGCGACGATCGGGTAGAGACCCTCCGACCGCAATCGCAATCCCAGGAGCCAACGAGCCAACACCCCCACGAGCCCTCCGACGAGGAGGCCCCCGGTGAGCTGCCAGAAGCCGAACCAGACCCAATCGACGACTCCCGCCGCCACCCCCTCCAGACCGGTGAGCAGCCCGATGGTCAAGACGATGGCGATGGGGTCGTTGGCCCCCGACTCGACCTCGAGGATCCCGGCGACACGGCGGGGCAGGGGCGCCCGGCGCACCAGATCGAAGACCACGGCCGCGTCGGTGGAAGCGACGACCGCGCCGATCAGGAGCGATGTCTGCCAGCCGAACCCGAACACCCACTGCGCCCCGACCCCGGTGACGGCACCGGTGATGATGACGCCCAACGTGGCCAGGGTGAGGCCCGGCGCCCCGGCCTCTCGCAACGCAGACGGTTTGGTGGTGAGCCCGCCTTCGAACAGGATGACGATCAGGGCGATGACGCTGAAGTTGCGCACCATGGCGTAGTCGGCGATGTCGACCAGGCCGAGGGCGTCGCTGCCGAAGAGCATGCCCAAACCGAGGGAGAGCAGGGCTGCGGGGAGACGGAGCCGGTCGGACAACCCGGCGACGAACACTCCGAGGATCAGGAGCGCCGCCCCGATGAGGACGGCATTGTCGATCGGGAGGCCGACGGTCATGCGCCGACTGTACCGGTGCCCGGGAGGGCTCCATCTCCGGGCACCGAGCCTGTCCCGACGCCCGGAAGATCAGTTGCGGCCGCTGCGACTCCGCCCGACGGGTGTCTTCGGCTCCGGTTCGGGTGGGGGCCGGGGGAACCGCTCCTCGAAGTAGATGGCCAGTGGTGATGCGGTGAACACCGATGAGTAGGTCCCGACGACGATCCCGATGAGCAGGGCGAGGGCGAAGTCGGCCAGGGTGTCTCCGCCCAGGAGGTAGAGGCTGACGAGGATCATCATCGCCCCGAGCCCGGTGTTGATGGTCCGGGGCACCGTCTGCAGGCAGGCGTCATTGGCCACCTCCTCGACCGGGTCGTCGGGTCGGAGACCCATCTGCTCGCGGATGCGGTCGAAGATCACCACCGAGTCGTTGACCGAGTATCCGATGACGGTGAGCAGTGAAGCGAGGAACACACCGTCGAAGGTCTTCCCCATCCAGGCGAAGAGCCCGATGAGGATGGAAACGTCATGGGCCATGGCCAGCACCGAGGACAAAGCGAAGGTCCAACGGAAACGGATGGCGAGGTAGATGAGCTGTACGAGAAGGGCGATGCCCAGGGCCATCAAGGCCCGGTTACGCAGTTCGTCCCCGAGGGTCGGTCCGACGAATTGGTCACGAACCAGGGAGACCTCGCCGCCCACCTCTTCCACCGATGCGAGGACGAGCGCCTCCTCGTTGGCGGAGAGCTCTTCGCTTCGGATGATCAGATTGCCCGACCCGGACTCCTGGATGCCGGCCCTGGGCAGACCGCCTTCGGTGAGGGTTGATCGCAGCTCCTCGATGTCGACCTCGCTGGGCGTCGAGAACTCGAAGAGCCGCCCACCGACGAACTCGAGGCCGAGATTGACTCCGGCGACCAAAAGCCCGGAAAGAGCGAGGGTCATGGCGACCGCCGACACCAGGATCCAGCGGCGCCAACCGCCCAGAAGGTTCGGACGCGTCGTCTTGATCCACTCCTGGAAGCGACGCCCGAAGGTCATCCCCATCAGACGGGGCCGGTCCTCCATGCCGGGGAGGCTCATCAAGACCTCCAGGAGGACCCGGGTGACCACTAGCGCCGAGAACATCGACACCACGACACCGATGGAGAGAGTCACCCCGAATCCACGCACGGCCCCTGAGGCGTAGATGAAGAGGAGACCGGCGGCGAGGAGGGTGGTGACGTTGGCGTCGGCGATTGCTGACCAGGCGCGGGTGAACCCGGCGACGATCGACTCCTTGATCGACCGGTTCTCGACGTATTCCTCCTTGGCCCGTTCGTAGACGAGGACGTTGGCGTCGACGGCCATCCCGATGGCGAGGACGAACCCGGCGATGCCAGGGAGGGTGAGGGTGGCTCCGATCCAGACCAGCAGGGCATAGGTGGCTATGGCGTAGCCGGCGAGTGAGATGGCAGCGACCACTCCCATCAGCCGATAGAAGAAGATCATGTAGAGGATGGTCAGACCGGCGCCGATCACCGCCGCCTCGATGCTGGCCGCGATCGCCGCCTCGCCGAGAGTGGGGCCGATGGTTCCTCGCTCGATGATCTCGACGGGGACGGGGAGGGCGCCACCCTGGATCAGGGCCGCCAGCTCGCCGGCCTCCTCCTCGTCGAAACCACCCGTGATCAGGGTGCTGCCCCCGGTGATCCCAACACCGCACCCGACGTCGAAGGCAACCCCCGGGCTGGAGATCACCTCCGAGTCGAGGACGATCGCCACACGGCGTTGGGGAGAGGTCGGGTCGGCACAGGCGGCCTCGGAGGTGAGCTCGGCCCATGCCCGGGCCCCTTCGGGACGGAAGTTGATCGTCACCACCCATTGGGCCGTGCCCTGACTGTCGAAGAACGGAGCCGCCATCTCCACCTGCTCCCCGGATACGGCCACCGGACCGAGGACCAGGTCTTCCCCGGACTCGCCGGGGACAACGATCCCGTCCACGTCGTCAGGGGCACTGCCCGGCGGATAGCTATCCAGCACCTGGTGGAAGGTCAGTTGGGCGGTGCGACCGATCACCTCGACCGCCTCGTCGGGGTCATCGAGACCGGGTAGCTCGACGATGATTCGGTTCTCACCGGCGACCTGGAGGGTGGGCTCGGTGACCCCGATGGCGTCGACCCGTCGTCTCAGCACCTCGAGGGTGCGTGCGGTGACA
>CAZZIG010000095.1:0-10970 GCA_964653975.1 uncultured Acidimicrobiaceae bacterium
CAACTCCATCCCAACGCACCAGCGACTACGACGATGACCGACGGCACCACCGAATACCTGCTCGAGGCAACGGATGTCTCCAAGCGATACGGTGCAGTCGTTGCGCTCAGATCCGCCTCGCTACACGTGCTCCCCGGCGAGGTCCATGCCTTGATGGGAGCCAACGGGGCCGGGAAGAGCACGCTCGTCAAGATCCTGACCGGCGGGGTTCGCCCCGACGAGGGGACCATCAAGGTACGGGGAACGGAACGCCGCGCCCACTCTCCCGCCGAGGCCCGTCGCGGCGGTCTGGTCTCGGTATACCAGGAGCCGGCACTCATCCCCGACCTCGACATCCTCTCCAATCTTCGGCTCACCCAGACTCCGATCGAGCCGTTCCGTCACTGGATCGACATTCTCGGGGTCGAAGACCTCGACCTGACACGCATGGCACGCGAGGAGTCTCTCGCCAACCTGCGAGTCATCGACCTGGCCAGGGCGCTGGCGATCGAGCCCGATGTCCTCATGCTCGACGAGATGACCGCCGCTCTCCCCGCCAACCTCACCGAGTCGGTCCTGGAGACGGTCGCCGGGTTACGGGGTGGGGACAGCAGTGTCATCTTCATATCTCACCGCATGATCGAGATCGCAGCCGTATGCGACCGCGCCACCGTGCTGCGTGAAGGGGAGACAGTGGGTGTCGTCGACGTCGGAGACCAGGGGTCCGCCGACCGGATCGTCGAGCTGATGCTGGGAGAGATCGTCGAAGACATGGCTGACGAGCAAGAGCTCGGAGAGCGGGGCACCGCCCGTGAGGGGCGGCCCCGTCTCGAGGTGCGCGGCCTGGCCGCGGAGAGACGGCTCAAAGACGTGTCTTTCCAGATCTTCCCCGGCGAGGTGGTGGGGGTGGTAGCCCTCGAAGGTCAGGGACAGGACGAGCTCTTCGACATCCTCTCCGGCTCGAATCGCCCCGTCTCCGGTCAAGTGCTGGTTGACGGAGAGGTGGTCTCGTTCCGTCACCCCGCCGACGCCATTCGCGAAGGCGTCGTCTTCGTGCCTGCCGATCGGGCCGAGGCACTGCTGATGCAACGATCGGTGCGGGACAACATCGCCCTTCCCTTCAATGTCCGTCTCCCCCAGTGGGGCCCGATCCGATTCAGCAGAGAGAAGCCGAAAGTGGACCGCGCCATCGACCGGCTCCAGATCGACATCAGGGCCCAAAGCGAGGTGCGTTTCCTCTCCGGCGGGAACCAACAGAAAGTGACGATCGCACGATGGATCGCCAGCGGGCTTGAGACACTGCTGTGCTTCGACCCGACCCGGGGCATCGACATCCGCACCAAGCACCAGATCTACCCGTTGTTGCGCGAGCTCGCCTCGACCGGCGCAGCGGTCCTGCTCTACACCTCCGAGCTCAGCGAGGTCCAACTCGCCTGTGACCGTGCCATTGTCATCTTCGGCGGCGAGGTGGTGGCCGAACTCGACGCCAAGGACGCCGACGAGGCCGCACTGCTTCGGGCGGCCCACAATCTCCGTTCCGAGGACCTGCTCCCCGAGGAAGTGATCGCCGGCGCACATCCAGAGGAGCCCCTCGCAACACGAGACGAGGGGGAGCCGCGTTGACTGCAGCGGCCGACACCGCCCCGGGCCCGAGGAGTCCCACGCGTCGCTCGCTAGGGACGGTGTTGCGACGCAACAGTTGGACCATCGGGCTCTTCGGGATCCTGGCCCTTTTGTTGGTGGTGACCAGGATCATCCAGCCCACCTACGGTCCGGCCGGTGTGCAGGGTCTGGCGATCTCCGTCCTACCCCTCGCCTTCGCTGCGGTGGCGCAGACCTGTGCGGTGCTCGCCCGGGGAATCGACCTCTCGATCGGGTCCATGATGGCGCTCACCAGCGTGGTGTCGGCGTCCCTGATGGAAGACAGGAGCGAAGGGTTCGCCATCCTCGTCGTCCTCGGCGTTCTCGTGTTGGGCCTTCTGATCGGTGCCGTCAACGGCGCCCTGGTCGCATTCACCCGCGTCCCGGACATCGTTGTGACTCTGGCGATGCTCTTCGTGTGGGCCGGGGCGGCGCTCCTGGTCTTGAACACCCCGGGGGGCGGTTCGGCCGACTGGCTGGGCGGAGTCACCCGGGGCCCGCTCCTGACCCAGTGGCTGCCCAAGGCGGCTGTGCTTCTGGTCGTCGTCATCGCGGTGATCTGGGTCCCGATTCGTCGCTCCCGGCTCGGTCTGGCGTTGTACGCGGTAGGCAGCGATCCGCTGGCGGCGTTCCGCAGCGGGGTCTCGGTCACCTGGACCAAGATCTTCTCCTACATGCTGGCCGGGCTCTTCTCGGCGCTCGCCGGGCTCAGCCTCACCGCCACGACCGGGATCGGGACACCGGTTCCCGGCCCTTACACGCTGATGAGCGTCGCCGCAGTGGTCCTCGGTGGTGTCAGTCTCGCCGGGGGTCGTGGTGGTGTCTTCGGGCCGGTGATCGCGGTTGTGATCCTCTCGCTCATCCGCACCGACATGACGTTCCTCAACATCGACACCAACCTGGCCACGGTGGCGCAGGGTCTCATCCTGGTAGGAGTGGTCATGGTGGGGAGTCTGATCCAGCTCAGGAGAGACAGGTGAGCGCGGTCGACACGGCCCCCTCGCGGCGTCCCCGCTGGACGACGGCGGCAGGCATCCGGGCGCTGTTCCGAGAGCGGCCCATCGTGCCTCTCCTCGGCATGCTCACCATCCTCGTGATCCTCAGCGAGGTGATCCGTCCCGGCATCGTCTCCCCCAATTGGGCCGGCGTGATGATCAGGGGTGCGGTGCCGTTGGCGATCCTGGCGGGATGTCAGACCATGACGATGCTGACCGCAGGGATCGACCTCTCTGTCGGCGCCGTGGCGTCGATGTCAGGGTTTCTGGTGGCCACGCTCGTCGCCGACACCGGTCTTCCGGCGGCGATCCTGATCGCGCTGGCCGTGTCCGCCGTCGTGGGCTTCGTCAACGGAATAGGGGCCGGTGTGTTCAAGGTCCACCCGCTCATCATGACGCTGGGCATGAGCCTGGTGGTGCTGGGGCTCGCCAATGTGTGGCAACTGATCAGGGTGCAGACCGGCTCCGGCGTGCCGACGGTGTTCCGACAGGTGGGCGCAAACATGATCGGCGGGTTCATCCCGGTCAATCTCCTGGTCTTCATCCCTCTGGCGCTGGTGATCATGTTCATCCTCAACCGGACCGGGTTCGGCCGGCTGCTCTACGCGATCGGCGACAACGAGGTGGCTTCGCGGCTTTCTGGTGCCAAGTCGTGGCAGGTGTTGACTGTTCTCTACATCATCTCCGCACTGCTCGCCGGTGTCGCCGGGTTCCTCTACTCGGGTCTCACCAATGTGGCCAGTGTCACTCTCGCCGACTCGGCGCTGCTGCCCAGCGTCGCAGCCGCGGTCATCGGCGGCACCTCCATCCTCGGTGGCCGGGGCAACTACAGCGGCACAATGGTGGGAGCGCTCATCCTCACCGTCATCGCCTCCATCCTGTCCTCACTGGGGTATCCCGAGGCGGTGCGTCAGATCCTGTTCGGATCGATGATCGTCTTCGTCGCGGCGGCCTACACCCGGATCACGACGGACTAGCCCGGGGTCGGCTCAGCGACGGCCGAGCTCGTCTGGCAGACCTGGCGGAGGAAGCAGGTCGACGCCGGTCGCGTCGCGGTCCTGGTGGGCGTGCTCCCAATGGGGCTGAACAGGACCGGGCTATGTCGCGGTACGGGCGCGGTAGTCGTCGAGGATGGTCGCCGTGGCGGTGGCACCGCAGCGGTCGGCGCCGGCCTCGATGACGGCGAGGAGGGCATCGAGGGTTCGTACCCCGTGGGCAGCCTTGAGCTTGACTCCTGGGCCGACGGTCTCCCTCATCAAACGGAGATCATCGATGGTGGCACCGGTCGGTGCGTATCCCGTCGAGGTCTTGACGTAGTCGGCGCCGGCCGCCTCGGCCAGCTTGCATGCGGTGATCTTCTGCTCGTCGGTCAGGTAGGCGTTCTCCAGGATGACCTTGACGATGGCGTCGCCGGAGACATCGACCACGGCGGCGATGTCCGCCCGAACGTCGTCGTGGCGCTCCGACAGGAGCCACCCGATGTTGAGCACCATGTCCAGCTCGACTGCTCCGTCCTCCAGCGCTTTCTCCGCCTCGGCCACCTTGATCGAGGTGGTGGAGTCGCCGTGCGGAAACGAAATCACGGTTCCCACCGCGACCCCGGTCCCCTCCAGCTCCGAGACGGCGAGGGGAACGTCGGCAGGTCGGACGCACACCGAAACCACCTCGTACTGCGCGGCCAGGGCGCATCCGGCAACGATGTCGTCGACCGTGAGGTTGGGTTTCAGGAGTGAGTGGTCGATCGTCCCCGCCAGTTGCTCGTATGAGACGTCGTCGACGGTCAGTGAGGAGGGCTGCATGAGCCGGGAGTGTGGTCGGTACCGGGAAGATTCGACAATTTGTGCCAGCAGCGGGACGCTCGGCGATGGTCGACACGTCCTCAGCCGTGGTCGGTTCCGCACCCCACGCCCACCGCACCTGCGCATGACTCCTGCCAGGTTGGTTTACCCCCTACGCAAGGTGGTTAAGAAGTCGCGTAGAGTCGTTCGGGGAGGCCAGAGGAGGCGAACACCAGTGCCCGAGTGGATTGGAACCATGCTCTTTTTCGTGGCGATCGGACTGACCGCGGCGAAGTTGAACGATGACTTCGCCGAGAACGGCATCCTCGGTTACGCGATGCTCATGGTGATGATCGCGATATACGCGGCGGCAGTCGGGTCGGCCTACGTCTGAGTGGCGCTATGTCCGATCGGAGCGGATAGCTCTCCGTCGACCACGTCGAAGACCAAGCCCCCGACCCACACCGAGTCGGCGTCACCGGAGACGTGGACCCGCCCGCTCCGGCCGAGGACGGTGCCCTGACAGGCCACATAAGGTGTCCGCACCCACCCTTCGGAGATCATCCACTGCGCCAGTGAAGCGTTGAGACTCCCGGTGACGGGGTCCTCGACCATCTCCCCCCTCTCCCCCGAGAAGAATGCCCGCACCTCGTAGACGCACTCCCACCCTTCCGGGTACATCCCGACCACGCCGATGTCCAGTTTCTCACCAGGACGAGGGTGTCGGGCGAAGTCGGGCCGCAGCTCTCGAACGACATCCGCGTCTTCGAGTAACAACCCCACCCAGCCGGGTCCATTGTCCACCCAGCGAGCCGCCCGAACCTCGCCAGGCTCGATGCCGAGCACGGCGGCCAGCTCCGCCACGGTCTCGGGGTCGACGGGCCCATCGCGGATCAACCGGGGTGCCTCGAACGAGAGCCGCCGCCCGGAGCGGCGCAGTCTGACCAGCCCCGCCCCACATTCCTGGGTGACTTCGTCGCCGGAGTCACCGGTGAGACTCTGCCAGACGTGACAAATCCCGAGGGTGGGGTGGCCGGCGAATGCCAACTCGCCGGCGAGAGTGAAGATGCGAACCTGGTAGTCCGCCCCCTCGCTCTCGGGGGGAAGCAGGAAGGTGGTCTCTGAGAAGTCGAGCCATCTGGTGATCTCGAGCATGTCGGCGGTGGTGAGACCCTCCGAGTCGATGACCACCGCCAGTGGGTTCCCGGAGAGGGGACGCTCGCCGAACACGTCGACGAGACGGAACCTCCTGTTCATGCTCAGCGGTCGAGGGCAGGGATGATCTTCTCCCCGTAGGCGCGCAGGGTCCCTTCCTGGTCGTCGTGCATCAGATAGATCCCGAAGTGACCCACCCCCAGTTCTCTCAAGAGCTGCAACTTCTCGATGTGCTGGTCGGCGGTGCCGAGAACACAGAACCTGTCGACGATCTCGTCGGGCACGAAGTCGGTCGACGGGTTGTCGGCCTTGCCGTGGTGGTCGTAGTCGTAACCTTCGCGTGCCTTGATGTAATCGGAGAGGACCTCGGGCACCTTCGAGGTGTCCTCGCCGTATCGCTTGACCATGTCGGCCACATGGTTGCCCACCATGCCCCCGAACCAACGCAGCTGCTCCCGCTGATGGTCTATGTCGGCGCCGACATAGGCGGGGGCCACCACACAGATCTCCAGCTCGTCGGGATCGCGGCCGGCCTCCTCGGCTGCGGCGCGGACTGCAGCCACGGTCCACTCCAGGACCTGGGGATCGGCGAGCTGGAGGATGTACCCATCGGCGTGTCGGCCGACCGTGGCCAGCGCTTTGGGGCCGTAGCCGGCGACCCACATGGGGAGATCCCATCCTTCGTCGATCCAGGGGATGTCGAGCTTCTGGCCGTTGTAGTCGACCTCCTCCCCGGCGACGAGGCCCTTGATCACCCCCATCGCCTCCACCATCGTGGCGAGGGTCTTCGGCCTCTTGCCGATGTAGCGGAGCGCAGAATCACCCCTTCCCATGCCACAGATGGTTCGGGGGCCGTGCATCTCGTTGAGCGTGGCGAAGAGGGACGCCAGCACCGTCCAATCCCGGGTTCCGGGATTGGTGACCATGGGTCCGACCACCATGCGCTCGGTCGCAGCGAGCATCTGGGAGTAGATGACGAACGGCTCCTGCCACAGCACATGGCTGTCGAAAGTCCACCCGTGGGTGAATCCCAGGTCCTCCGCCATCCTGGTGAGCTCGATGACCCTCCTCGCCGGTGGATCCGTCTGCAGTACGACGCCAAAGTCCATGACCGTCAAGTTAGCCAGTTGCTCGGGCGACGTCGGGTGGGATGCCGCGGCCCCGGGGGGAGCCGGCCGGATCGACCGGCTCCCCTCAGATCAGGTTCAGGACCCGATTCTCGGCTGGAGAATGAACAGGCCCCTGTCCATGCTGGATACCGCAACCACCTTCTTCTGGTGGAAGTAGGGGTAGTTGGACCAGGTGCCACCTTCGAAGTTGGGGTTGTCGTTCTCCGGGTAGAGATCGAAGTAAGCCACTTCGGGCAGCTCGCCGGATCCAACCTCGGTTATGTCGAAGATCCGCAGACCCGCCGTGTAATTCGATGCGAACAGGTAACGGCCCTCGGTATAGGCGTTGTGGCCGATCGAGGTGGTGTCATGCTCCACCGTCTCGACGAGTGACGGACTGTCCAGGTCCCGTACATCGAAGATCCGTGTGGTCGTGGTCAAACCGTGGACAAACTCGTCCAACTCGTCGTTATGAAGGAAGTACGACTGGTCCGGGGTCAGCCAGCCCTGATGGCTGTACCCATCGTCGGGATAGTCAATCCTCGACAACGGGATTGGATTCGACTTGTCCGTCACATCGACGATCGACACCGTGTTGAAGATCGCCCCGATCGTGAACCCATCGGCCGCCGAGTTGAAGCAGATCTCCTTGCCACGGTGCTCGGCATCGACGCCCTCATAGACGACACATTGGGTGTCGTGTATGTAGTTGTGATCGTCGAAGCATCCGGCGGATACCGGGTTGGCCGGGTCGGAGATGTCGACCATGTGCAGACCACCGGCGCACGTCGACGTGCCGACGGCGTAGGCAAACCCGGTGTCTTCATTGATGGCCAGGTTGTGGGCGTTACCGAACCCGTCGTAATGGGCGGTCGCGGAGAAAGTGACCGCGTCGCCTGTCACGCCACGAACCTCGGTGAGGTCGAACACCTGCATCCCGTGGCCCGGGTCCTCCGACACCACGAACATGTGGTTCTCGAACACCTTGATGTCCCGCCACAAGAAAGCACCCGTCGTGTGCGTCGGGAGGATCCCGACGACGTCCGGTCGTTTGGGGTCGCTTATGTCCACGATGACCGTTCCTTCAGGGCCACCCATCAGCGCGTAGTCGTTCCGCGTCTGAGGATCGGTCCAGCCCCACATGTCGTTACCGAAGCCGAGACCGAGGTCACCGAGGGTGAGGTGGCTCAGCATGTCGATCCCGTCACATCCGAAGGTTTTGGCCGCCTCTCCCCTTATGCAGGGAGCGAACCGCCTCGGGGCGTTGCTTCTCTCATTGGAATTGGATGCCACGACATTTTCGAACTCGTGCTCGAGCTCGGCCATCGTTGGAGGTTGAACACCTCCCTTGCCATCGTCGTGATGGGCCAGTGCAGGGCTCGCGATGAGCGCCGCCAGCAGTATCGCGCTCACCAACGGCGCGATTGATCGCTTTCGCATAGGGCTCTCCTCTCAGAGTGGGCGCGACGAATAGCCATCGATGCCCCACCTCGTCGCGTTGGCAAGGTCTTGCCATGTTCGAACGCCCCCCTTTTGCCCGAGGGGGCCGGAGGCCAAACTAGACGATTCGGACGGTCACGCGCCGGCCCGATCTCGATCGAGGAACCCTGGGTTCACGGTTTCAGATCGTGTACTGGCTGGGACCGCGGGCGATGTACTCCCCATCGCCGGGCTCGCCCAGGTACTGGTCGTCGGCGACGATGACCTTGCCCCTGGACATCACCGTGTCGACCTTGCCCTCCATCTCCCAGCCCTCATATGCCGAGTAGTCGACGTCCATGTGATGGGTGTCGACCGAGATCGTGTGGGAGCCGTTGGGGTCGAAGACCACGATGTCGGCGTCGGATCCGACCGCGATGGTCCCCTTCCTGGGATACATCCCGAACATCTTCGCCGGGGTCGTGGCAGTGATCTCGACGAACCGGTTGAGACCGATCCGGCCCTCGACCACTCCCCCGTTGTACATCAGGCCCATGCGCGGCTCGACGCCGGGCATGCCGTTGGGGATCTTGGAGAAATCGTCCTTGCCCAGCTGCTTCTGGGTGCCGAACGTGTGATGGTCGCCCATGCAGAACGGGCAATGGTCGGTGGACACGACCTGGAGGTCATTGGTCCTGAGGCCCTGCCACAACCGCTCCTGGTGGCCGGCGTCGGCGTCACGCAGCGGCGGCGAGCACACGTATTTGGCTCCGTCGAACCCGTTGCCCAGGTTCTCCAGCGACAGGAACAGGTACTGGGGGCAGGTCTCGGCGAAGACGTTGAGACCATCGTCCCGGGCGCGGATCACCTCGTCCAACGCCTCGAGCGCGGAGAGGTGGACGATGTAGAGCTGAACGCCGGTCAGCTCGGCGAGCTTGATCGCCCGGTGGGTGGCCTCACCCTCGAGGATCGACTTCCGCACCAGACCGTGGTTGATGGGATCGGTCTCGCCCCGGTCGAGCGCCTGTTCGACGAGGACGTCGATGGCGATCCCGTTCTCGGCGTGCATGCAGATCGTCGCCCCGTCTTCGGCCGCCTTCTGCATCGCCCTCAGGATCTGCCCGTCGTCGGAGTAGAACACCCCTGGATAGGCCATGAACATCTTGAAGCTGGTCACGCCCTCCCTGACCAGCAACTCCATCTCCTTCAGTGTCTGGTCGTTGATGTCGCCGGTGATCATGTGGAAGCCGTAGTCGATGGCGCAGTTGTCCCGGGCCTTCTCCATCCACTTCTCCCAGCCTTCCATGGCCGACTCGCCCACCGTCTGCACGGCGAAGTCGACGATGGTGGTCGTCCCGCCCCAGGCCGCGGCTCGAGTCCCGGTCTCGAAGGTGTCGGCGGCGAACGTCCCTCCGAAGGGCAGCTCCATGTGGGTGTGGACGTCGATACCCCCGGGGAGGACCAGCTTGTCGGTGGCGTCGACGACCTCGTCGGCATCTACGGATTGCTCCCGGCCGAGGAGGGCGACCACCTTGCCGTCCTCGACGAGGACGTCTGCGGGCATCTGGTCGATGGCGGTGACCACCGTGCCGCCTTTGATGAGTGTCTTGGCCATGTGTTCCTCCGTTTCCTTATGACCGCTTCCTAATGCATGGGAGCCGGATATCCGGCTCTGGGGCACGCGGAAAGCGACTGCGGGACATCATGCCTCTCGTGCCCTGGCGATCGCCTTGGTCAGCTTGTCCAAACCCTCCTCGGCCTCTTCCTCGGTCACGGTCAACGGGGGGGCAATGCGAAGCGTGTTGCCGTAGAGGCCGCCCTTGCCGATCAACAGACCCTCGGCCTTGGCCGCCTCCATCACCCCCGCGGTCAGCCCGGGATCGGGAGTGCCATCGGGGTGAGCGAACTCCACGCCGATCATGAGACCTTTACCCCTCACCTCGACGATTTCGGGCACGTCTTCGGCGAGGTGATGGATCCCGTTCTTGAGCTGACTGCCCACCTTGTGGGCGTTGGTCTGGAGATCGTGCTCCAACACATAGTTCAGGTTGGCGAGGGCTCCTGCCGTGGCCAGCGGGTTCCCTCCGAAGGTGGAAATCGAGTTGGCCTGGAGGCAGTCCATGATGTCGGGTCGCGCCACGACACCCGCCATGGCGAGCCCGTTGCCCAAACCCTTGGCGAAGGTGAGCAGGTCCGGAGTGATCCCGTGGGCCTGATATCCCCAGAAGTGCTCCCCTGTCCTGCCCCACCCCGTCTGTACCTCGTCGGTGATGAAGAGGATGCCGTGGGCGTCGAGCACCTCCTTCATCTCACCGAAGAACCCGTCCGGCGGAGTGGCGAAACCGCCAACGCCCTGGATCGGCTCGGCGATCATTGCGGCGACGTCACCGGCAGTGGCGATATCGAGCAGATCACGCAGGTCGTCGACGCAGGCTGTGGTGAACTCGTCGTCGGGGAGATGACCGAAGGGGCTGCGCAGCTTGTAGCCGCCGTGCACGTAGGTGACCGAGAAGGGCGAGAAGCTGGTCGCAGACCAAGACTTCTGCCCGGTGATGGCCACCGCCGAATGCGACTTGCCGTGATAGCTGCCCCTCAGGGCCAGCACCTGGTTCGACTTGCGGTATTGCGTCGCCAACATCAGGGCGGTGTCGTTGGCCTCCGTGCCCGAGTTGGTGAAGAACACCTTGGCGTCGGGTATCCCGCTCAGCCCGGCGATCTTCTCCGCCAGCTCGATCTGCGACTCGATCAGGTAGAGGGTGGAGGTGTGCAGCATCCGGTCGGCTTGATCCTTGATAGCCTGCACCACTTCCGGCACTCGATAGCCCGACATCGTCGTGAGGATGCCGCCGAAAAAGTCGAGATACTCGTTTCCCTCGGCATCGAAGACTCTGCGG
>CAZZIG010000096.1:0-7653 GCA_964653975.1 uncultured Acidimicrobiaceae bacterium
TGACGGCGTTGGCGATCGCACTCACCATCGCAGTCGTGCTCATCTTCGACTCAGATCCGATGATCGTCGGTCTGAGCGCTCCGGCCGCTCTCATGCTCGTGAAACTGCAAATCACCATATTCGCCCTCGCCGGGCTTCTCATCGCCGCCGAGTCACACGAAAGGGAGTTGGCGACCGAGGCCGCGGCTCGTTCTCAGCTCGAGTCCAGGGCCGCGGAACGAGAGAGACTGAGGAATCACGAACTTGCGGTTCGGATCCAGCGTGGTCTCCTCCCCGACCGCCTCCTCTCCAAGCCAGGGATCGACATCGCAGCCCGCTACGAGGCGGCGAGCGACGCCCTGGAAGTCGGAGGTGACTGGTATGACAGCATCGACCTCGGGGACGGGCGCATCGGGCTCGCCGTCGGGGACATCGTCGGGCATGGAATCGACGCCATGGTGTCCATGGGCCGGCTTCGGGCGGCGTTGGCGGCTCTGGCGTTACACAACGACCAACCCGCCTCTCTGTTGGGCGAGCTCGACGAGTTCGTCGGAGGGCCGAGTGGGACCGACTACGCCACGGTGTTCTACGCCCTCGTCGACCTGGCGGAACAGACCGTGGTCTATGCCTCGGCCGGCCACCCTCCGGCCCTGTTGGTCTCCCCGGGCGGTGCCACCACCTGGCTCGACCAGGGCCAGACCGAGCCGCTCTACGGTCAGGCGAGCGAGCGACACCAGGCGTCGGCTCACATCGATCTGGGTGGTTCCCTCGTCCTCTACTCCGACGGGCTCATCGAGCAGCGAGGTGAATCCCTCAGCGTGGGCTTGACCCGCCTGGAGCGTCTGGTCTCCAAACTCGCCGACAGCACGCCTGAGGAGATGTGCAACGAGTTGTTCGAGAACCTCGTCCCCGGCTCTCCCCGCGGCGACGATGCAGCGGTCCTCGTCATGCGCAACGCCATGGACGCCCAAGAGTTTCACGCCGTGTTCTCGGCCACCCCTGGAGAGCTGAGGAACATGCGCTCCTCCATTCGGGAATGGATCGTGCAACGTGATCTTCCCCGGGGAGTGGGCGACGACCTCCTACTAGCCGTCGGCGAGGCTGCCTCCAACTCCGCCCGACACGCCTATCGGGGCACCATGGGAGGGGAAGTCACGATTCGACTGACTCTCGTCGACCAGGTGATCAATGCCGAGGTGAGCGACAGGGGCCGATGGAGGGAGCCTGAGGACGAGAAGGCCTATCCGGGTCTGGGAACCACCATCATCCAGTCGCTGACGGAAGACTTCTCCATCGAAAGGACCGGAACCGGCACCTACGTCAGTTTCAGGGTCCCGTTACGGGGATTAGGGACAGAAGTCCCTTTCCGATAAGCGTTTCGAGCGACTATCATGCACCAAGCCACCTCCTCTGGACCCCGGGAAGTGGGCCTTACTTTCGAGTGGTTCATTTTTTAGGGAGAGCAATGACGGACAACACTTCCCGAGATCTGCTGACTCTCGAGACCGAGGTGGTCGACGAGAACATGGTGATCGTCCGCCTCACAGGCGAGATCGACATCTCCTCGGCACACCTGCTGTCCGACCAGTTCGCCTCGATGGTGACGGAGGGAAGGTCGGCGATCATTCTCGATGCCACCAACGTGACGTTCATGGACTCGACCGGGTTGCATGCGCTGGTGGAGGGAAAACGCACCTTGCACGACAAAGGCTCCCGTATCTACCTCGTACCTTCGCGTCAGGTTCGGCGGGTCTTGGAGTTGGTGTTCCCCGACCCGATCGTCGCGGCGAGACTCGACTCGGTAGACGAAGCGATGGCCGCCGCTTTGGAGTCGGCCCAAACCGTCGACGGCTGAACAGTCCCGCGTTGGTTGGTCAACCCGCGCTCCGTTCTCACTGCTGCGCGGCGAACGGCAACCAGTACTCAGCTGCGATTGCCGAGGAGGAGACGCAACGCCGACTCCTCGCGGCTCACCCATTTGCCCGATTTCGCCCTCGACCACACCCCGGCCAGGCTGCCATCGTCGTAGGACTCGAGGATCTGTGGGTGCACGTATGAGTCGCGACAGACCGCTCTGGTGTTGCCGAGACGCTCCGCAGCAACGTCGATCGCTTCCCTCGCCCCGCCATCCCCGGCGTCGGGGGTCTGTGCCAGCTCACCTATGACCAGTGAACTGGCCCCCCAGGTGCGCACGACCTTGGCCGTGAAGGGCCCGTGGAGGACATCCGATAGATAATTGTTGACGTCGGACGATGTGATCGAGCTCACCTGGCCGTCGGCGGTCTCATAGCTGAACAGGGTCTGCCCCGCGAGCTCCTGACAGTCTGCAACGAGGCCGGCGAGTCGGCGATCACCAAAGACGACCTGATGTTCGGCGCCCCCTTTGCCCGAGAACTCGAGGTGGACGTGGCGACCGTCGACCTCGATGTGGTCACAGGTGAGTGTGGTCAACCCGTAGGCGCCGTTCACGTCGGCATACCGTCTGTTGCCCACCCGGATCAGGGTGCGATCGAGCACCGCCACGGCCAGCGCCACCACTTTCTCCCGGGACATACCGCCCTGACGCAGGTCGGAGTCGAGCCGCCGGCGTAAACGGGGCAAGCCCCGGCCGAAGGGCTCGAGACGGTCGAATTTGACTTCGTCCCTCATCTGCTCCCAGGAGGGGTGGTAGATGTACTGCTTTCGGCCCGCCTTGTCGTAGCCGGTGGCGAGGATGTGCCCCTGCGGGTCCCGCGAGATCCATACGTCCTCCCATGCCGGTGGGATGACCAGGCTCTCGATCCTCGCCCTGGTCCGCCCGTTTACCGTCTGACCTCCCGGGTCGACATAGGAGAAGCCCGTCCCTCTCCGCACCCGGCGGTAGCCGGGAGCGTCCGGCTCCACATAGCGAAGCCCGGCCTCAGCAGCCAGGTCGATCGAATCCAGTCCGGTCATCGACCTCAGATGCCCGGATGTCTCGCCCCCCAAACCCGGTTTCAGGTCCCGGCTCAGTTGGGTACTGGCCACGACATGGCCAGCGTCGCGGATCAATGGTCGACCCTTCCCTCCAGCACCAGCGGCGACAACGGCAGAGAACACGCCATGCGGGTGGTCTCTGTCGCCCTGATCTCGGCGCTGGCCATCGTCACCGCCACCGGATTGCTCGGGGTCAGGACCGCTTCAGCCGGACGATCCGAAGGCGGCTACCAACTCACCGTCGATCATGCCGCGGTCACCAGACCGGGGCTGGCCACCCCTTTCGACATCACGGTGAGAACCCGCGACAACGCCCCGCTCCCGAGTGAGCTCACGATTCGGCTCGACAGCGCCTACATGGCGATGTTCGACGAGAACGGCCTCGACCCAACCCCCGTCACCTCGTACCAGACCGGGGGATGGCTCTGGTGGACCTTCGAGAACCGGGATGGCCGGGAGGAGATCCAGGTGTCGTTCGACGCCAGGCTGGAGCCAGGGGTGCAATGGGGCCGAACCGGCTCGGTCGCCGTGTTCACCGGCGATGATCGGCTCGTCGAGGTTGTCTTCCGCACCTGGGTCATCCCTTGAACGAGGAGGTCTGATGGAACTCGTAGTCCGCGCCACCATCATGTTCTGGTTCCTGTGGCTCGTCGTGCGCGGAACCGGGAAACGGTCTCTCGCCGAGCTGACACCCCTCGATCTCCTCCTGGTGGTGGTGATCGGCGACCTGGCCCAGCAGGGAGTCACCCAGGAGGACATGTCCATCACCGGATCCGCCGTGGCGGTCTCGGTCTTCGTGGTCTGGACTCTCGCGGCCGATTGGATGGCCCGCCGCTCGGGCCCTGCTCGAAGACTCCTCATAGGCGAGCCGGTGATCGTGGTCCGTGACGGCGTACCGCTCACCAAACGTCTCCAACGGGAGCGAATCACCATGTCGGACCTCCATGAGGCGGCGCGTCTCAGCGGGATTCGCAGCCTCTCCGATGTCGAATTCGCCGTGCTAGAGACCGACGGTCGTTTCTCCTTCATCGAGAAGGGCACCTCCGGCTGACCAACACGTTTGCCGGTGTCGTCGCAGGGGTACTCGCGGCCATCATCAAGAGGAGACACGACCATGGACCGTTCCCATCTGGAAGAGTTGCTCTACCAAGCCATCGAGACCGAGCTCGGTGGAGAACAGCTCTACGAGGCCGCCATCGAGAACACCGTCAACGACGACCTCCGAGAGGAGTGGGGAAAGTATCTGGAAGAGACACGCACCCATCAGGAGATCCTTGGCCGGGTCTTCGACGCAGCCGGGCTCGACATCGATACCGAGTCGCCGGGGCGTCAGGTGGTGCGTCAGAAGGGCAAGGCCCTGGTGGCTGCGGTGCGTGCGGCCCGCAACGCCAACGACCCCAAGATCGGCGAGCTCGTCGCCGCCGAGTCGGTGGTGGAAGCCGAGTCGAAAGATCACCAGAACTGGGAGCTTCTCGGCCGCATGGTGGAACACCTCGACGGTGATCTCGCCTCCGCCCTCGCAGACGCCTACGAAGAGGTTGCCGACCAGGAGGCCCACCACCTCTTTCACACCATGGGTTGGGCCCGGGAGCTCTGGCTCGACTATCTCGGAGTCCCGGCGGCCCTGCCGCCCCCCGAGGAGGAGAAGCAGGTGTCGACACAGATCGGGGCGGGACGAGCCGAGCACGAGCGAGACGAATACGTCTAGAGCCCCGGCCGTCCCATGACGGTCGAACCGAGCCGACGGGGGTTGGCCCGACGGCTTTGGCGGCTTGCCGACCTGGTCCGGGCCGCCGAGGGACGGAGGTCGTTTCGCTCCAAGGCCTATCGCACCGCGGTGTGGGCCCTGGACGATCTTCCCAGCCTTTCCGCCAGCGACGAGGAGATCCTCGCCACCCGTGGCATCGGGCCGGGCGTGGCAGCCCTGATCCACGAGTACCGGACGACCGGAGAGCTGAGACAGTTGATCCCGCTGGAGGAGACATATCCGGCTGACTCCGGCCGGCTACGCCGGCTTCCCAGGATGCGCTCGGCGATGCTCCGCGACCTGAAGAGCCTCGGGATCGAGACCAGCGGCGATCTCCTCGAGGCCATCGAGACCGGCGCCGTCGAGACCCTGCGTGGGGTCGGGCCCCAAACCCTCGATCTCTGGGGCCGGGTCCTCGAGCTTCCGCCGGGGCCCGGCCACGTCCCTTCCCACGAAGCCTGGGTGACCGCTACCACCCTCGCCCGCCACATCGCCGCCCACACCGGAGCATGGATCGACGCTGCCGGTCAGGTCCGGAGTATGGAGGAGTGGGTGGAGAGAATCGACCTCGTGTCGGTCAGCGATGATGCCACTCGACTGACCGAGTTCATCTCGGACACCGCCTCACTCGACCTCTCGGAGCCCGACGACGACGTGTTACGAGGTGCCACCCATTCCGGTCTGGAAGTGCTCATCCACCCGGCTCCCCCAGAAGCAGCCGGCACCGTACTCCTCTGGGCCACCGGGCCCGAGCGACATGCCAGCAGCGTCACCAGGGAGCCCTATCCCACCGAGCACGAGGCCTATCGGTCCGTCGATCTCCCCCTGATACCTGCGCCGGCACGACATCTCCCCATAGAGTCGGCTCTAGGGGTGGTCGGTGTCGCGGACTTGGGTGGCGATCTCCATCTGCACAGCGAGCTGTCCCCGGACGGGCGTATGTCGCTGCTGCAGATCCTGAGGGCCGCGGGCGAACGCGGGTACTCCTACCTCGCCATCACCGACCACACCCAAGGCCTGCGTTTCGGCGGGCTGGACGAGGCCGGGATCTCGGCCCAGGCCCTTCTCATCGCCGAAGCGAGAAGACAGTTCCCCGAGATGACGATCCTCCACGGCGCCGAGCTCAATATCGGCCCCGATGGGAGTCTCGACCTCGACGAGCAGACCTTGGAGCGGTTGGACTTCGCCGTGGCGGGTGTGCACTCCCACTTCGGCCTGGATTCGGACACTCAGACCAAACGTGTCGTGATGGCTCTGAGTCATCCGTCGGTGCGGGTCCTGGCACACCCTTGGGGGAGGAGAATCGGGATCCGCCCCCCGCTGAGCCTCGACATGGACGAGGTGGTCGACGCCGCCATCGCAAACGGTGTCGCCTTGGAGGTCAACGGGCACCGCGACCGACTCGACCTGTCCGCGGAGTGGATCGAAAACGCCGCCAAACGTGGCGCCGTGTTCGCGGCCAACTCCGACGCCCATCGTGTTCCCGAGATCGACAACATCGACAATGCCATTGGCACCCTGCAGAGAGCAGGGATCGGCCCCGATCGTGTCGTCAACACCTTTGCGGTCAAAGAGTTCCTCCACTGGGTCTCCGGCGAGGGAGACCTGGAGTCTCGATGACCTCCGGCAGTCAGGATCTCGGCTGCCCGTCGCCCGAGACCAGATCGAGGTCGAGCGCACCGGAGGAGATCTGGCTCGAGACATCGCTCAAACGCAGATTGTTGGCTCGGGCGTAGGTCCTGATCTTCTCGAAAGCCGTGGTCAAGTCGATCTTCGCCCGCTCGGCGAGGATGCCCTTCGCCTGCTCGATGCTCACTCTCGAATCGAGAGCCGTCTGCAATTGGTCGATCATCTCGCGGGCGTTGTCGACCACCCTTTCCTGGATGATGGCGATGCTGGCGAGGTCGGCCAGGGCCTGGGCGGCCGTGATCTCGCGTTCGGTTGCCTCTCCGGGGCCTTTTCGGAACAGGTTCAGCGAGCCGAGAACCGTCTCCTTGATGCGCAGAGGCACCGCCACCACCGTGTCGAATCCCGCTCCACGAGCCAGAGGGGCGAACTCCGGCCAGCGTTGCTCGGCGTCAGGGCTCCCGAGAGGACCGGTCCGGACCGGCTCGCCGCTACGGAATGCGTCGAGACACGGCCCTTCCTCCGTCTGCAGTTGGAGGAGCTCGACCAGACGAGCCGACTGGCTGGTGGCGGCTGCGATCCCCAGTTCCCCTTCCCTGTCCACGAGCAGGATCCCTGCATCGTCGGCACCCGCCAGATCCAGACATGCATCCACGAGGCGATAGAAGAGGTCGCTGATGTCGAAGTCGGACACCAGGGTGTCGGCGAACGCGACCAAGGTGTCGAGGAAGGGCTCTCGGGTGGACGCCATTGTTGTCCACCTTATTGCCCGGCACCCGCCGATGACGCATCCATGACCAAGGGACTTGGGCGAGGGTCACGGGGGGGGCCCGGAGACGAGACGGGCCCTCTCGAGGGAGCGGAGAGGGAGGGATTTGAACCCTCGAAGAGGCTTGAAACCCCTTACTCGCTTAGCAGGCGAGCGCCTTCGACCACTCGGCCACCTCTCCATTGTCGGCGGGCTGTTCGCCCGTCTTCGTACAAGGTACCTGGTATCAGATCCTCGGACTACCCGGCGTGCGCCCGGCCCGGCGGAGGGGGTGGGATTCGAACCCACGAGACCCGACAGGGCCCAACGGTTTTCAAGACCGTCTCCTTAGACCACTCGGACACCCCTCCAGGTGTTTGAACCTGCTGGCCGGGGGCTTGTTCCCGTTACTGCCTGGAATCACGCCGGTCGGCATCGAGAGTCCTCGAACAGTTGGGTGTAGATGCTCAGGGTAATCATCGGGGGACGGTGTCCCAGCCGCGCAAACGTGCCTTACCGACGCCGGCCACGGCAGCGTCGGGTGCACACCGTCGCATCGACGCTACTGTGGGACCTGGCGGCCAAAGGTGCCGCTCAC
>CAZZIG010000097.1:0-21151 GCA_964653975.1 uncultured Acidimicrobiaceae bacterium
TGAGCTGATCACTCCGGAGTAGATGGAGGTTCTCCTGATCGTGGCGGCCAAGGGCGGTGTAGAGCCCGTCGACCTTGCGTGGAAACAGGGCCATCCCCTTGTTCCTGGCACAAGCTCCATTGAGGGTGGCGAACCTGAATGTGAGGAAGTCTTTGGTCTGGATCAGTTGGGGAAGGATGGTGAAGCCGTCGAAAGCGGTGTAGGTGGCGTAATAGGTGACTTCACCGTCATCGTCGCGGAACCTGACAAAGCGAGCGTCCTCGATGCCGCGGCTCTCGGCCGGACTCGAGGGAAGGAGAATCCGCTCCGATATGGGCACGTCCTCGGAATAGCTCAACTCGTAGTTCGAGGATGCCAGCCAGTGAGCCAGCTTCCTGGTCTCGAACGACGCAGCCGGGGAGACATCTCCGCGTTCGAGAGTCTCCAGCGACGAGTCGAGGTCATTTTCGGTGAACGAGTCGGATAGCCCGCTCATGACCGTCTCCACGAGGGCCTGGTCAGCCCCCAGGGCGAGCAACTTCTGACCGAAGACGTCCTTCTCGTAGGTGGGGGCGCGACGTACTCCGGCGCTCAGGTATGGCCCGGGCGAATCGAGAGTGACGGCTCCGGCTTCGTCGACGAACCCGGTGCGAAACTCGACTGAGGAGATGTGACCTTCCCCGATGGCCCGGACACTCATGATGAAGCGGCCGTCGTCGGTCTCCGGGAGTGGGACGATGGAGGGATTGCACACCGAGGCGGCCTCCGGGGCGTACTCCTGGGTGAAGTAGGCGCCGAGCAGATCCCTCCGGTCGCCATCCACGCTCTCTAGAAACGGAGCCAGGCCTTGCGCCCAGGCAGCGTTCTGCCGCCACACCGAGTCGAGATCCCGATGGCGGTTTTCGAACAACACCCTGGTCTCATCGAGGAGCACCTTGGCCTCGACATCGGACAGGTCGAGAACCCGTCGAGCGATCAACTCCACCCGGGTGGGGCCACCGGAGAAGGTGGGCTCGCCGGGCAGGAACGGCTTGGCGATCACCCGGCTCTCGTCGGGCATGATCTGGACATCACTGCGCGTGATCGTGACCATCCAGCACGATGATGGTCGCTCGATGGCTCCTATGTGGGGATCTGCGGTCTCATATCGACGAGGGCCTCGAGACCCAACTGGCTCGCCAGCAACGTCGCCCACTTCCTGGTCGTCGTCTCCCAGTTCAATCCCGGGCTCAGTTCGGTGCCGGCCCGGGCCGCATGCAGATACGCGTCATCGTCGGTCATGAAGGTCCTGAGGGCATCCGCCATGGCATGGTCGTCGTGGTGGGCGACGGTGCGCCCCGCGCCGGACGACAGCAGGTCCACGGCTCCGGGGAAGCGGGTGGCCACCACCGGGCGGCCCGTGGACACCGCTTCTGTGAGTATCCGCGAGGAAGCCTGGTCGCGCGAGTCGTAGACCACTGCAATCAGGTCGCATTGGCCGATCTCGTCCCGGAGACCGCTCCTGGTCTGCAGGATCGGGGTCATCTCGAGTAAGTCCCCGACACCGTGGTGTTGGGCCAGTCGCGTCAGTGAGCTGCGATAAGAAGCAGCCTCCCGACGGGACCACCCGGGATCGGTGACACCTATGAGACGGTAACGAGGTGGGGGGTCGAGATCCGCCAGCAGGGAAAGGGCGCGAATCACACGCTCCGCACCCATCCCCGGAGACAAGAAGCCCCAGGTCAGGATGTTGCGCCGCGGGGTGGCGCGAGGCTCGAACGCCATCCAGGGAGATCCGTGTGGGATCACCTCGATCCGGGTTCCGGATCTCGTCTGTGTCTGCAGACGCCGGCGCGCGGTTTGGGACGGCACTACTGCCGTTCCGGCCTCACTCACCAGCCGCGCCCAACCCCGCGACTCGACGGTGCCTCCCGGGCCCACATCGTCGAGAGCCAGGATGACGGGGATCTCGAGGCTGGGGACGAGCCCTTCGATCAGGTCGATCGGAACATGGCGATCCACCTGTATCACCGCCGCGTCGCAGCGATTGATCCTCCGCGCTGCCAGTTCGGCACTCATGTGCCAGCGGGCATCGAGATCCATGACCACAGGGTGGCCCGCGGCGGGGGCGTCGCACAGATCTACGAGCCGGACCACTTCGACGGCATACTCATGCTGGCGGGCGAGACGTTCGGACAACTCCAATGCCGCGAGGGCCGAGCCGGACTCACTGGGCGGATATCGAGTGACCATCCCGACGAGCGGCCGCCCCGGGTTTCCTTCCGTCAGGTCGATGAGTCCCATAGGGCCCTCTTACCCCGGATCGACGTTCAAGCATCGTCCCATCTCGCGGAACCCCCGGGCACCGGGGCGCCTGTCATTGCGTGGACCCGTGCCATGAACGCCGCAGCCTCGCTGCGGCGGGTCATGCCGAGCTTGGTGAGCACGTGTGACACGTAGTTCTTGATCGTCTTCTCGGACAGACTCATCCGCTTTGCGATTTGGCGATTGGTCAGCCCATCGGCGAGCAGGTCCGCCAGTATCCGCTCCTGGGGGGACAGGGCCGCCAGACGGCGGCTTGGCTCCGGTGTGGGTGACGAGACTCCGACGTCGAACAAGGACTCTCCATTCGCCACCCGGCGGATGTCATCGACGAGACCGGTCACGACGACGTTCTTGAGCAGGAATCCCGATGCCCCCGCGAGGACCGCCGAGGAGAGGGCTATCTCGTCGGCATAGGACGTCAGGATCAGCACCTTCACGTCTGGAAACCGTGTGGTGATCTCCTGGCAGGCAGAGATGCCCGAACGTCCGGGAAGACGCACGTCCATCATGACCAGGTCCGGGTGCACCGATGCCACGAGATCGATGGCCTCCTCTGCCGTCCCGGCCTCACCGGCGACGACGAAGTCTTCTTCCTTCTCGATGAAGGCCCGGAGCCCGGACCGAACGACACCATGGTCGTCGACCAGCAGCACACTCGTCGTCCTCGGTTGCCCACGTGGGTCGGTGTCGATCGCCATTGCAATCCTCTATTCGGTCGCGTCGCCGGCGGGCTTCGGAATCGCCCTGGAGAGACCCACTCTCATGGGCTCCTTTTCTTCTTGTCAGGGGCGAATCTGCCAGCGAGTGGCTGTCATCAGTAGGGGCGAAGGTCACGGGTCGTCGTGGAATAGGTCCCGCTACGACAGAGCAGTCTCGGGGCCTTCAGGTGGGTCTACCGGCGCCCGATTGCCATCCCGGCGTCAAGGCGATCCCGAAACGTCGTTCCTACCCACACCGGCGTCGGGTAGGTCCCGCCGCCGGCGTCGGCTTCTGAGAAGACTGACGCCGAAGATGGGCCCCAACAGGATCACACCGACCACGGCGACTCCAAGCAGGGTGCTGTGTCGGAATATCTGATCGACACCGGCCTGGTAGCCACGGTCGACACCCACCAGGATCACGAGGTTCACCGCCACGATCCACGCGACGCCAAACCCCGCGAGCCCGCCAACCAACAGATCCACCACCCAGCCACGGGTTACGGTCCAGGGCGTTCGATCAGCTCTCAGACTCGACTTCCTTCACGACGAGGACATCGCAAGCTGCCAGATGGATGGCGCGTTGGCTGGTGCTCCCCAGAATCAGGGACGCAACCCCTCCACGACCCCGCGTGCCCACGACCAGCAGGGACGCATCCACTTCTGCCGCATAGGAGACCAGCATGTCCGGGGGATAGCCTTCGAGATCGACACGCTCCACCGAGACCTCGGAGTTGGCCAGATGCTCCTCCACCGAGGCCCACACCGCGGTGCGCTGAGCCTCCGCCACCTCGCTCCAGTTGATGGTGGCCTCCGTGTACACCATGGGGAGGTGGAACACGTGAACCAGCTTCAGATCGGTCTGTCGCCAGCGAGCCTGCTCCAGAGCCTTGTCGACAACGAGCCGCGACACCGGCGAGTCATCGATTCCTGCCACGATGGGCATGTCCTACTCCTTCTCTCGGCGATGTCTTCTGTCACTCTCATCATCTGCGATGGGAGATCTCCCGGGCATGGCACGAAGTCCCTGATCACGAGGACATTTGGCACAGATGCGCGAGGGGTCGCACGCCACACGCGGGGCCGTCGCCCACGAAAGCAGGACAGGTCCCCACCCGGCGCGTGGCCGTCATTTGAAGAACCAACCCGCATCCTCCATCAGGCTCATATCGAGAGGCCGAGGGCTCGAAACTGCTTCGAGGATGTCAACCGAGATGATCTCATTGCCCCGCAGCCCGACCATGACTCCGGAGGCCCCGCCCAACGCCAGCTCCGCAGCCTCGATACCGAACCGAGTCCCCAAGAGACGATCGTATGCCGTCGGTGTCCCACCACGCTGCAGATAGCCGAGGACCATCACCCGGGTCTCATAGCCGGTGCGACTCTCGAGTTCGTCTGCAACCTGATACCCGACACCGCCGAGCCGCTCGAATCCGTAGGAGTCCACTCCGGTGGTGGCTATCTCCCCGGACGGTGCGGGAGACCCCTCCGCAACGACGATCAGTGAATAGTCGTGACCGGCTGAGTGCCTCGACTGGATACGCTCCGACAGGGCCTCGTAGTCGGTGGGGACCTCGGGCACGACGATGGCCTCGGCTGCGCCGGCAAGCCCGGAAGCCGCCGCGATCCAACCCGCCGTCCGGCCCATGACTTCGACCACCATGATGCGGTTGTGAGACTCGGCTGTCGTCGTGAGACGATCGACCGCGTCGACAACGATCTGAACGGCGGTATGGAACCCGATCGAGACATCCGTGCCACCGATGTCGTTGTCGATGGTCTTGGGTATGCCGATGACCCGCACTCCCCCGTCCGCCTCGAGCCGCGCCGCCGATCTCAGGCTGCCGTCGCCACCCAGGACGACCAGGGATTCGATACCGGTGTCGGAAAGGGTGGCGGCGATCGAGGGGTAGCCGTCACCGTGGACGTACGGATCGATCCGCGAGGTCCCCAACACGGTTCCACCCTTGGCGACGATGCCCCGGACGTCGTCGCGGGTCATGCGACGGGTATGACCTTGCATCAATCCCCTCCAGCCCTGCTCGACCCCGATGACCTCGACGTCCTCGGCGACCAACCTGGTCACCACGGCTCTGATGGCCGCATTGAGACCGGGACAATCACCACCGGCGGTGAGGACACCTATCGCCATACAGGGGTTTTTAGTGCATCAAGCCCTCTCGGGCCATGTCGCCCGATCAATTCACACCTCTCCGCCCTAGCCGAACGACCGGAATCTCGGTGTGGCTCCGGGTGGTTTCCTGCACTCCAGTCGATACAAAACCCGGCGAGCGTGTAAGGATTGACTTTCAGCCCGCCCGGTGGTGAGCCATTTGGTCATAGACGATCCCGAGACTGCCGACAACCAAACAGTGCTCTTCGACGCCGTCTTGACCCGCATCGAGGAAGACGCCACCGATCCCGATCTAATCGCACGGTTTGCCCGTACCTACCTCCGTCGCTTCCCGGGCGACCCCTCGTTGTCGGTCGACGCCTTGTTCGACGAGATCGTGGGTCTGTATGACTTCATCGAGCTGCGGTCGGAGCCGATTGCAGTCATGGCGTTCAACCCGCCGCTGCGGGATGATGAGACCGACGGGACCGTCATCCAGGTCAACATCGACGATGGTCCGTTTCTGGTCGATTCGATCAGCAACGAGCTCGAAGCCTTTGGCCTCCACGCATCCCGGGTTCTCCACCCGGTCATCGGCATCCGGCGGGACGAGCGGGGCCGACTCATCGACATCGGGCCTGCGCGCACCTCCGACCAGCGGGAATCGGTCCAGCATTGGGTGCTCGACCGACGTCTCTTCGATGCCGATCTCCCCCAACTGGAACACGCCGTCCATCGCGTCCTCGTCGATGTCAAGGCGGCGGTCCGGGACTTCGCGGCGATGGTCGATGCGATACCGAGGATGATCGAGCTGGTGCGCCGGGCCGAGGCCCACTACTCGCAGGGAGATCTCGAGGAGTCGATCGCGTTCCTGGAGTGGCTTCGCGAGGACAACTTCGTCTTCCTCGGATATCGCGAATATGAGCTGACCGAGGGCCCCGAGGGCCGACTCATCCAATCTGTGGAGGGCTCAGGTCTGGGCATCCTCGCCGAGTCGGAGGCGTCCAAGGTGGCGGAGCCGACACCACTCACATCGCTGCCACCTCAACTCGCTGCCCGCTACGAGAGCGGCGACCTCCTGGTCATCTCGAAGACGAACCGTCTGTCGACGGTGCACCGGCGCGCCCGGATGGACTACGTGGGTGTTCGCATCGTCGGGTCGGACGGCGAGACCGTTGGGGAGGCCCGCCTGCAAGGGCTGTTCACCTCGAAGGCCTACATGGAGCGGTCGTCACGAACCCCGGTCCTTCGCAAAAAGCTCGATGAGTTGGCCGCCGCCGAGGACCTCATCGAAGGCTCGCATGATCACAAGGCGATCGTCTCGCTGTTCGAGAGCTTCCCCAAGGACGACCTCTTCGGGCTGCCGGTCGAAGACATGAGGCTCTTGCTCATGGATCTCCTCGCTCTCGGGGAGAAGGCGAAAGTCCGGTTCTTCGTGCGACGAGACTTGATCGACCGCACCGCACGTCTCTTGGTGGCGATGCCCTCGGATCAGTATTCGACGACTCTCGCCAAGCGGCTCGAGGAGTTGTTCTTGGAGCGATTCAACGGGGTGTCTGTCGATTTCAACCTGAGCCTCGAGGCGGATGGGATCGCACACCTCCACTACAAGGTGTGGGTCGACGAGGGCGAGATACCCGATGTTGCCTACCACGAGCTACAGGCCGAGGTCAGGGCGATCACCCGATCGTGGGCCGAGAGGGTCGGCGACGTGTTGACACGGCGACATGGTGCAGCCGAGGCAAACGAGTTGATCCGGGAGTGGGGATCGCGCTTCCCCGACTACTACATGACATCGACCGATCTGGAAGTGGCCGCGGGGGACATTGAGAAGCTCGACGAGATGAAGGGGGGCGATCACACATTCGTCGTCGGGCTGCAGAACGAATCAGAACGACCCGAGAGGCTCACCCGTCTCGCCCTCTACGGGGATGGGAAGCATCCCCTCTCCGAACTGATACCGGCCCTGGAAGACATGGGGATGCGCGTCGTGGAGGAAGTGCCTACGCGGCTCGTGGGCGAAGAGGACCTGTTCGTCCACGACTTCGGTGTGCTGGGGCCTGACCAGCACCCCCTCGACCTCGACCGTTGCGGTGGGCGGGTGGCGGACGCTCTGCGGCTGGTGTGGAGTGGCGAGGACGAGACCGATTCGCTCAATCATCTCCTCCTCCTGTCTGACCTGAATCACTCGCAGGTGGTCATCCTCCGCGCCTATCGGACCTACTGGCGAAGGGTCCGATCGTCGTTCACGATCAGCTACGTCAACGAGACGCTCATCGCACACCCCGACATCGCCGAGCGTCTCATCCAACTATTCGAGATGCGCTTCAGCCCGACCGCCGACGGGTCCGGGTTCGAAGCGGCCCGCTACGAGCTGTTGATGATGCTCGACGAAGTCCCGTCATTGGACCAGGACCGGATCCTGCGCGGATTTCTCAACCTCATCGAGGCCACCGTCCGCACCAACGCCTACCGGCCCGACCGAACATCGCTGTCACTCAAACTGCGGTCGTCGGATGTCCCCGACATGCCCGCTCCACGACCGCATACCGAGGTCTTCGTCTTGGGAACAGACGTGGAAGGGATCCATCTCCGGGCCGGACCGGTGGCGAGGGGTGGCATCCGCTGGTCCGATCGACGCGAGGACTATCGCACCGAGGTGCTCGGGCTGTTGAAAGCGCAGATCACCAAGAATTCCGTGATCGTCCCCACCGGCGCCAAGGGCGGATTCGTTCTCCGCCGCCCGCCGGCGGAACCCACCGAGATGCGGGAGGCGGTGAAGTCCGCGTACTCGACTTTCATCCGGGGCATCCTCGACCTCACCGACAACCTGAGCAACGGTGAGGTGGTCCATCCAGAGCACGTCCGAATCCATGACGGGGATGACCCCTATCTGGTCGTAGCCGCGGACAAGGGAACAGCGGCGTTCTCCGACACCGCCAACCAGATCTCACGGGCTTACGGCTTTTGGCTCGACGATGCTTTCGCTTCGGGCGGCTCGACCGGATACGACCACAAGGCCCTAGGCATCACCGCCCGCGGTGCCTGGAAGTCGCTGGAGCGCCATCTACACGAAGTCGGAGTCGACCCTCACTCCGACCCATTCACCGTCGTGGGGATCGGAGACATGTCAGGTGATGTCTTCGGCAACGGGATGTTGGGGTCGACCTCCATCAAGCTGGTGGCCGCGTTCGATCACCGCCATGTGTTCGTCGACCCCGACCCCGACCCGGAAGAGGCCTTCGCCGAGCGGCGGCGGCTCTTCGAAGAACCCCACTCGAGCTGGGCGGACTATGACCTCGAGCTCATCTCGGCGGGGGGTGGTGTCTATTCCCGGGACGCAAAGAAGATCTCCCTGTCCGCACAGGCACGGATGGCACTGGGCACCGAGTCCGAAACCGTGACTCCTGCCGAGCTCATCCGAACCATTCTCTGCGCTCCCGTGGACGTCCTCTGGAATGGCGGAATCGGCACTTACGTCAAGGGAAGTGAAGAACCGAACGACGCCGCGGGCGACCGGGCCAATGACGCGGTGAGAGTGAACGGATCGGACCTGCGCTGCCGGGTCGTCGTCGAGGGGGGAAACCTGGGTCTCACCCAGCAGGGGCGCATCGAGTACGCGTTGTCGGGTGGCCAGGTCAACACCGATTTCATCGACAACTCCGCAGGTGTCAACTGCTCCGATCGCGAGGTGAACCTGAAGATCCTGGCAGCACTGGCTCGTCGCCGCGGATTGGTGGGACGAGAGGAATGCGACACGTTGGTGGAACGTGTGGTCGACGATGTGGTCGAAAGGATCCTTCACGACAGCTTCGAGCAAGCCCAGCGACTCTCGTTGGAGGAGAGCACCTCGGTGTACCACATCGACTCGTACGAGCAGCTCATGTCCGGTCTCGAAAGGGATGGGATCCTGGACCGTGAGCTGGAGGGCCTCCCCGGCTCCGAGGAGATGTTCGAGCGCGCCCGCACCAGCACCGGGATGACACAGCCTGAGATCGCGGTGATCCTCGCCTACTCCAAACGCAGTCTCGCGAATTCACTCCAGGCCGCCGATCTCTCCTGGGCCACCGCCTTCACCGACGACGTGGCTGCGTACTTCCCCGAGGAGGTCTCCTCGAAGTTCGGTCATCTGATCGAAGACCATCCACTGTTCCGTCAGCTCGTCGCAACCATCGTCGCCAACCACGTCGTCGACACGCAGGGGACGACATTCGTGTCTCAGTTGGCAGAGCGATCAGGTGCGTCGGTGCCTCGAATCGTGAATGCTCACCGCTTCGGCTACGAGGTGGCGGGAGGGGCCGCTCGTCGGGGTGAGATCGAAGAGCATTTCGGGTCGGTCGATGTGCCGGTGTGGACCGAGGCGATCAATGCCAACGACCGGCTGGTTGCCACTCTCACTCGCTCCTACCTAGATGCCGGCGACACCCTGGATGTATCCAGCCTGAACTATCTCAGAGAGGGATTTCTGCTCCTGGAGGAGGCGGCGCCGGCACTGGGATCTCCGAGGTGGGTGGCCGAACGGCACGAGCGCGCCGAGAGGTTTGCTGCTGCGGGGTTCCCCAAGGCGATGTCACCCCGTCTTTCCATCCTGGGAGACCTCGTCCACGCTCCCGGAATTCTCGAGATCGCGACAAGAACCAAACACCCGGTGATCGACGTCGCCAGGGTCTCGTTCCTGGTGGGTCAAGCCGTCCAACTCGACGCCCTGCGAACACATCTCGCCATGTCTCCGACGAGCGACCCATGGCGAGGCTGGGCGCGCCAGACCCTCGAGGACGACTTGATCGATGTGCAGCGCCGGCTTTCGGAGTTGGTGCTGAGCGAGGCCGGCGAATCCCAGACGATGGAAGATGCTGTGGACTCATTCCTCGCCTCACGGGCCCGGGCCCTGAAACGAATCCTACGTCTGACCCGCTCCCTGGAATCGGACCCGGACCCGGCGGCGGTGATGGTTGTCACCCGTCAGCTGGCGACGCTGGCCGGCACGACCGCTGCCGGCACCCACCGACGTCACTGATCTACGAACTGGAGGTTCGTCGACCGTCCCGGTCACCGAGTTGGCGGCGCGAGCAATGATGTGCGAGCGGATGACCGCATGAAAAAGAGCCCGCTGTGTGAGTTCCTACGCCGGTATCAGCCGGTTCAGGTTCGACGGTTCCGAGACTTTTGGTTTCGATCTCAACCAGGGATACGCCTGGTTCCCGTTCTCACACCTCGGGCTCTTCGGGACCGAACATACGACCATCGCCGCCCCGCGTCTAGGGCCAAAAGTCCCGACCTCTCCTCTCCAATCGACGACGAGTGGTACTGGATCGAATCGGGCCTGGCAGCGAATATGGCTTCATCGGCGACATGAATACCTGCCGGCTTCCACGATTCAGGTGACTTGATGGGCCTCGAGATAGCACTCATAGTGTTCTTCGTGGCGGCGACCTTCGTCGTCAGGGCGGGCACCGGGTTGGCGGCGGCCGGCGACAGGATCGCCGAACGCTCGGGGCTGGGACGGCTCTTCGTCGGAACCTTGCTGCTCGCCTTCGCCACCTCACTTCCCGAGTTGGCCACCGACATCACCGCCGCCGCCACCGGCGCTCCAGACCTCGCCGTTGCCGACCTCTTCGGTTCGTCCATGGCCAACATGGCCATCCTGGCCATCCTCGACCTTCGCTATCGAGGCAGGGTGTGGCCTGCGGTCGAACTGGGTCACGCCCGGGTTGCGGCGGTGGCGATGGGGCTCACCGCTCTGGCCGCGCTGGGCATGCACACTCCTTCCAGCGTCGCGATCGGGTGGGTCGGGGTCACCCCGGTCCTCGTCTTCGCGCTGTACATCGCCGCCGTCGCCTGGTTCCGCCGCACACCCGGGATCGATCGCGCCGGTCCAGCCCCCGAGCACCCCCTGCAACGGCCAACCGGATGGGTGGACGATTCGCCTGAGCTGCCGATGCGACGAGTCGTAGGCCGGTTCGCTGCGGCTGCCACCGTGATCCTGATCGCGGCGCCTGTGATGACGATCAGCGCCGAGCGGATCGCTGAGCTGACCGGGATAGCCCAGACCTCTGTTGGTGTCATCGCCCTTGCTGCCACGACCTCGCTCCCCGAGCTCGCCGCATCACTGGCGGCGCTCCGTATCGGTGCCCACGACCTGGCGGTGGGCAACCTCTTCGGGAGCAATGCGGCCAACATGGCCGTCCTGGTCTTCGCCGACATCGCCTATGTCGATGGCCCGATACTCTCCGCGGTCTCACCGGCTCAGACGGTGGCCGCCCTCGGGGCCATCCTGCTCATGGCTCTCGCCGTGGCCGCCATCGTCGGCGGGACCGAGACCCGAATCCGCAGACTCGAGCCCGATGCCCTCGTCCTGCTCCTCGCCTACCTGGGTGCCCTGGCGGCCGTGGCATTGACCACAGGGCCATGAATGAGGCGACCCGACCCGCAAACTGTGGGCTTTTGGCCCTACCACGGCCCCGGTCCTGTCACGAGACTGGTCCCCTGAAAGGTGGATCGATGAAGGAGATCTTGCTCGCCGTCGACGGATCCGAGCGTTCGCACAGGGCCGCGGCGCTCGCCGGCGAGTTGTCGACAGCCATGAACGTCCCGGTGGCCGTTGTCAACGTGGTTTCGGACGGGGCGTTGGCGTCCAGCGGACCTCTCCGGGACTACGCCCGAATCGAGAAGGTGACCATCACCCAACGCGAGCTGTTGAAGGCACTGGGGGCCGACGTCGTGACGGAGGCGGCCAATGAGGTTCGGGGCTGCGGCGGCAGAGTGTCGTCGACCGATGTGCTCATAGGCGCGCCCGCTCAACAGATCGCACGTCGCGCCGATGAGATGGGAGCCGATTGCATCGTCATGGGAAGACGTGGCCTCGGCGATGTCGGCGGCCTGCTCATCGGGAGTGTCTCACACAAGGTGGGGCACCTCACCAGCCGTACCCTGATCACGACCGAATAGCGCGGAGCCTAAGGCGTCCGGTCAGTCGTCTCGTCGTCCCAGCCGGGGACCGACGAATACCGGGATGGTGCCCCGGCCCACCAAACGGCTGGTGACACTTCCGAAGAGCGCCTCGGCGGCACCGTGACCTCTGGCTCCGACGACCAACAGCTCCATGCCGCTGGCGAGGGCATGTTCGGCCAGGGATTGATCGGGACGGCCAAACAGCAGACGGAGCTCGGCCTCCTCGAAGTCGATCGCCTGCGCCACATCGCGGAGCTGGGACATCGCCTCGGCCTGATCGTCAGAGCCGGTGTATGCGCCCGCAGAGTCGTAGTCCAGGACCTTTGCCAGCGTGAGACTGGTCATGCACTCACCGAACAAGGACAGTGCAGACCTCACCGCCTCGACCGCATCCTCGGAGCCATCGATGCCGGCAAGAACGTCGAGTTTGCCTGAGGTCGTGCCGTTGACCCTGGGGTGGTCGTCGGGGTGAGACCGCGCCCGCTCCACCGCCAGCGGGATGGCCAGGGGACCGAGAACCGCGCCGAGGACGAACCAGATCCAGAAGTTGTGACCTCGTCTTCGCATGACGAAGCCGGTGACCATGCCGATGACCAGCCAGGTCACACCGAGGACTTGTAGCCCGGTCGTCAGATCCATGCCGTTCCTTCCCGTTCACAAGGGCAGTACACGAGACCCACGGCGAGGACGATACGCGCCCCACCATCGTGGTCACGGGTCGGCTATGCGCCAGTGGCCAGGGGTGGCGGGCACCCCTGGCCACTTGGCGTCTGTCAGATGATCAGGATCACGGCGAACGTGATGGCGCCACCGAGTGCGGCCAGCGCCAGGACCGTTGCTGCGACCACGCGTGCGGACCACGCCGGATCATCCACGTAGGTCATCCGAGCGAAGAGCCCGAATGCTCCTGCCAACAGCAGGCCTCCTGCGATGAACATGGCGAAGGGCCAGCCTTCGACCAGTCCACCGAGGAACCAATCGCTCGGCACGTAGTACATCCACGCGCCTACGCCTGCGGCCAGCACACCGGCGACTCCGAGGATCAACTCTGTGATCGGGGACCGCCGGGACGGCATCCGGGTGACCTCCGTCATCGGCGTCTCACGAAGAGCTGTCACGAAGATCACCTCCTTCCTGAAGACCCACCGGGCCTTCTCTGCGATCTTCCTGCATCAGGACGTGGTGGGACTAGAGGAATTCGTCCATTCCCGATGGCCTGTTCGGCACGGCTTCTCGAGCCATGGCTCGAAGTTGGCCTTGCGGAGCCCGTTCAGTGGTTCAGAGACTCGGGCGGCGCCAGAGACGGAACCAGCTTCGACGCGGTGACGATGACCATGAAACCGAGCAACGCGAGACCCGCGGCGAGCAGCCACAGGTCACCGCCGAGTGGCACGGTGTCGAAGAACTCGTTTCCGGCCGGCGTGACCACGACCAAGAGTTGAAGGAGGATCGAGAGCGTCACCGACCCGTGGAGGAGCCAGTTGCGGGAGAATCCCTCCCTCCATCCGGACTCCGAGACCCGGAGACCGTAGATGTAGGCCATCTGGACGAGCACGAGCGTCGTGAACCCAAGTGTCCGGGTGACTTCCCATCCCAATCCTCTGTCGATACCGAAGACGTAGGCCAACAAGACCACGGCCGCCAACAACGCTCCCCGGACCACGATCGCCAACTGGCTGCGGCGATCGAGCAGCGACCGGGTGCGGCTCGGGGGGCGGAGCATCACGAAACGGTCGGGGGGATCAAAACCGAGGGCGACCGCGGGGAGGCCGTCCGTGATCAGATTCACCCACAAGATCTGGGTGGCCAAGAGGGGGTCTCCGTAGGCACTGAAGACGAGGAACCCGGTGAAGACGACGATGATCTCGCTCACGTTTGCGGCCAACAAGAAGGCGATCACACGACGGATGTTGGAGAAGATCGTCCGCCCACCCCGGACTGCGGCCACGATCGTGGCGAAGTTGTCATCGGCCAGGACGATGTCCGATGCGTCACGGGCGACGTCGGTTCCCGAACCCATGGCCACCCCGACGTCGGCGATCCGCAACGCCGGTGCGTCGTTCACCCCGTCGCCAGTCATGGCAACGACCTCGCCCTCGGCCTGCCAGGCTCGGACGATCTTGACCTTGTCCGCGGGGTCTACCCGCGCATAGACGCCGATCTGGGTCACCCGGTCCTCGAGATCGCCCTCCTCCATCGCGTGCAGCGAACTTCCCGACATCACCTCACGATCACCGAGCAGACCGAGGTCGTCGGCGATCGCCCGCGCCGTGACCTCGTGGTCGCCGGTGATCATCACCACCGTCACACCGGCGCCAGTCGCCTCGTCGAGAGATGCCTTGGCCTCGTCGCGAAGCTGGTCGCTCATCCCGACCAGGGCCACCAGCACCAGGTCGTGCTCGTCGGCCAGGTCGAACCCGTCAGGTTCCGTTTCGCGATAGGCGAGCGCCATAGTCCGCAGACCCCGCGCGGCCATGTCCTCGGCCCGGCTCAGCCACTGTGACGCCTCATCTTCGACCAGGGCCCTGATGCCCGAATCCGTCTCCACGCTCACGCAGGCTCGGAGAACCACCTCGGGGGCTCCTTTCACCGCCATGAGAAGCGTCTCCCCCGACCGGTGGAGGGTCGTCATTCGCTTTCTCGTCGAGTCGAAGGGGATCTCGTCGATGCGGGGCCACTCGGCGCGCACCGCGTCCGGCTCGGTGAGCTCCAGGGCCGATGAGAGCAGTGCCGCCTCCGTGGGGTCACCCGCCCATCCTTCGTCGGTGGTGCGGGCGTCGTTGCACAGGATCGCGAGTTCCGCATAGCGGCTCACCCGGCGATCGTCGGGCTCTGCGGACGGGTCGTCGAGGTTCGAACCTGCCAGGGCCAGCTCATGGACTCTGATTTCGTTGAGGGTGAGAGTGCCGGTCTTGTCGGTGCAGATCACGGTGACCCCTCCGAGGGCTTCCACCGCGGGCAGACGTCGCACGATCGCATTGAGACGAGCCATCTTCTGGACGCCGATGCCCAGGGTGACCCCCACCACCGCGGGCAGGCCCTCGGGGATGGCAGCCACGGCCAGGGCCACTGCGAGCAGGAACATCGACTGCACCGGTCTGCCTTGGGCGAGCCCGATGCCGAACACCATCAGGGCGACGACCCCGGCGAGAATGCCGAGCCGACGCCCGACATGTGAGAGCTCGCGCTCGAGGGGGGTGGGTGGCTCATCCTCTCTGATCATCCCGGCGATGTGGCCGATCTCGGTCGCCTGACCAGTCGCCGTGACCACACCGAATCCCCGCCCACCGGCGACGACGGTGCCTGCGAACACCATCGAGGAACGATCGCCGATCACCGCGTCGGGATCCACGGTGTCAGTGGACTTCTCCACGGGTGTCGACTCCCCGGTCAGCTCAGACTCGTCGACCTGAAGACGTGACGCCGACACGAGCCTGGCGTCGGCAAAGACGCGGTCGCCCGGCTCGATCACCACGAGGTCCCCCGGCACGATCTCCTCGGTGGGCACGTGCTGCTCGCGGCCCGCCCGGATCACCTTGGCCTCTGGGGCTGCCAACTGTCTCAGGCTCTCCGCGGCGTCGGCCGCCTTGGCTTCCTGGATGAACCCGATGGTCGCATTGAGGATCACGATCGCGAGGATGACCACGGCCTCGAGCCAGTCTCCGAGGACGAACCCGGAGATGAGAGCCGCCACCACCAGGATCAACACCAACACGTCGGTGAACTGACGGGCCAACAACTGCAAACGTGAAGGGCCGGCGTGCTCTTCGAGGCGGTTGGGCCCGGTCTCCTCGAGACGGTTTGCCGCCTGGTCGGGGTCGATTCCCCACGCGGGGTCGGTCATCAGACGTTGGCAGACCTCACTGGTCCCCATCGCATGGGGCGTCGCGACCGTCATCGGATCTGTGTTCACGCCATTGGCGGAGTCGGACACGACACGCAGTCAAGTCAGCACACGGCCGGGTTGGAAGTCGGATCGGAGCTTTTGGGCCGATGGCTGCGGTCTATCGCGAGCTCAGGCCGCCGCCCGACAATGGTCGGTTTCCCGACCGTTTGCGACGTGCTCCGGGCCAGATCGCTCGTGGGAATAGGGGGCCACGAACAGATGTTCGTCAATGTGTGAAGACTGCAGCAACGACCAAAAAACGCCGCGGATACACCGACACGTCGACTACCGACCTGCTCGGCCGTTATCTCGCCGGAATCGGAGAGCACGAGTTGCTCGACGCCGACGAGGAAGTGCGGCTCGCCCAGCTGATCGAGGCGGGCAAGAATGCGCGCCACGAGCTCGAATCGGGCAACGGGCAGAGCCCCGCCAAGGGACATCAGCTCCAGGAGAAGGTGGTCGCAGGCGAGGCGGCGCGCCAGCGTTTCGTGGAGGCGAACCTTCGTCTGGTCGTGGCCAATGCCCGGCGTTACGCCGGCAACGACGTCGAGATGCTCGATCTCATCCAGGAGGGAAACCTCGGGCTGATCACAGCCGTCGAGAAGTTCGACTGGCGCAAGGGATTCAAGTTCTCCACCTATGCCACCTGGTGGATTCGCCAGGCCATGCAACGCGCCCGGGCCCAGCTCGGCGACACGATCCGTCTCCCGGCTCGACTCCACGACTTCGTCCCGCCTGTCCGGGCGGCCGGCGAGATGCTCCACTCTCAGCTCGGACGGGCGCCAACCCCCGAGGAGATCGCCGCCGAGACCGGCATCGAAGTGAGCGATGTGGAGGATGCCCTGATGGTCGGCTCGACCGTCGCCCTCGAGTCTCCGGTTGGAGAGGACGGTGCAATGCTCGGTGACTTCATCGCCGACATGACTGCGCTCCAGCCTGACACCGAAGTCGAGGAGCGACTGGCCGGGGATGCGCTCCGCGCCGCGCTCGACACGCTTCCAACCCTCCATCGCCGTGCCATCGAGGTGCGTTACGGTCTCGACGACGGAGGCGCCCCGGCCACCTTGGCGCAGGTCGCTGAGGAGATCGACGTTCCCAAGCACCAGGTGAAGCCGTTGATCGACGAGGCCCTCCGCACACTCGCCGATGAGTTGGGGGCGATCGAGGACATGCTGGCCGCCTGAAACGGGCTACATGGGTCTTGGCTCAGACCCGCTCCCGGTCGATCGTATCGAGGAGGATCTGCTGTCGCTCGATGAGCAGACGTGTCGTCACCTTCATGCCGAGTCGGTAGATCATGGCACCGTAGGCGATCCCGGCGATCGCCCCCACCGTGGCCGCGACCGGGCCGAGATACGCAGCGGGGAGGCCGACCAAGGCAACGATCGGCAGTAGGAGCGCCCCTGAGACCATCATCGAGATGAGGATTGCGAAGAAGGCATTCCCCGAGGCACCCCGGGTGCCGAACGGGTTTCGCTCCGGGATCCGATAGGCGCCGTAAATGGAGGTCACGTTGCCGATCGCCACCGACACCAGGAGAACTCCTGTGGAGCCGAAGATGGCAGCCGGGACATAGGAGAAATCCCCATTCGCCATGCCCAGGACGAGAGCCGCCACCACCACGAGCGGCATCGCCACCAGCCCCCAACTGAGGTTCTTCCCGCGGACCACCGTGGACAGCGGGGCCGGTGACGCCACATAGGCCCAGAGAGATCCCCCATCGGTCCCGAACTGGTTGGCGAGAGCGCCGAGCACTATCAAGAAGGTGACCGCGGCGGCGAGGAACGGAGTGTAAGGACCACCGTCCAGAGGGCCGCCCGAGACGAAGATGATGACCACGAGCGGCACGACACTGCCGATCAGCTGGGCCCGAACCCGATTGTCCCGCACCAGATAGCGCAGCTCCTTGGCGACGACGCCACTCACCGGCCCTGCGCGGAGATCGAGCCACGACGGCATGAGGGCGAGGGTGCGCTGGTTGGATCGCCTGCGGGCGGTGCGGCCCGCGATCGGCGCCGTGACGAGCATGGTGCGAACCGATCTGGCCCATGCCGCGGCGATGATCACCGTGAACAGGATGCCGTACACCGAAAAACCCAACGCCACGACGTTCTCGCCCTGCGCCCCTTCGACCACGGAGCCGGCCAGGGCGCCGGAGGGCAGCCACACCAGTCGATCCACCCAGTCGAACGAGGAAAGAGTGATCTCGATCTCACCTGATCCGGAACCGTCGGGCTCGGTCAACCAGGCGGGGAGGATGGCAACGGTGGTGATGACGAGACCGAAGAGGAGAGTCACCAGCTCCCGGGTTCGCCGTGAGGCGAGCAGGTTGGACAGAAGAGACGTGACCAGCCTGGCGACCACCAGGCAGAGGGCCAACTCGGTCGTCACCGCGACCAGCAGCCATGGAAGCAACGACAACCGGGGGTAGAGACCAAAGGTCGCGATCGACAGCCCGAGGAGAGTCCCGATCCCCCCGGGAGTGACCACACCCGCTGCGAGCAGACCGAGGGTGAGTCGTCTCGGACCTATCGGGAGTAGTTCGAATCGGCGCGGGTCGAGGGCCTCATCGAGTGCTGAGAGTGAGGCGGGGATGATCGCCCAACCGATGAACACTGCCGTGTAGGACAGGATCAACACCGGTCCCGGCTCCTCGACCAGCCTCCCCAGACCGAACACCGCCAACCCGGCGAGGACACCGGCGACGATCCCGGCCGCCCAGATGGCGAAGTAGCCGATCGTCCCCATCAGCGACTGGGTGCGGAGCCGGTTGGCCAGCAAACGGAGCTTCAGTCGGACGAAGTGCCGAACCAAGTGAGGTCTCCGGTCTCGTCGATGGGGGCCCCGACCATCTCCACGAACACGTCCTGAAGCCGATGACCCTGGGTGATGTCGGCGGTCTCGCCGGAGACGAGCACGGCCCCGTCTGCAATCACCATTATCCGATCGCAGAGACGTTCCACCACGTCCATGGCGTGATCCGAGAACACGACGGTTCCGCCGGCCTCGATGTGGCGTCTCAGGATCCTCTCCAGCACCTGCCGGGCCACCGGGTCGATCCCGGCAAATGGCTCATCGAGGAACAACACCCTCGGATCGTGCAAGAGAGCGCAGGCGATGGCCGCCTTCTTGGTCATCCCCAGGCTGTAGTCGGCGACCAGGCTGTCGGCATCGTCCTCGAGATCGAGGAGACGGAGCAGGACCCGGGATCGCTCCGAGATGACCTCGGGGTCCATGTCCCTGAGAAGACCGTTGAACTCGATGAGCTCACGGCCGGTGAGCCGGTCGAACATCCTCGGCTCGTCGGGTACCACACCAAATCGCCGCTTGGCGCTCGCCGGGTCGGCCCAAACGTTCGCCCCGGCGACCTCGACGACCCCGGCGTCCGGCCGGAGCAGACCCGTGGCCATGCGTAGCAGCGTGGTCTTGCCCGCTCCGTTGGGTCCGCAGATCCCGAAGAAGGACCCATAGGGGATCTCGAGATCGACCTGGTCGACGGCCGTCTTGTCACCGAAGCGCTTGGTCAGACCTTTGAAGGCGACCGCTGGTCCTTGCATCGTCGCAGAGGGTAAAGCGGATCGGGTGTCCGGCGAACTCGCCGCGGGGCCCTCGCCCGTGGGCCGGTCGTCTCCGACTATCTCGCCGGACGAACCTGGAGGGGACGTCCCCCAACCAGGAAGCCGTTCAGCGCCTCGACGGCGGAATTGGGGCGGTGCTCCACGATGTCGACGAACCCGAACCCCTTCGACCGTCCGCCCCTGGCCTGAGTTTTGATGGTGGCTCGCTCCACGACTCCATGTCGGGAGAAGAGCTCGACCAGTTCCCCACTGGTGGTCTTCCACGGAAGGTTGCCGACGAAGAGACTCCGGGCCCCGCCCTGGGTCGCCCGCTGATGGGAGCGACCGGGCCTGTCGGAGCGACGTAGCCCTGGCGCCGAGACCTGGTCGATGCGCGGCGTCTCGATTCGGGTCTCGAGGTTCGAGTCTCGGAGCAGTCTCCGCGCAGCATGGTCCTGGCCTTCGGTCACCAACGTGACCACGACTCCCGCTGCCCCCGCACGCGCCGTACGGCCCGACCGATGTGTGTAGTCCTTGTGGTCGGCGGCCATGTCGAAGTGGATCACCGTCGCCACGTCTTCGACGTGAATGCCCCGGGCCGCGACATCCGTAGCCACCAACGCCTGGGTTCCCCCGGAGGAGAAGGCTTTGAGCGCTCGGGTCCGCTGGCTCTGGGATCGCCCGCCGTGCATGGCCACCGCGGCGACACCCTGACTGGCCAACTGCTTGACGAGACGGTCGGCGCCGTGTCTGGTCCGTGTGAAGATGATGCTCCGCCCCGAGGACTCGATCAGACGGGCGGTGTGGGAGACCCTCTCCGATCGAGCCACTTTCCAGAAGTGGTGTTCGAGGTCAACTTGTCCCTCATCTCGCGCATTGGAATCGACCCGCACAGGGTCGTTCTGAAACTCCCTGCTCAGAACGGCGATCTCGCCGTCCAGGGTTGCCGAGAACAGAAAGGTCTGCCGTTTGCCGCCCACACGGCCGAGGATCTTCCGCACGTCGGGCAAGAAGCCCATGTCCGCCATGCGGTCGGCCTCGTCGATGACCAGATGGGTGACCTTCCCCAATTCGACCGCACGTCGTTCCAGGAGATCCAGCAACCGACCCGGTGTCGCCACCAGAACGTCAACCCCGTTGCGGAGGGCCGACAGCTGTGGTCCGTAGCCGACTCCACCGTAAACGGCGGATATGCGTCGACCCACGGCTCGGGCGAGGGGCTCGAGATCTCCCCTGATCTGGTCCGCCAACTCGCGGGTCGGTGCCAGGACCAGCGCCGTGGGTTGTTTACGTTCGGCTCTGGCGACCCGGGTGAGGACTGGCAGACCAAAGGCAAGGGTCTTGCCGGATCCGGTGGGGGCGCTGCCCTGGATGTCTCTTCCAGCGAGCCCGGGCGGTATGGCCGCCAGTTGTACCGGAAACGGGTCGGTGAAGCCGAGACCGGCGAGGGCCTGGACGAGTGGCTCGGGCAGACCGAGCTCATTGAACTGGTTGGACATGTCTTCCTACTCTCAGAGAGGGGATGCTTTCGCCGGACAATCTCAGATTCCGGCGCGCCGATGGCGTGACGATCGAGATTCGGCCGAAAGAGGTAGTCCAACCGGGCAGGAACTCGCCGTTGTTTCACCGGGTGAGCGATGGTCGCTGACCTCCACCCGATGCG
>CAZZIG010000098.1:0-7499 GCA_964653975.1 uncultured Acidimicrobiaceae bacterium
GAAGTGAAAGTGGCAGGGGCGCCGAAACTCAACGTCACTCTAAGTGAGGTTGGCCTCACAGGAGGGTCGGCTTTTTGTGGTGTCGGAGAGAGGACTCGAACCTCCACGGGGCTGTAAACCCCACCAGGTCCTTAGCCTGGCGCGTCTTCCAATTCCGCCACTCCGACGGGAGTGTTAGGTCAGCGATTGTATCGGTCGTTCTAACTCAGAATGAAGGTCAGGGCGAACGTGCTGACACCGAAGAGAACCCCGATGACGACCGTCAGCCGGTCGAGGTTCCGCTCGACGACGGTCGAACCGGCCAGGTTCGACGTCGACATGCCTCCACCGAACACGTCCGAGAGCCCACCACCCTTGCCGGAGTGCAGCAGCACCAGGACCGTGATGGCCAGGGAGAGGATGATGTGGATGACGATCGCGATCGCGCTGAAGATGTCCATGTTCTTCTGGTCGGAGATACTGGAACCCCGCCGTCGGGCGGGAGCACGATTCTACCAGCTACTTCAACCTTGGACTAGTCAGGTTCGGTAGGAACGAACTGGGGTGCGGCCGTCCCGTCTACAGAACTGCCGGAGACGAAACTTCTGGTATTCCCGGTCCTGTTGCCGCGTCGCCCTCAATGTCGTGTCGTCTCCGACGAGCTATCAAGCGATTCCAGTGGTCCTCGCGCCGGATCAGCAAGGGGCGCTCGACCACTATCCAGGACATCCAGGCAACTCCTACCGATGCTACGGCTGCGAGAGCCCGGGAACCCAAGGCACTTCCAGCCGCCATCAGTACGGGCACATGCCAGAGATAGAGTCCGTACGAGATCCGCCCCACAAACCGGAGGGGCCGAGAGCCCAACACTCCGACCTCACCGGCCACGCAGGCCCACACGGTGAGGGCCGCGATCGCCACGACGATTGGCTGGCGGATCGGATGAGCCGCAATCGCTGTGGCCGCAGCCAACAGCACAACACCCAACAGAGGTGCCGACGGGGGAAACCGAGGTGCGGCCCTCTCCCGGCGGGCCACGGCGACGAGACATCCGGCCGCCAGCGCGTAGGCATTGGCGTCGGTCGACGAATATCCCCAATCCGAGTCGAGGAACCAGGTGAATCCGCTCCAGACAGCCAGGACCAGGACGCCAGCCCCGAGGAGCCGGAGACGACGTCGAGTCGGTATCAGTAGCAAGAGCAGTGGCCAGATCAGATAGAAGTGCTCTTCGACGGCGAGACTCCATGTCTGCCAGTTCATATCCAGCTCGGCCCCCAGGATCTGGGAGTAGTTGGCAACGTAGAGGAGCGGCGGCCACGTCTCATTCCACACCCAGCCCCAGCTCCTACCGAAAGCGATGGCCACCAGGCCGGCGCCGACGAGGTACAAGACCAGAGCTGGGAGGAGGCGGTCTGCGCGCCGAAAGTAGAACCTGCCCAGTCGAATCGAACCTTCGCTGTCGAGTTCGCCAACGAGCAAATTCGTGATGAGGAACCCCGAGAGGACGAAGAACAGGGTCACTCCGACCGCTCCCCCGTTTCCGCCCAACCCCACATGTGAAGCAAGAACGAGCAGTATCGCTATGCCCCGGAGCCCGTCGAGCATGGGCCATCGGGACCGATCGGCTCTGTCTGAGTCCTTCATCATTCGTCCTGAGGTGTACGGAACGTTCCGCTGGGTGGCAGCCACTGAGCGCTGCGACAAGCTATCTCAAGTACGAACGGGATTGAACCCCAATTGAAGAAGCCTCGTTGGACTGACTAGCCGGCCTGTTTGGCCACCGCCTCGGCAGCGGCCCTGGCCGCCTCCTCGTCGCCGAGGTAGTGACTCTCGATCGGCTTCAGGTCGTCATCGAGGGTGTAGACGAGTGGGATACCGGTGGGGATGTTGAGACCGACGATCTCCTCCTCGCTGACATCGTCGAGATGCTTGACCAGGGCCCGCAGCGAGTTGCCGTGTGCCACTACCAGCACGGTCTTCCCCGCTTTCAGTTCGGGGACGATCTCCTCGAACCAATACGGGAGCATCCGCTCGACGACGTCGGCCAGCGCTTCGGCGCCGGGGAGGTCGTCAGGCTCGACGTCGCCATAGAGCTCGTCGTGGGACGGGTGACGGTCGTCGTCGGGCTCCAGCGCCGGTGGCCTGATGTCGTAGGAGCGACGCCATTCCAAAACCTGGTCGGCGCCGTGCTTCTCGGCGGTCTCCTTCTTGTCGAGACCCTGGAGGGCGCCATAGTGGCGCTCGTTGAGACGCCAACTGAGTTTTGTGGGTATGTCGCTCCAGTCTGCCTCTTCGAGGGCGAGGTCGGCGGTCTCGGTGGCACGTCTCAACACCGACGTGAACATCACGTCGGGTTTCAGCCCCTCCTCGGCCATCAACCGTCCCGCGGTGCGGGCCTCGGTCTCCCCCACCTCGGTGAGCCCGACATCGGTCCACCCGGTGAACAGGTTCTCCAGGTTCCACGTCGACTGGCCGTGACGTAACAGGATCAGGGTGTGGCTCATATGCGGTACCTCACTATCGCCGCGAACTGGTCGGGGTCGAGAGATGCCCCTCCGACGAGGGCGCCGTCGATGTCGGTCTTCGCCATGAAGTCTTTGACGTTGACCGGGTTGACCGACCCCCCGTAGAGGATCCGCACCTGCTCGGCCGTCCCGCTGTCGAGGGTGTCCCGGAGTTGGTTGCGAATCGAGTTGGCGATGATCCCGGCATCGTCGGGGAGGGCGGTGCGTCCGGTCCCGATCGCCCACACCGGCTCGTAGGCGATGGCCAGCGAGCCCCCTCCTTCGATCGCCAGTCCCCGCAACGCACCACGCAGTTGCGACGACACCACCGATTCGGCCTCACCGGCCTCACGCTGATCGAGGGTTTCGCCGACACAGACGATGACCGACATGTCGGCTCCGAGCACGGCTTTGGCCTTCTTGTTCACCGTCTCGTCGGTCTCCTCGAAATGCTCCCGGCGCTCCGAATGGCCGACGATGACGTGTTTCACCGCGAGTTTCGCCAGCATCGGCGGGGAGATCTCACCGGTGTAGGCCCCGGAATCGGCCCAATGGGTGTTCTGGGCGCCTAGGTAGATGGGGATGCGGTCCTGTTCGATGACCACTTGAATCGAGCGCAACGAGGTGAATGGAGGGGCGACGACCACCTCGACTCGCTGGTAGTCGTCCGCTTCGAGACGGTAGGAGAGCTTCTGGACCATCTGGATCGCCTCCAGGTGGTTGGCGTTCATCTTCCAGTTGCCGACGATGAGCGGGGTCCGGTCTGTCATTCCACCCATCTTTCCAGAACGGCGACACCGGGCAGAATCTGGCCTTCGAGAAGCTCGAGACCGGCCCCACCTCCGGTGGAGAGATGGGAGACGGTGTCTTCGAGCCCGAGGAGACGGAGGGCCGCCGCCGAGTCGCCGCCACCGACCGCGGTGAACCCGTCGCACTCCCCCATCGCCCGGGCCACCGCCTCGGTCCCGGCCCGGTAGGGCTCCCACTCGAAGACACCCATCGGGCCGTTCCAGAAGACACTGGCCGACTCCCGGACCAGCCGGGCGAACTCGGCGGACGTCTCGGGGCCGATGTCGAGACCCATCCAGCCGTCGGAGATGTCGTCCACCATCGTGACCCGGTGTTGGGAGTCTTCGGTGAAGCTGTCGGCGACGACCACGTCGCCGGGCAGGACGATGCGGTCGTCTCCGACGAGATCGGCAACGGTGCCGAGCAACGACTCCTCGACCAGGGAATCTCCCACCGGGTGCCCCTGGGCGCGGAGGAAGGTGAAGCACATGCCACCACCGATCAGCATCCGGTCGACCTTGGGCAGTAGGTTCTCGATCACACCCAGCTTGTCGGACACCTTGGCCCCGCCCAGCACCACGATGTAGGGACGGTCGGCGTCTCCGAGCAGACGACCCAGCGCGGTGAGCTCGGCGTGGAGGAGAGGCCCGGCCACCGACCGCACGATTTCGGCCACACCCACCGTGGAAGCGTGGGCGCGGTGCACCGACCCGAAGGCATCTTGGACGAAGAGGTCGAAGCTGTCGGCGAGATATCGGGCCGTCTCGGGGTCGTTTGAAGTCTCCCCGTCGAGGAACCTGGTGTTCTCGAGGACGGTGACGTCGCCCTCGGAGCCGAACCCGATGTCGTATTCGGTGAGCTCGTCCATACGTGCCGCCACGGGTTCGAGGGAAAGGGCCGGGTCGGGCCCTTTTGGCCTTCCCAGGTGGGAGCACACGGTCACCGCGGCGCCGGCGGCCGCCAGCCGCTCCAGGGTGGGCAGTGCGGAACGGATCCTGAAGTCGTCTCCGACTTCGCCTTCTTCGATGGGGACGTTGAGGTCGGAGCGCACCAGGATCCGGAGATCTTCGACATCGACGTCGTCCAAAGTCAGATAGGGGTTCACAGCATCAGCTCCCGGCGAGTTTCTCCAGGACACGGCCCAGCTTCATCGGATCGTGTTGCGGCCAGTCTGACCATTCGTCATTGAGGTCGGCGAGCACGAGTTCCCATCCGTAACGGGCAGCGTCCTCCGCCGAGACCGTCACAGCATCGTGGCCTTCCGGGACGTCGATCGGGCCGTCATGGGCCACGAGGACGCCGGTGCCTTCGATGCCGACGTGCTCGGCGAGGGCTTCGACGTGCTCCTTACCCGACATGCCCGATGTCTCACCCTCCTGGGTGACCAGGTTGAGCACGAACACCCGTTGCGCTGATGACTCCATCACCGCCGGGGCCAGCATCTGGACCATCAACGCGGAGATGACCGACGTGTACAGGCTGCCCGGCCCGATCACTATCTGGTCGGCCCCCGCCACCGCGGAGAGGGCTCGTCGCGAGGCCATGGTGTCGGAGGGCTCGATCTCCAGTTTGGTGATGTGCCCGGCGGTGGAGGTGATCGCGGCTTGACCGCTCACCGGCACTCCGTCGACGACGGCGGAGAGGGTGACGGGTCGATCGGCGACCGGGATCACCTCGCCGAGGGCTCCGAGCATGCGCGCCGCGGTTTCCACGGCGGTGGCGAAGTCGCCGAACATGTCGGTGAGGGCGGCGAGGATGAGGTTGCCCAGTGAGTGGTCGCTTATGTCACCGGTGGAGAATCGGTGGGCGAACAATTCCGACCACAGCGACGGGTCCGGGGTGAGGGCGAGCAGGCAACGACGCACGTCGCCGGGGGGTGGGATCCCCAGCGGGGTGAGCCGACCCGAGGAGCCTCCGTCGTCGGCGACGGTGACCAAAGCGGAGATCGACCCTGCGTAGGTCTGGATCGCTTCCAGTGCCGCGGCCTGGCCGTGCCCCCCGCCGATGGCGACCACCGCGGGCCCCGCCGGGTCGAGCAGCAGCGGCTCGAGAGCGGTTTCGGTCTGCGGTCTCACCGCTCCATGTCTCGGTGGCGGACCGAGGCGTTGATCCCGTGAGCGGCCAGCCGTTGGCGCAGCTCTTCGGCTATGGCCACCGAGCGGTGGTGACCACCGGTGCATCCGATGCCGATGGAGAGATATGACTTGCCTTCGCTCTCGAATCTCGGGATCAAGAACTCGAGGAGCCCTTCGACCCGGTCGACGAACTCAGTGGCCCCCTCGGAGGTGAGCACATAGTCGCTCACCGGCTGGTGCACCCCGCGCATGTCACGCAGTTCGGGCACCCAGTGCGGGTTGGGGAGGAAGCGGACGTCGAAGACCAGGTCGGTGTCCCGAGGTGTGCCGTGTTTGAAGCCGAAGGACCGGATCGACACCCGCATGGGTCGGTTCATCTCGTCCTCGGAGAACTGAGCTTCGAGTCGCTCCCGCAGCTCGTGGATGGTGAGGTTGGAGGTGTCGATGACCACGTCGGCCATCTCCCGGAGCTCGGAGAGGAGGGAGCGTTCGGCTTCGATGGCCTCGCCGATGGTGTCGAGCCCCAGCGGGTGGGGACGACGGTTCTCCTCGTAACGACTGACGATGACGTTGTCTTCGGCGTCGAGGAAGACGATGCGGGTGAGGATCCCTTCCCGCTCCAGTTCGATCATGGCGTCGCGGAGCTCGTCGATGGGCAGCCCGCCTCGGGAGTCGATGACCACGGCGAGTTGTTTGTGGGCTTGGGGGAGGTCGTGGGCCTGGACCACGTGGCCGAGAAGGGCGGGTGGAAGGTTGTCGATGACCGTGTAGCCGAGGTCTTCGAGGATCTTGGCCGCCGACGACCTTCCCGCTCCGGACATGCCGGTTACGACGAGGACATGTGGTGCGTCGACTGCGACGAGATGCATGGGGAGGCTTTCGATCTCAGCTGTGGAGGGCAGCGTACAGGTCGGCGGCCACCTGTCCCGGCACCACCTCGGTCAGCTCGTCCTGGGTGGCGCCCCGCATCTTCTTCAGCGACCCGAAATGCTTGATCAGGTCCTTCTTGCGTTTCGGGCCGATGCCTTCGACCTCGTCGAGGATCGAGTCGACCATCGACTTGGAGCGGAGATTCTGGTGGTAGTCGTTGGCGAAGCGGTGGGCCTCGTCGCGGACCTGTTGCAGCAGGTAGAGGGCTTCGGCGTCACGGGGGATGGAGATCGGCTCGGGTCGGCCCGGCATGTAGACCTCTTCCATCTTCTTGGCGAGACCGATGACGGGGTTGTCGAGGTCGAGCTCGTCGAGGACCTTGACCGCCCGGCCCAGTTGGCCGGCTCCCCCGTCGATCACCACCAGGCTCGGCGGGTAGGAGAACTTGCCCTGCTCGGCGACCGGCTTGTCCTGTTCCCTGAGATAGGCCTTGAAGCGGCGGCGGATGGTCTCCTCCATGGAGGCGAAGTCGTCCTGGCCGTCGACGGTCCTGATCTTGAACCGCCGGTACTCGTTGCGCCGGGGCAGGCCGTATTCTAACCCCACCATCGAAGTGACGGTGTTGGTGCCCTGCAGGGTGGAGATGTCGTAGGCCTCGACACGCAGCGGGGGCTCGGTGAGCCCGAGCACTTCCTGTAGCGATCGCAGCGCCTTGGCCCGGGCGTTGTGGTCTTTCTGACGGCTGAGCCGGTGACGGCCGAAGGCGTCGGCGGCGTTGATCGAGGCGGTCTCCATGAGACGGCGTTTCGCACCCCGCTTGGGAACCCGGAGACTGACGTTGCGTCCTCGAAGGTCGGTGAGCCATTCGGTGAGCAGCTCGGACTCGTCGGGTATGAGACTGACCAGCACCTCACGGGGCGGCTCGGTGTCACCGTAGAGCTCCCGGACGATCCGTCCCATCAGCTCGGCGTCGGTGAGCACTTCGACCCGGTCGACGATGGTGCTCCGCTCCCCCACTATCCGACCCCGCCTGATGTTGAGCACCTGGAACGCGGTCTCCAACTCGTCGCCGTGGTAGGCGATGAGGTCGAAGTTCTCCGCCTTCTCGGTGACCACCTCCTGGCGGAGCATGGCCCGGCGCACGTCTTCCTGACGGTCCCGGTAGCGGGCAGCGAGCTCGAACTCCTCACGCTCCGCCGCCTCCCACATCGACGCCTCCAGGTCGTGGAGCACACCTTCGGTGTCGCCGCTGAGGAAGGCGGCGAGCCCGTCGACCATCTCC
>CAZZIG010000099.1:0-11589 GCA_964653975.1 uncultured Acidimicrobiaceae bacterium
CGTGACGTCGAACTGGTGATAGCCGCCCAGCCGACGCGGGGCATCGATGTCGGATCGATCGAGTACATCCACACCCAGATCGTGGCCAAGCGTGATGCCGGGGCTGCCGTGCTACTCGTCTCGTCCGAGCTCGACGAGGTACTGGCTTTGGCCGACAGGATTCTCGTCATGTATCACGGTCAGATCGCGGGCGAGTTCGCCCCTGAAGCCGATGTCACAGACATCGGCCTGGCGATGCTGGGGTCGGCCAATGAGTGAGACCGAGATCCAGAAGCCCGAGCAACCTCAGCCCCCGGAGAGGCCGTCTTGGTTCGAGACGGTGACAGGGGTGGCCGAGTCGACGGGGAGGGCATTGATCCTGCCCACGTTGGCCTTGATAACCGCCCTGATCGTCGGAGCCTTCATCATCGCTCTCTCCGACATCGATAACCTTCGGCGACTGGGAACGGAGCCGGGCGCCGCTCTGGGGGGGATGCTCGGAGAGGTGTGGACTGCATACCGTGCCCTCTTCCGTGGGGCGGTCGGGTCCATCAACGCCATCTCTGAGACCCTGTTCGCCACCACCCCGCTCCTGCTCGCCGGATTGGGCATCGCCCTCGGATTCAGAGCCGGGTTGTTCAACATCGGTGCGCAGGGCCAGATGCTCATCGGTGGGATCGTCGCCACTTATGTCGGCGTCCACCTCGATGCGCCGGGCATCATCCACATCCCGCTGACCCTCCTCGCCGGTGTTGCCGGGGGTTTCGTGTGGGGGGGCCTCGCCGGTTTGCTGAAGGCTCGTACCGGCGCCCACGAGGTGATCACCACGATCATGGGCAATTTCATCGCCCTCTACTTGGTGCAGTGGCTTCTCACGACTCCCAGCCTCCAGGAGGCGGGGCGCAACAACCCGGTATCCGAGCCTCTCGCTCCCACCGCCCACCTGCCGCGGCTATTTGGCTCTGAGTTCCGGGTGACCATCGGGTTTCTCATCGCCATCGCCGGTGTCTTCCTCCTGCACTGGCTGTTGTTTCGGTCGTCGGTGGGTTTCGAGTTCCGCGCCATCGGTGCCAACCCGCAGGCTGGTAGCTATGCGGGGATGAACGTGGCGATCCTGGTCACCCTTGCGATGGCGATCGCCGGTGGCTTCGCGGGAGTGGCCGGGGCCAACCAGGTGATGGGTCTGGCACCGTTCAAGGCCTCCCCTGCGCTGGCCGCCTCGGTCGGATTCGACGCCATAACGGTGGCACTACTGGGGCGTTCCAACCCGGTGGGCGTTCTGTGGGCAGCGATCCTGTTTGGAGCCTTGACGGCGGGTGGGCGTGTGATGCAGGGTGCCGCCCAGATACCTCTCGACCTGGTCGTGGTCCTTCAGGCGTTGATCGTGATCTTCGTGGCGGCGCCGGGCCTGATCCGTGTCATCTGGAGGGTCAAGGCTGCTGATGAGGAGACGCCGCAACTGACTACGGGCTGGGGATCATGACGGCAACCAAGGTGCCAGAGCAGTTGGTAGAAGTACCTGTCGTCGTCCGGACCAGTGCTGATGAGCGCCGGGCCACGATCATCGGTGTCACCCTCATGGTCTTGGCGGCGATAGTCCTCGGGGTGTTCGCCTTTGGGGTACCGTCGGACGCTACATCGACTTTCAACCTGAGCCTCCCCGGCGACGTCATCCAGGACGTGTCGGTGAGTTTCAACTCCAGGGTGTTCTCTGGTGTCTCAGCGGTGGTCATCTTCGCTCTCGGGTTGGAGCGGCTTCGGCGTCGCAACCTCCGCTGGACGAACCCGGCTCTTGGCATCGGTCTCCTCTTGTTCGTTCTGGCGTTCCTCGCCTGGGCTTCGGCGGACAGCGCGTTCAGTATGGTGGGGATGCTGCGATCCACGGTGATCTCGTCGATCGTCATCACACTGGGTGCATTGTGCGGATTGACCTGCGAACGCGCCGGAGTGATCAACATCGGCATCGAAGGTCAACTGCTCACGTCCGCGTTCGTGGCGGTGATCCTCTCCAGCGCCTTTGGGACGCTCGCCGGCGTGGGAGGGGCTCTGATCGTCGGAGCTCTACTCGGTGCACTGCTGGCGTGGCTGGCGATCCGCTTCCAAGTCGACCAGATCATCGCCGGTGTGGTCATCAACATCCTGGCTGTCGGTCTCACCTCGTTCCTGGCGAGCCGGGTGCTCTCCCAGGCCCAAGACCTGAACGCCCCTGAGCGCGTTCCGGGGTTCCGGATCCCGCTACTCGCCGACATCCCGGTCATAGGCCCGATGTTCTTCGACCACACCTTCTTCGTCTACATCACTTTCCTCCTGGTCATCGGGCTCCACTTCGCCCTGTTCCGTACCCGTTGGGGCCTGCGGGCCCGCTCGGTCGGGGAGCACCCCAAGGCCGCGGACACTTTGGGCATCGACGTGCTCAAGGTCCGCTACCGAAACGTGATCATGGGTGGGCTCATCGCCGGTTTTGGTGGCGCATTCCTCGCCCTCGCCCAGATCTCCCGTTTCGAGGAGAACATGACCGGGGGCATCGGGTTCATCGGTCTGGCGGCGATGATCTTCGGGCGTTGGATGCCTTTCGGTGCCCTTGCTGCCGGTTTGGTCTTTGGGTTCTCCGGCGCCCTGGCGCAAAAGGTGGCCATCCTGGGCACAGGCATCCCCTCGGAGTTCATGCTGATGCTGCCCTACGTGGCGACGGTGATCGTCGTTGCCGGTCTGGTGGGTACGGCTCGACCGCCCGCCGCCGACGGCCAGCCATATGTCAAGGAGTGACCCGTACGGCTCATTCCTAGGTACTAGCCGCCGGCTGTGGTGGAGGTGGTCTCCGAAGGGGTGGTGGTTCCGCTGGGGGCCTGCACCGGGCGGCCGATGACCTCGATCTCGTCGATGGCGATCTCGTCGAAGATGTTGTCCTCCATACGTTCCGCCTGGTAGGCATCGACGATCTGGATCACCAACGTAGTCGTGTTGAGTGCGGAGTAGGGCACGATCTGGGTCCCTTGCTGATCCTGGAGACGGACGGGCACCGGGCCGGCCACCGAGTCCTGGGCGAGGATGGTGATGCTCTGCGCCCTGTAGTTCTGCCGGAACCTTGTGGCGTCGGCGATGTTGGTCCAGCGGATCTCTTCGATGGCCATCGGCTGGAGGAAGGCGAGCTCGATGGTTATCCCCTGTTCCCGGTTCTCCTCCCAGCTCACCTGAAACTCGTCACTTGTGCCCGAGGTCAGGTTGGCGCAAATGAAGCTGCCGATTCCTTCGGGAGTGCAGGTCTGCTCGAGGATCTCGATCGGGCCCGTCTCCAACAGCTGCGGTGCGGTGGTGGAGGTCGTGGTGGACGACCCTGTGGCGTCAGGGTCGTCGCCCGTGAAGATGTTGAAGAACAAGGCGATGAGGATCACCCCGAGCAGCAGGCCACTGATGGCGAGGGCGGCCCTCACACCTGCTGTGGCCTGCACGGCAGGTCGGGGGGCGGTCGGGAGGGGGCCCTGGCGGAGCCGGGCCCCGCACTCCTGGCAATGCCGGTTGTTTCCTGGGTTGAGTGCGCCACATGAAGGACAGTCGACCGGGCCGCCGTTCCCGTTTCCGCCCCTGGTCTTGGCCCCGGCGGGAGGTGGGGGACCATCCTGACGTGTCGGGGGGGTCGGGTCGAGAGAGAAGTCTTCGTAAGCAGGGTCCGGAGGGCCGTCTGAGCTCACGCTGATCACGTTGCCCCCGGGGTTGGAGCGGGGACGCGAGCGTGGCGCGGTCATGGGGTCCATGAACGCACCGCACGACGGGCAGAACTGCTCGTCGCCGGCGACTGTCGCGTCGCAATGCTCACATATCTGTGAAGCCACGTCCCTCCTTCGGGGTTATTGTGCCACGGCATGCTGACCCTGGCGGTGAGGACCTACGAGCCATGGACCCTGGCTAACGTCCTGGGCGGACTGGTCCTTCTGGCTTTCCTCCTGGGGGTCTTGATTTTCGCACTGCACCGGGCCAATCGTTAACTCTAAATGGCGAGCTCTTCCACGTTCTCTTGTGACTCATGCGGCTACCGATCCCCTAAGTGGATGGGCTTTTGCCCGCAATGCGGCTCGGGGGACCCCCTCTCGGAGTCTTCGCGCCCCACGCAGTCCTCGAACCGCCGCACCTCGCGTCCCATTCCCATCGCGGAAGCGACCGCATCCCAGTTCGACCGTCTCGCCACGGGTTGGGGTGAGGTGGACCGGGTCCTCGGTGGCGGCTTCGTCCGCGGGTCGGTGGTACTGCTCGGAGGTGAGCCCGGTGTGGGCAAGTCGACCCTGCTGCTGCAGATGGCGGGTGGCCTCGGCAGCGGGGGCGCCACGGTGATCGTGGCTTCCGCCGAGGAGTCCGCCCATCAGGTGGCGATGCGGGCGGAGCGTTGTGGTGTCTCCGCGCCCAGTGTCGATCTCGTCTCTGACGACGATGTCGACGCCATCGTCGCCCTGACCGAGCAAGCCCGACCCGCGATCCTGATCGTCGATTCGATCCAGACGGTCGGGGTCCGTGAGATCCCGTCCGCACCTGGTGGCGTCGCCCAGGTGCGGGAGAGTGCCGCCCGGCTCATCAGACTCGCCAAGACCACAGGCACGGTGGTGGTTCTCGTAGGTCACGTCACCAAGGAAGGGGGTCTCGCCGGTCCCAAGATCCTCGAGCACATGGTGGACGTGGTCCTCTACCTGGAGGGAGACCCCGATCGTGGGCTTCGGGTGTTGAGGAGCAACAAGAACCGCTTCGGGGCGACTCATGTCTCGGGCATGTTCGACATGCAGGGTGACGGTCTCGTCGAGGTGGAGGACCCGTCGAAGCTGTTTCTCGACGGTTGGGAGACCAAAGTCCCGGGGACCATCGTCTTCCCGGCGGTGGAGGGACGGAGGTCGGTCCTGGTGGAGATCCAGGCGCTGGTGGCGCCGAGCAACCAGCCTCAGCCTCGCCGCTCCGTCCGTGGCCTCGACTCTGCCCGGGTCAACCAGGTGATCGCGGTGCTCGACCGCCATGCAGGCGTTCGTTTGGGCGATCAGGAGGTGTACGTCAATGTCGTCGGTGGATGGCGTCTCGACGAGCCCGGCTGCGACCTGCCGGTGGCGTTGGCGCTCGCCTCTTCCGCCGCCAACCACCCCCTGGGGCGGATGGCGGCATGGGGTGAGGTCGGGCTCGCCGGTGAGGTGAGGTCGGTCCCGTTCGAGACGAGGCGGGTGGAGGAACTGAACAGGATGGGTCTCGATTCGAGGGTGAGCCCGGGTGGGGGAGAGCCACTGCGGCTGGTCGACGCGTTGCGGCAGGCCGGACTGTGAACGCTGCCACGCAAATCAACGGCTCGCCGCCTCTGATACGCTGGGAGCCGTGGGTGGTCCATCGATAAACGAGACTCTGGAACGACTCGCCCCCGGCACACCGATGCGTTATGCCCTCGAGCGAGTCATCCAGCAGGGCAAAGGGGGACTGGTCGTCCTGGGGCAGAATGCCAAGGTCCAGTCCGCCAGCTCCGGCGGCTTCACCCTGAACGGGACGGCGTTCACTCCGGCTCGCCTCGCCGAGCTCTCCAAGATGGATGGGGGGATCATCGTCGACGACTCGTGGGAGAGCATCCTCGCCGCCAACGTCCACTTCATCCCCGATGGGACGATCCCCACCGACGAGACCGGGGCGCGGCATCGCACGGCCGAGCGGCTGGCCAAGGAGACCGATACTCCCGTCGTCGCGGTCAGCGAAGGTCGCAGGGTTGCCACCTTGTTCTACGGTGAGCAGAAGATCGAGTTGGCCGCACCGACCGAGGTGGCGGCGCATGTCAACCAGGAGCTACAGAGCCTGGAGCGTCTCCGGTCCAGGCTGGACGAGGCCGAGAGTCGGCTGAGTCGGCTCGAGGTGAACGCTCTGGCCAGCTACAAGGCGGTGGTCACCGTCGTGCAGCGGGCCGAGATGGTGCGGAGGCTGGGAGGCGTGATTCGTGACCGGGCCCGGACCCTCGGTGACGAGGGTCGGATCGCAACCCTCCAGCTCAACGATCTCCTCGTAGGGGTGGCGGCTACGGAGGAGTTGGTGCTCGCCGATTACATCAAGCCACTCCGCGCCAACTCCGTCGAGCGCGCCCTGGAGCGTCTCGCCGAGCTCTCCGGCTCCGACCTGGAGGATCAGGCCCTGGTGGCCAAGGAGATCGGGTTCAGCGATCTGGACGATCCCGCGGAAGCTCGAGGTCATCGTCTTCTCGCCATGGCCGGTCGGCTTCCCGACGCGGTGAGAGAGGACATCGTGCGCCACTTTGGCACCGTGACCCGGCTGCTCAGGGCAACCGAGGACCAGCTGATCGACGTCGAGGGCGTGGGTGACACGAGAGCCAAGCAGCTCCTGACCTTCTTCAATCGCCTCGAGGCCGCAGCCCACGAGTGGGAGCCGGTGCTCGATTGATCGGACCCGGCTGTACACTGCGGCACCGTCAATGGCAGATACGAAATACTCGGTAGGGGACAAAGTGGTCCATCCCCAGCACGGTGCGGCCACGATCGCCAAGAAGGTCAAACAGAACTTCGACGGGGAGAGGAAGGACTACTTCATCCTGGAGATCGCCACCGAACAGCTCACTGTGATGGTGCCGTTGGACAAGGTCGACGACCTGATCCGCCCCGTGATCTCCAAGACCAGGTCCCGGGAGGTGCTGAAGTCTCTGAAAGGGGATCCCGAGGAGGCTGGCTCGAATTGGAGCCGCTGGTACAAGGTTCTCAACGAGAAGATGGTGTCAGGTGACATCTTCCAGGTCGCCGAGGTCGTACGTGACCTCTCCTTTGCCCAGCAGACCAAAGGGATCAGCCCGGCGCTGAAGCGAATGCTCTCCAAGGCCCGTCTCACCCTGAGCTCCGAACTGGCCTTCAGCCTCGAAGTCGACGAGGAGGAGGCGGTCAAGAAGCTGGACCGGGCTCTGCCCAAGGTGGAGCCGGTAGAGGAGTGACCTCCGACCAGTCGGTGTCTCGCGTCGGCTGGGGTTTCGACGTCCATCGTCTCGACGGGGAGCCACCGCTGAGACTCGGGGGCATCGTGGTGTCCGAGTCGCAAGGGGTGTCGGCGACGTCCGACGGTGATGTCGTGGCCCATGCCGTCGCAGATGCCCTGCTGGGAGCCTGTGTGCTCGGTGACCTGGGCGAGCACTTCCCTTCGAGCGACCCCTCCTATACGGGCGCAGATTCGATGGACCTCCTCGGTCTGACCACGACCATGGCGTCCGACGCGGGTTGGCAGGTGGCGCATCTCGATGTCACCGTGGTCGCGCAGTCCATCCGGGTGGCGCCCCACCGGGATCGGATAAGGCGGGGTCTTGCCGGCGCCCTCGGTGTCACCCCGGAGGTGATCTCCGTCAAGGCCACCACCACCGACGGTCTCGGTTTCACCGGCAGTGGTGAGGGTATCGCCGCGGTTGCCGTGGTCACTGTCGCCCCACGGACCTGACCGTCCTGGGAGAGACCCTCTCCCTGGATGAGATGGTCGGCGCAGGTGGTGTGAATCGAGGACGCCGACTTAACATCGCCATCGTGGTCCGCGTCTACAACTCCATGGGTCGTGCCCTGGTCGACTTCGTCCCCCGGGAGGAGGGGAAGGTGGGCATCTACGTCTGCGGCCCCACGGTGCAGTCGGAGCCCCATGTCGGCCATGGGCGCTATGCGGTGGCGTTCGACGTCATCCGCCGCTATCTCACCTGGCAGGGCTTCGAAGTGACCTATGTCTCCAACATCACCGACATCGAAGACAAGATCATCGCGGCCGCCGAGGAGGCTGGAGAGTCTGTCGAGACTCTCGCGGCCCGGATGGCGGAACGGTTCGCCACCGCCTTCAAACGTCTAGGTGTCCTCCCGCCCGACGTCGAGCCGAAGGCTACGGAGCACATACCCGAGATGCTCGAACTGATTGGACAGCTCATCGACCGTGGCCTCGCCTACGACCGGGACGGTGACGTCTACTTCTCGGTGAAGACTCTCGAGATGTACGGGAAGCTGTCCGGCCGCAAACCCGACGAGCTCCGTGCCGGGCATCGCATCGACGTCGACGAGTCCAAAGAGGACCCTCTCGACTTCGCACTGTGGAAGGCGGCGAAACCGGGGGAGCCGACCTGGGAATCCCCTTGGGGCCCGGGACGGCCCGGATGGCACATCGAGTGCTCGGCGATGGCGGCGAAGTACCTCGGCGAGGGATTCGACATCCACGGGGGTGGCCTCGATCTCATCTTCCCCCACCACGAGAACGAGGTTGCGCAGAGCGAGGGTGCCTCGGGCGCCACCTTCGCCCGCTATTGGCTCCACAACGGGATGGTCAACCTCGGTGGGGAGAAGATGGCCAAATCGACCGGTCGGATCGTGGACCTCGGGGACATACTGGACAGCTTCGGCGGTCGCGCTCTGCGGATGTTGTACGTGCGAGCCCACTACCGCTCCCCGATCGAGTACTCCGAGGATCTGCTGGTGGAAGCGGAGGAGTCTCTGGACCGCCTCGACCGTTTCCGGGAGCGGGTCGAGCCCGGCACACCTGACGAGAGGGCGATCGCACAGTTCACCGAGTACATGGACGACGACTTCGGGACACCGCAGGCCGTTTCGCTCATGTTCGATCTCATCCGCGAGGGCAACCGCCTCCTCGACGACGGTGAGGATGCCGGTGCGGTGGCCGGCGCCGTCGAGGAGATCGTCTCGGTGCTTGGCCTCGACGACGCCGAGGAGGGCCCGGTCGCCGAGGGCGAACTGTCGGACGCGGAGGTCGAAGAGTTGGTCGCCCGCAGGGACGAAGCCCGTACGCAGAGGGACTTCGAAGTGGCAGACGAGATCAGAGAGCGTCTCGCGGATGCGGGCGTGATCATCGAAGACAGCCCCGATGGCACCCGCTGGCTACGGCGATAAGGTCGAAGGCATCCACGCGGTGACGGCGGCTCTGGCGACCGGGCGGGTGGAGCGCCTCTACGTGGAGAGGTCGCGCCGGGGGCGAATGGGGCCGGTCCTCGAGGCGTTGCAGGCTCCCACGGTGGAGTTCGTCGATGACGTTCGCCCGATGGCCGACACCGACGCCCCACAGGGTGTTGTCGCACTCTGCCGCCCTATCACACCGGTCACCTTGGAGTCGATGGCCGGTGACGATGCCGCAGTCCTCGTCCTGGACCATGTCGAAGACCCCCACAACGTTGGAGCTTCCGCCCGCAGCGCCGTGGCTGCGGGGCTTGGCGGGATGGTGGTGTCATCCCGCCGTGCCGCCCCACTCTCATCAACCGCCTTCAAGGCCGCCGCAGGCGCCCTGGAGAGGCTGCCGGTCGCTGTCGTGGGCTCGATCCCCGAGGCACTGAGCCGGCTCGAGGCTCTCGGGGTCTGGGTCGTCGGGCTCGATGCCGGTGGGGAGCAGACGCTGTTCGGCCTCGAGCTGCTCACCGAGCCTGTGGCCATCGTGGTGGGAGCCGAAGGGACCGGCTTGGCCGAGTTGACCCGTAAGAGATGCGACGTCCTGGCGTCGATTCCGATGGCGACCGACACCGAGAGTCTCAACGCATCGGTTTCTGCTGCTCTCGCCTCATTTGAGATAATGAGGGTGCGCAACAAGCCGCGTTAGCTCAGTTGGTAGAGCAGCTGATTTGTAATCAGCAGGTCGTCGGTTCGACTCCGGCACGCGGCTCCAGATGGTGGCACGACCGTCGAGTGTGCAGTCAGATGCGGCACCCCAGACGGTCGCCGCGATGTCGATGCCGGGCCGAACGCACACCCACCTGGTGGTTTCCTATAGGCTCATCTCGACGGGCCTTTCATGGTTCGCAAGGGCAGGCAGGCTTTCCGGCCGGGGTACAAACGAAGATTGGTCTATGGGAGTGATGTACTCATGAGACGAGATGGACGACACCGCCGCCTAACAACGCTGACCGGCCTCGTGGCCGTGGCGATGCTGATCGGACTGGCGGCACCGGTCACCGCCCAACCGGACAAGCCGCCGAAGGTGGATTTCACGCTCACCGTCCTGCACAACAACGACGGTGAATCCGACCTGTTGCCCGACGAGAATGGGGCGGGGAGCATCAGTCGCTACGGCTGGTTGTTTCAGGACCTCGAGTTCTCTGCGAAGACGTCCGGCGGTCAGTTCAGGTCGAAGACGGGTGTGATCAGCATCGGCGCGGGGGACAACTTCCTGGCGAGCCCTGAGCTCCAGGCGAGCTTCTCCAAGGGTGTGCCCTACTACGACTCCATCGCGCTGGACTATCTCGATTACGACGCATTCGTGATCGGAAACCACGAATTCGACTTCGGTCCCGAGATCCTGAGCGAGTTCATTCAGGGTTTCGAGGGGGGCGACGACGTCTTCCTGACGGCGAATCTGGACTTCTCCGCCGAACCGGAGCTCCAGGCTCTGGTCGACGCTGGAGTCATTCGGCCAAGCATTGTGGTGAAGGAACGGGGTGAGCGGATCGGCATAATCGGGCTCACGACGCCGGAGCTACGCGAAGTCTCCAGCCCTGGCAATGTCATCATCGACGCCGATCTGGTGTCTGTGGTCCAAGCCGAGGTGGATCGTCTCACAGCTGAAGGGGTCGACAAGATCCTGGTCGCCAGCCACCTTCAGGCCATCACCAACGAATTGGAACTGGTGACCCAGCTGGAGAACGTCGACGCCGTCATCGGCGGGGGCGGCGGGGAGGACATTTCCGCCTCCTATCCGTTGGTGGCCACCGACCTCAATGGTGTCGAAGTGCCCGTGGTCACCGTGCCAGGCGACTACTTCGACGTGGGCAGGCTGGTACTCCAGTTCGATAGGGACGGGAACGTGGTCGACTTTGGGGGCGCCCTCGAGTCGGTGACCGGGGACCTACCTCAGGATCAGTTCCTCCTCGAGAACGTGGAGGAGCCGATCACGGCGTTTCTCAGTTCCCTGGCGGAAACCGTCATCGCAACCAGCGAAGTGGGCATCAACGGAGTCCGGGATGACGTTCGGTCCCGGGAGACCAACGGCGGAAATCTGCTGGCCGACGCCCACCTTGCCGCGGCCCAGGCCAGAGCGGCCGATTTCGGGGCATCGACCCCTCAGGTGGCGCTGCAGAATGGTGGCGGGATACGAAACGACTCCATCATCGGCCCCGGAGACATCTCGCTGCTCGACACCTTCGACATGGCTCCTTTCGCCAACTTCATCTCCGTCCTCGACCCGATATCGGTTGGCGACTTCGTGGCCGCGGTCGAGCACGGGCTCGCAGGGTTGCCTGCCCCCGCTGGCTCATTCGCCCAGTGGTCTGGTCTCGAGGTCGTTTACGACCCGGCGGCGCCAGCCGGGAGCCGTATCGTCGATCTCACCCTCGACGACGGGACCGTCGTCGTCTCGGGAGGAGTGATCGTGTCCAGCGACGCGGTGACGATCGCGACGATCGACTTCCTTGCAGCAGGGAACGACGGATACGACATGTTCGAGGCTTACGACTTCACCACCGTGGGCATCTCGTACCAACAGTCGTTGGCCGACTACCTGCTTGCTCTCGGAACCGTGACGGCAGCCGAGTACTCCGATCCCGTCGACCCGGGAGATAGGACTCGGATCATTCCGCAGCCCTGACCATCGTGCGGGGACGCTCCGTTTTGAGCGTCCCCGCACCCTTATGGCTTTCGGGCCGGG
>CAZZIG010000100.1:0-16195 GCA_964653975.1 uncultured Acidimicrobiaceae bacterium
TCTTCGGCTTCGAGAGCGATGAGAACGAGATCCTCATGACCCCCGAGGAGTTGGCGGGCACGACGGGGAAGCCGGGGCGTCTCACCGATCTCGTCCTGTCGGAGTATGGCCACGCCGTCTTGCGTCTCCAACCCCTTCCCAAGTCACAAGCTGTGGCTGCCCTGATCCAGTATTCCTTCAACCACTACAAGGATCCCGAACGCGCCTTCAGGATCGCCACCGACGTGGCTCGGGATCTCGATGTGTGGCGTCTCGAATACGACGACCCTCTGGAGGCGGCCGGCCTCCTCGCCGAGACCCTCCGCTAGCTACTCCACCGTCACCGTCTTGGCCAGGTTTCTGGGCTTGTCCACGTCGAGCCCGCGGGCGGTGGCCACGTGGTAGGCGAGCAACTGCAGAGGCACGACCGCAGTGACCGTGCACAACAGGTCGGGCCCGGACGGCACCCTGATGACATGGTCGGCGATGGCGTCGACATCGTCGCCTTCCTCGGCCACCAGGACGATCGTCCCGCCACGCGCCTTCATCTCCTCCATGTTGGAGTGGGTCTTGGTGCGTACATGGCTGTCGGTGGCGATACCGACGACCACGACACCCTCCTCGATCAGGGCGATGGGCCCGTGTTTCATCTCTCCCGCCGCGTAACCCTCCGCCCGTACATAGGCGATCTCTTTCAGCTTGAGGGCGCCTTCCATGGCGACGGGGAAGTCACCGGAGCGACCGAGGAAGAAGTAGTCACGAACGTCCACCCAGGACTTCGCCAGAGCTTCGATCTCATCGGACCTGGCCAGGACCTCCTCGACCTGGCCGGGCAGCTTCTGGAGGTCACCGACGAGGAGCTCGATCTTGCCGGGATCGAGGGTGCCCCTCACCTGGGCCAGATACAGCCCGAGCAACTGCATCGCCACGAGCTGGGTCGTGAAGGTCTTGGTTGCCGCGACACCGATCTCGAGACCGGCCCGGGTGTAGAGGACCGCATCCGACTCCCTGGCCAGAGCGGAGTCGATGACGTTGCTGACCCCGATGAGGTTGGCCCCCTGCGCCTTTGCGTAGCGGACCGCGGCGAGGGTGTCGATGGTCTCGCCCGACTGGCTGATCCCGATCACCAGTGAGCGGGCGTCGAGCACCGGGTCCCGGTAACGGAACTCCGACGCGATGTCGATCTCCACCGGCAAGCGGGTCCATCTCTCTATGGCGTACTTGGCCATCATCGCCGCGTGATAAGAGGTGCCACACGCCACCACGAACACCTTGTCGATCGCCCTGAGCAGCTTGGCATCCATATCCAACTCGTCGAGCACGATCCGGCCGGTCCCCGAGACCCGGCCCGCCAGCGTATCGGCGATGGCCTTGGGCTGCTCGTGGATCTCTTTGAGCATGAACGTGGCGAACCCGCCCTTCTCGGCGGCCTCGAAGTCCCATTCGATCTTGCGATGCTCCGGCTCGATCTCGTTACCGTCGAGGTCATAGATGGTCACCGACGTCGGTCGCACCTCGACCACCCGGTCGTCGTCGATGATCACCATCTCCCGGGTGTGCTCGAGAAACGCCGGGATGTCCGAGGCGAGGAAGTTCTCCCCATCTCCACGCCCCACCACCAGCGGTGAGCCGCGCCTCGCCCCCACTATCAGGTCCGGGTCGGACTTGCGTATCACCGCCAAGGCCAGGGAGCCTTCGGCCTCGCTCATGACCCGGCGCACCGCCTCGGCCAGTGGGAGGTCGGCCAGGTCCCCGATCATGTGTGCCACCACCTCGGTGTCGGTGTCACTCAGGAAGACATGACCCTCCTCCACCAGTTTCTGCTTGAGGTTGGCCCAGTTCTCCACGATCCCGTTGTGGACCACGACGACGTCGCCGGTCTGGTCGGTGTGGGGATGGGCGTTCACCGTGTTGGGTGCGCCGTGGGTGGCCCACCGGGTGTGGCCGATCCCTGAGACTGCATCGACTGCCCCGTGGGCCGCGACCAACTGCTCCAGATCGGCGATCCGACCGGCAGTCTTGATCAGGTCGATGGTGTCACCCCGGTTCAGGGCCACCCCGGCCGAGTCATAACCCCGGTATTCGAGATGAGCAGCCCGGGGACCAACACTTCCAGTATCGGGCGTGGGCCGACGTATCCGACGATTCCGCACATGACTGTTCCTTTCCGGTGAGCAAGGGTGGAACGCGTGCGACAGGAGCCGGTGCTACCGGCGCCAAACCGTGCGGGTCTCTGTTCCGGGATCGCTCCCGGGTTTTGCTCCCACCCGTGACGACCATGGCTGGCCGGGAAGGCATCCGCCGAAAACTTCGATGACCTTCCTCCTCGTCACCTCACCAACGGTGAGGCCGGGCGCTATCTCTGTTCTGTCACGTCGTGTCTATCCCTGGCTCACCCCTTTCGCGGCCGCCGTCTCGGCAACCGCAGCGAGACGACCAGCGTACCCGCTGGCGAGCTCTTTGGAACGGGCTTCCACCATTATCCGGATCAAGGGCTCAGTTCCCGACGGACGCACCAGGACCCGTCCCTCGCCTCCGAGCTCATCCTCCACCGCCTTCACCTCGTCCCAGAGCTCACTGACCGCGTTTATGTCCACCATCCGGTCGATGGTGACGTTCACCAGCACTTGCGGGAGCTCCGTTATCGCGTCAGCCCTGAGCTGACGCAACTCCTTTCCGGTCCCGGCCACCACATTCAGCAGCTGCACCGCAGTGAGCAGGCCGTCTCCTGTCTGGGCGAGATCGGCGAAGATGATGTGCCCGGATTGCTCTCCTCCGAGGAGTGCCTGTCTGTCGAGCAGCGCCTCCATGACGTACTTGTCCCCGACCGGGGTCTCCACGACTTCGATGTCGGCCTCGGCCATCGCCTTCCTGAATCCGAGGTTGGCCATGACCGTGGTCACGACCAGATCCTTGGTGAGCCGGCCCTGCTCCTTGAGATGACGGGCAACGATCGCCATGATCACGTCCCCGTTGGCCACGACGCCGTCCTCATCGACTGCGATGAGCCGGTCGGCGTCGCCGTCGAAAGCGAGGCCGATGCGCCCGCCGGCATGTTCGACCAGGAACTCCGGCGCCGTCGCCCCGCAGCCGTCGTTGATGTTGCGTCCGTTGGGCTCGGCGTGGAACACCCTCACATCCGCGTTGAGCCGCTTAAACAGCTCGGGAGCGGCCTTGTAAGCCGATCCGTTGGCACAGTCGAGGGCCAAAGTCAGACCGTTGAGCGAATAGCGGGCGGCTGCGACCAGATGTTCCAGATAGTCGTGGTAGCCCTGAGAGCTCTCGCTGCGATATCCGATCGAGGCTCCGACCGCCACCTGGTGCCCGGATGCGCGCATCCGTTCCTCCAGCTCTCTCTCCACCTCACCTGGAAGCTTGGTGCCACGCCCGGCGAGCAGTTTGATCCCGTTGTCGTCCGCGGGGTTGTGCGACGCCGAGACGATGGCTCCCATGGTCGCCGAGCTGTCCGCGGTCAGATAGGAGATACCTCCGCTTGGAAGCACTCCGACGTCGATGGTGTCGATGCCGGCTGAGTGAAAACCGGCTTGCAGGGCACCTGACAGCATCGAGCTGGATCGCCGTGTGTCCTGTCCGATCAGGACGGGGCCGTTGCGAAGATGAGAGCCCGCGGCACGACCGATCTCCAGGGCGAGGTCGACTGTGAGCTCGGATCCCGCCACCCCCCGGACGCCGTCGGTACCGAATATGGGCTTGCCATCGTCGAGGAGACGACGGAGGTTCATGGTCGTCCGCCGGTGCCTAGCGCTTGGTGTACTGGGGTGCGCGCCGGGCCTTGCGGAGCCCGTACTTCTTGCTCTCCACGACCCGGGCGTCCCTGGTCAGCATCCCCGCTTTCTTGAGGGTGGCACGCAACTCGGGCTCGAGCTCGACGAGCGCGCGGGAGATCCCGAGACGAAGTGCATCGGCCTGACCCGTCGTCCCACCACCGTCGAGGGTGGCCTCGATGTCGTAGCGTCCCTGGGTCTGGGTGAGGCTCAGCGGCTCCATGACCCTCATGCGTGTTGCCATGGAGGGGAAATACACCTCCAGTGGCTTGCCGTTGAGAGTGACTTGACCGGATCCGTCGCTGAAACGGACCCTGGCCACCGACTCTTTGCGGCGACCCGTCGTCTGGATCAATGGCTTCGTCATCAGGCTTCAACCTTTCGAATCTTCAAGTCGAGGGGCTCGGGCCGCTGGGCGGCGTGGGGATGGTCCGGGCCGGCATAGACCTTGAGCTTGCGGGCCATCCGGCGGCCCAGCTTGTTCTTTGGGAGCATGCCGCGAACGGCACGTTCCACGACTGCCTCGGGTCGTCGGCCGAGTAGTGACTCGAACGTCTCGGCCTTGATCCCGCCGGGATAGCCGGAGTGCCGGTAGTAGATCTTCGACTGGGTCTTGTCGGAGGTCACCGCCACTCTCTCGGCGTTGACGATCACCACGAAGTCGCCGGTGTCCAGATGGGGTGCGTAGGTGGGCTTGTGCTTGCCCCTCAGCACCTGGGCCACCTCGGAGGCGAGCCGGCCGAGAGGGAGGTCGGCGGCATCGACGAGATGCCACGACCGTTCGATGTCGCTCGGCTTGGGTGAGAAAGTCTTGTTCATGGTCATCTTGAGGTCCTCGCACGCTGAAAGCACGCGGAGCGTTTGGGGAAACGGCTTCGGGGAAGAAGCACCGCCAGTCTACGCAACGGGCCGCCCGTAGGCCAATCGTGTCACCAATGCTCCAGGGCCGGTAAACCGGCTCTGGAGCGGACAGAAAACGGTCAGTACCCTACCTCCCACAGGGTGAGCCCGTGGGCGGGGGCGACGGTCGCCACCATCGAGCGGTCCCGGGAGGCGATGACCTCTGTGACCCGGTCCGGATCACTGAAACCTCGCCCCACGTCGTAGAGATAGCCCACGATCGAGCGAACCATCTGATGGCAAAAGGCGTTGGCCTGGACCCAGAAGTCGACCCGGCCCTCCGACTCGTCCACCCTCAACTCGGTCAACCGCCTGACGTTGCTCCGGCCCTCCACGGTGCGGCAAAAAGAGCTGAAGTCGTGCTCTCCCACCAGCACCTCACCCGTCGACGCCATCGAGTCCATGTCCAGCGCCCGGCCGACATGCCAGACGAGGTGTCGGCACAGCGGGTCCGGCGACGGTCGCATGTCCATCCGATACCGGTACCGCCGCCAGACGGCCGAGTGGCGGGCGTTGAAGCCGTCCCCGGCCCGGGACACCTCGAGAACGGAGACTTCGGGGCCAATGATCCCGTTGATCGCCTTCGCGAGCCGTTCGAGGTGCGGCTCCCCACCGAACTCGAATGAGACCACCTGGCGGCGGGCATGGACGCCGGCGTCGGTTCGGCCGGCAACAGCCGTGGTCACCGGCCCACCCAGATAGGTCTCCAATGCGCCCTCGAGGTCACCTTGCACGGTGCGAACGCCCTCCTGGCGTGCGTAACCCTTGAACCCCGAGCCGTCATAGGCGATGTCCAGCCGATATACGGGCACGCTCAACCGAGAGCACCACCGAGAAGGGCGAACGGAACCCCGAGGAGCAGACGAATCACGAACGTGACGGCGAACCCGATCAACACCGACACCCCGGCCTGCTTGTAGGGCAGGTCCGTCCCCTCCTTGGTCGCCACGACCAGAATCACCAGGTACCAGATCAGACCGATCCAGGAGATCGGTGACCCGAAGATCTCGGCAAGCAGCGGCAGCACGGCCAGACCCTGCAGGGCGAGCAACGTCTGGGGTCTCCCCGTGGCCTGGAAGATGCGGGTGGCGGCGAACCAGGTGGCGAACCCCAGGATGAGCCAGGACACCACCGAATAGAGGACCACCGCGAGAAAGTCGGTCAGGTCGAAACGTGCGAAGACGCCACGAAAGACGAACCCGAGATAGGTGGCTCCCCCGACCAGGGCGACGATGATGGCGGCGTCGGCCATCGCGTCGTCGTCGAAGAACGCCTCGGTGAACGCCTTTCTGTCGAGAATTGCGGCCCTACCGGCTCGAGTGAACATCTTCACGTCCAGGCAGGGTAACTGCCGGACACCGAGATATCTCTGTCACGATGTCCGCTCCAACCGGTAGGCCGGAAACGCGTTTCGTCCCGACACCAAAGGGATACGTGGGATATCAGGTCTTCGGCCAACCCGCACCAGACATCGTGTTCGTAACCAATTGGATGACCAACGTCGACATGTATTGGGATGAGCCGTCGGCCATCCGGTATCTCGACCGGCTGGGCGAGATCGGGAGGGTCCTCCTCATCGACAAGAGAGGATCAGGGGTATCCGATCACTCGACTCGTGGCTACATCGATCCCGTAGAGGACACACTCGACGACGTTCGCTCCGTCCTCGACGCCGAGGGGTCCGAGGAGGCCGTGTTGTTGGGTGACACCGAAGGAGGGATGCTCGCTTGCATCCTCGCCGCCTCCCACCCGCAGCGTTTTCCCACCCTCATCCTGGTCAATTCCTACGCCCGGCTGTCCCGTGCGGAGGACTATCCAATCGGTGCTCCGCCCCATGTCGTGGCTGCCTTCTCCCGGGGTTGGGAGGAGAGCTTCGGACGCGACGCAAACACTCTCGAGTTGACTGCCCCCTCCGCCGCCCGGGATCCCCGCTTCCGGGCGTGGTACCCCTGGTTCCAGCGTCAAACGATGCCCCCGGCAGTGGCCCGCAAGGCGCTCGAGTGGATAGCCGAGACCGACGTCCGCTCCGTCCTACCGGCCATTCAGGCCCAGACCCTGGTGATCCATCGCCGGGACGCCCTCTACCACCGCAGACAGTTCGGCGTGTACCTGGCCGAGCACATACCAGGGGCCAAACTCCAACTGGTCGAAGGTGCTGACACGTTCCCTTTCCATGCTGGAGACACCACCGAGACGCTCGATGCGATCGAGGCATTCGTGACCGGGCGGCGGGGTCCGGTGCGAACCAATCGCATGCTCGCCACGGTTCTCTTCAGCGACATCGTCGGGTCGACGTCACTGGCATCGGAGTCAGGGGACCATCGCTGGCTCGACGCCCGTGCGGAACACAACCGAATTGTCAGGCTTCAGCTCGAGCGCTTCCTGGGCAAGGAGGTCAACACCACGGGAGACGGGTTCGTGGCCACTTTCGACGGGCCTTTGCGGGCAGTCCAGTGCGCCCAGGTCATGGTCAGCAAGTTGCGGAAGATCGGCCTCGAGATCAGGGTCGGCATACACACCGGAGAGGTGGAGATGCGCGGAGACGACATCGGAGGGCTGGCGGTGCACATCGGAGCCCGCGTGATGGCCGAAGCGGGGTCGGGGAGCATCATGGCCTCCAGCACGGTCAAGGACCTGGTCATCGGGTCCAACATGGAGTTCGCAGACTCCGGCACATTCGAGCTCAAGGGTGTCCCGGGACTGTGGCAGCTCTACGAGGTCAAGATAAGTGGCCCTACCGCCTGAGGCGAACGCGCCTGACCGAGTGGTCAGGTGCCTTCTCGAGTATCAGAGAGGCCCGGTCGCGGGTGGGCAGGATGTTCTCCACGAGGTTGACCTCGTTGATCTCGTTCCAGATCTCCTCGGCAATGTCCACGGCTTCGTCGTGGGTCAGCTGCGAGTAGCGGCGAAAGTAGGCGTCGGGTTGGGTGAACGCCGTCTGCTGGAGTGTGAGGAACCGCTCGATGTACCAGCGTTTGATGTCATCGACGTCGGCATCGACGAAGATCGAGAAGTCGAAGTAGTCCGAGACGAAAGCACCCACATCACCGGCCTGGAGCACGTTCAGGCCCTCCACGATGAGAATGTCGGGCCGATCGATCACCCGTCTCTCTCCCTCGACTATGTCGTAGCGAATATGTGAGTAGACCGGTATCTCCAAGTGCTCTTCTCCGGCAGCGGCACGGGAGACGAAATCGAGGAGGGCGGCGCGGTCGTAGCTCTCCGGGAACCCCTTTCGCTCCATCAGGCCACGCTGTTTCAGCACCGCATTGGGGTGGAGGAAGCCGTCCGTCGTCACCAGATCGACCTTGGGGTGATGGGGCCATCGAGCGAGGAGGGCCTCGAGGACCCTGGCGATGGTTGACTTGCCGACGGCCACAGACCCCGCCACCCCGATCACGAATGGCCTCGGTTGCGGTTGGGTGCCTAGAAACGTGTCGGTGACCGATGCCAGGAGTTGGCTGCCCTGGACGTAGAGGTTGAGGAGTCGGGAGAGCGGGAGGAACGTCTCCTCCACCATGTCGATGTCGAGGTTGACACTGATACCGCTCAGCTTCTCGATCTCCCCCTCGGTCAGCGTCAGGGGAGTGCGGCCACGCAGACTGGCCCAGTCGGCTCGGTCGAAATCGAGGTATGGGGGGCGGGTCACCGACACTCAGGCTACCTCCGGGACATGGATGTGTCGGATCTGCGATACTCGCCCGTCATGACACAGCCACCACAATTCCCCTCAGAATCCGGCGCCTACCCCGAAGCCAGTCAGGCCACCACGATCCTCGTCTTGGGGATCATCGGGGTGGTGCTCTGCCAGCTGTTGGGCCCGGCGGCTTGGGTGATGGGCAACAACGAACTGAAGGCGATAGACGCGGGGCGACGTGCTCCGGAGAACCGGGGTACGGCCAACGCCGGCCGCATCCTCGGGATCATCGCCACCGTGTTGATGGCGATCGGAATCATCTTGCTGATTCTCGTCATCATCGGAGCCTTCACCTTCGGTGCCTTCGACATGCGATAAACCCATAAGGTTCGGCACCGGTGGATCCGATAACCCCGTGAATGGGGACATTCTCAGCTTCTCTACGCGCCATAGGTGATGTCAAGGCACTGCCCGCCACGGTCGAACTGTCCGATGGGCAGCTGAGGATCGTGGCCGGATCCACCGAGATCGGCAGTTGGCCGCTGAGCGAGATCCGGCTCGAGCAGATTCCGACCGGCTACCGGATGGTGGCCGAAGGCGAGCAGATCCTGCTCGAGTTCAAGGATCTGGACTCATTCGCCACCGAGCTCGGGAAGGCCTCCAAGAAGCGCCGGGCCAGATCACGGAGTGCGGCGACGACGGCCAAGACCTCCTTCGAGGACGTCGTCTCGCAGTCTTCGCCGATCGAGGCTCCCGAGCAACCGGTGCCTCTCGCGGAGCAGTCGATTCCGGCTCCGGAGAGCGAGCCGGCCCCACCGTCGAAGAGAGCCAAGACCTCGAGAGGTGGCTCGGGGATATTCCGGCCGATCGACGCCATGCTGATAAAAGCCAAGAAGCGTTTCGGGGCGGTGCTACCCGACTTCGTGTTCAGCCGGGCCATGTTCATCATCGCCGTGGCTGCCCTGGTGGTGATGGTGCTCATGCCGAGCATCTTCTCCACCGTCCTTCTGATCGTCGGAGCATTGACCGTGTTGTTCGGCGCGGTCGTCTACAGCGACAGCGTCCTCGCCTCCCGCTGGCTCCCCGGTCGAGCGACACCGCAGCAGGCTCTGCTCGTCGGGCTCGGCGTGCTCCTTCTAGGGGTGCTGCTCGGCTTTCTCGCAAAGTAGCCGAAGACGTCTGGCGGCCCCGGGTAGCCGGTCCCGGTACTCGCGATGCGAAGAGACCAAGGAAAGACCCGCCAGATATGGCGGGTCTCCTAGTACCGGCAGATCTATCGGCTCAGACCAGTTCGATGATGGCTTCTGCGGCCCCGTCGCCACGACGGGGACCCAGCTTGGTGATCCTGACGTAGCCGCCTTGACGCTCCTCATAGCGAGGAGCCACCTCCTCGAACAGCTTCGCAACCGCCGCCTTGTCGTGGATGGTCTTGAGGACGACACGACGCGAATGGAGATCGCCCTTGCGCGCCTTGGTGATCAGCTTCTCGGCCACGGGGCGTAGCGCCTTGGCCTTCGCCTCGGTGGTGGTCACCTTCTCATGCATGAACAGATCCGTGGCCAGATTGGCCATGATCAGCCGATGATGCGCGGGCGACTTCCCAAAGCGCTTGCCCTTGGGGGGGCGTGGCATCAGTCGCCGCTCCCGCTCGGTGCGTCGGCGAGGCTCAACCCCAACTCGTCGAGCTTGGAGATGACCTCGTCGAGACTCTTCTGACCGAAGTTGGTGATGTTGAGCAGGTCGTCGGAAGTACGTTCCACCAGCTCGCCCACCGTCTTGATCTGGGCGCGTCGCAGGCAGTTGCGGGGCCGCTCCGAGAGGTCGAGGGCCTCGATGGGCAGCTCGAGATCCGGGGACCCGGAGGTCTCCGGGACGACGTCCACCAACTCCAGACCCTCGCCCTGACCGACGTCGGCGAAGATGTCCATCAACTCACCGAGGGTCTTGCCCGCAGAGGACACGGCGTCCTTCGGCTCGATGGCACCGTTGGTCTCGACGTCGAGCACCAGACGGTCGTAGTTGGTCATCTGGCCGACCTGGGTGTTCTCGACCCGGTAGGCGACCTTGCGCACCGGGGAGAAGATCGAGTCCACCGGGATGACGCCGATGGCAGTGGCTCCGCCCTTGTTGGCGTCGGCGGTGCGATAGCCGACTCCGGGCGCAACCGTCATCTCCATCTCGAGACGCCCCGATGAGCTCAGGGTGGCTATGTGCGCGTCGGGGTTGACGACTTCGACGCCGGCAGGGATTTTCAGGTCCGCCGCGGTGACATCGCCCGAACCCTTGGCCGACAGATAGAGAGTCTGCTCGTCGAACCCATCCATGCGGACGACGATCCTCTTGATGTTGAGGATGATGTCGACGACGTCCTCGACGACACCGTTGACGGTCGAGAACTCGTGCTCGACTCCTTCTATCTGTATCGATGTGATGGCAGCACCGGGAATCCGGGACAACAGCGTGCGTCGCATCGTGTTTCCGAGTGTGTAGCCGAATCCCGGCTCCAAGGGCTCGATGACGAAGCGCGAGCGATTGTCGCCGACTTCCTCGATTTCGATCTGGGGTCGCTGAACGATCAACAAGTGGTTTACCTCACTTCGAGTAGAGCTCGACGATCAACTGCTCGTTGATGTCTGTGTCGATCTGATCCCTGCGGGGACGATCGCTGACCGTGATCTGGCGATCATCGGCGTTGACGACCAACCAGTCCGGGACGACCCGGTCCTGGGTGTCGACGGAATGCTGGATGACGATCAGGTCTTTGGAGCGGTCTTTGGTCGTGATCACCTCGCCGGGGCGAACCTGATACGACGGTATGTCCACCTTCGACCCGTTGACCATGAAGTGGCCGTGGTTCACCAACTGACGGGCCTGGGGACGGGTGGCGGCAAGACCGGAGCGCCACACGACGTTGTCGAGACGCTGCTCGAGCATCTGCAACAGGTTCTCACCGGTGATCCCGGGACGGCGTGCCGCCTCCTGGTAGTAGCGGCGGAACTGCTTCTCGAGCACCCCGTACATCGTGCGCAGCTTTTGCTTCTCGCGTAGCTGGATCTGGTAGTCGCTCTCACGGACTCGACCGCGGCCGTGCTCGCCGGGCGGGTAGGGGCGGCGCTCGGTGGCGCACCGTTTCGACTGGCAGAGCTGGGTGCGGGCCCGGCGGCACGCCTTGCACTTGGGGCCGGTGTTGCGCGCCATCAGTGCCTGCCCTTCCAGCCAGGAGGCACGACTTCGGAGAGGAGGACGCCGCTGGTGGTGTCCCTGGCCGCTGTGATGCGGGCGGGTGTTGCGAGAGTAGGCATCAACCACGTCTCCGTTTCTTGGGGCGACACCCGTTGTGGGGGATGGGGGTGACGTCTTTGACCCAGGTGACCTCCATGCCCATGTTCTGCAGGGTGCGGACTGCGGTGTCACGACCGGATCCGGTCCCGCTCACGATGACGTCGAGCTTGCGGATGCCATGCTCCCCGGCACGGCGGGCGGCCTCCTCGGCAGCCACCTGCGCCGCATAGGGAGTCGACTTGCGCGAGCCCTTGTACCCGACCGATCCACCCGAGGTCCATGCCACGGTGGCTCCGGTCTGGTCTGTGATGTTGATGATGGTGTTGTTGAAGCTCGCCTTGATGTGGGCCTGGCCATGGGAGATGTTCTTGCGCTCACGTCTCCGGACCCGCTTCGAACCTTGCTGTCGGGAGGTCACTTGGTCACCTTCTTCTTGCCGGCGATCGCCATCCGGCGACCCTTGCGGCTCCGGGCATTGGTATGGGTGCGCTGACCACGCACAGGAAGGCCACGCCGGTGTCGGACACCCTGGTAGCTACCGATCTCGATCTTGCGCTTGATGTTCTGTTGGACTTCGCGGCGAAGGTCACCCTCCACCTTGTTGTTCGCTTCGATGTACCGGCGAATCCGCGCCACTTCGTCGTCGGTCAGCGATCGAACCCGGGTCGAGGGATCGATGCCGGTCTCGGCGCAGATCCTCTGTGCCGTGGTGCTCCCGATCCCGTAGATATAGGTCAACGAGATCTCGAGACGCTTGTCTCTGGGTACGTCTACTCCTGCAATGCGTGCCATTCAGATCAGCCCTGTCTCTGCTTGTGTCGGGGATTCGAACAGATCACCCAGACGCGCCCACGACGCCGGATGATCCGACACTTCTCACACATCTTCTTCGTGGAAGGTCTCACCTTCATCGTGTTCTCTCCAATTCTCAGACCCACGCGGACGCGTGCAATCAAAAAGTGTTGTTTGATGATCTCGGGCGGCGTCACCAGGCGTGAATCCCATTGAGCACACCGGACGCCGCCATTCTCTATCAACCAACACCTTTTGCCAGGCCACTATCAGGGGCAACCGGAGCGTTGGAGTGGTTGCGGGCGACAGTGCCCTGGCTACAAACCGCTCTTTCGGCCACAGAAAGGGCGGCAAAGACTTCTCAATGATAACCCGGGTCCCGGGCTTGCTCAAGTTGGGCGTTCGGGGATCACACCCAGACTGTGCCGCGTATCCTGTGCTCATGGAGACGGTCGCCGAAGACACCGCCGGGCCCACAGAGGACCTCGTGATCGCCCTGACTCCTGCCCAGCTCGGTGCGGTGATCGCCCTGATCGTGGCTCTGGTCCTGATCATGAGGTCGGTGCGAAGAGCCCGTTAGCCCTGCGCCATCGAGTCGACGGCCTCGTCGACGGGCACCGGCTCGCGGTGGGAGGTGAAAACCATGGGACCGTCCGCGGTTATGGCGACGGTGTGCTCCCAATGCGCGGAGAGAGATCCATCCCTGGTGCGGACGGTCCAACCATCGGGGTCGACCTTGGTCTCCCGGGACCCGATGTTGAACATCGGCTCGATGCACAACGCCATCCCCGTCTTCAGCTTGAGACCCGTGCCACGAGTGCCGTGATTGGGGACCTGGGGCTCCTCGTGCATCTGTCGCCCGATGCCGTGGCCGACGTACTCCTCGACCACGCCGTAGCCATTGGAGTCCCCGACCTCGTAGATGGCCGCTCCGATGTCACCGAGACGGCCGCCTCGACGCACCGCGCGGATCCCGGCCCACATCGCCTCCTCGGTGGTGTCGATCAGACGCCGCGCCTCCGGGCTGACCTGCCCGATGGGCATCGTGAAGGCGGCATCGCCGTGGAAACCTTCGAAGATCGCCCCGGCATCGACAGACAGGATGTCGCCTTCGCGGAGCTCGTACTCGTTCGGAATCCCATGGACGATCACGTCGTTGGGTGAGAGACAGAGGGTGGCGGGGTAGGTGCCGTGATAGTTGAGGAACGAAGAGGTGCAACCGTACTCGGCGATGATCCTGGCCCCGATCTCCTCCAACTCCATCAGGGAGACGCCGGGGCCGGCGGCTTCACGCACCGCCCGATGCACCGCGGCCACTGCCGCGCCGGCCTTCTGCATCTTGGCGAACTCGCGGCGGCTCTTGATCGTGATCATGACGCAGCTTCGATGGCGTCCAGAATCCGCTCGGTCACCTCTTCCACCTCACCGATCCCGTTGACATGCACGGTGAGACCCCGTTCCTCATAGATGTCGATGAGAGGTTGGGTCTGGGCCAGGTATATCTGGAAGCGGTTGCGGATGGTGTCCTCGTTGTCGTCGTCACGCCCCCGTGAGACCAGCCGCGAGGTGAGTTCGTCCTCGTCCACGTCGAAGACGACGACGAGGTCCAGCCCCCTCTCGCCCAGCAACCCGTCGAGCGAAGCCACCTGAGCTTCGGTTCGAGGGAAGCCGTCGAGGATGAAGCCGGCTTCGGCGTCGTCCTCGCAGATGCGCTGACTGAGCATCGCCACCGTCAGCTCGTCGGGCACATAGTCACCGGCCGCCATGATGGCGTCGACCCTCTCACCGAGATCGGTGCCACGGGAGACGTGGTCGCGGAACATCTCTCCCGTGGAGACATGGGGTATGCCCAGACGGGCAGCCACCTTCCCTGCCTGAGTGCCTTTCCCCGCCCCAGGCGGCCCGATGAAGAGGAGCCTCATATCTCCGACACCTCAGCGTGGCGCAGAGGCGCGAGCTGCGGAGTGGCAGCTGCGGCTGACCGGCGTCTGTTTGCTCGAGGTTGGGCCGGCGGGGCGATGGTCAGCTGGAAGTAGTCCCCTGCGAAGCGCACCGTCCTCGATGATCGGAGACTCCGAGCAAAGTCGGCCGCCATGATCATGTCAGGATGCCTTCGTAGTTGCGCATGGTGAGCTGGCTCTCGATCTGTTTCATTGTCTCCAGCCCCACCCCGACCACGATCAGGATCGACACTCCGGAGAAGGCGATCTGGATGTTCCACACCGCCCCTGCGATGGCGGGGAGCACCGAGATGGTGGCCAGGAAGATCGAGCCGGGGAGGGTGATCCGGTTGAGGATGTGGGCGAGGTGCTTCGTCGTCTGCCGTCCTGGCCGGACTCCGGGTATGAACCCGCCCTGACGCTGGATCATCTCCGACTGCTGCTCCGGATCGAACTGGATCGCGGTGTAGAAGTAGGTGAAGAACACGATCAGGGCGAAGAGGATGAGGATGTACCACCAACTCACGGCCTGGGCTCCCGCTCCCAGGTTGTCGTCGATCCAGCGCCGGACGCCTTGGATCCACACCGCGTCCGAAGGTATCGCTGTGGCCACCAGCGCCGGGATCAGCAACACGGAGGTGGCGAAGATGACCGGGATCACACCGGCGGTGTTGACCTTGAGGGGGATGTAGGTCGATTGGCCACCCATCACCCGTCGGCCCCGAACCCTCTTGGCGAACTGAATGGGAATCCTTCGCTGGCCCTGATCGACATAGATGATGGCCGCGATCATCAGGAGGAAGATCGCCACTATGGCGATGAAACGGAGAGGCAGACCGACGACCCAGGTCTGGCCCCAGATGCTGACGAACACCGAGGGGAACTGGCTGAGGATGGCCACGAAGATGATCAGTGACATCCCGTTGCCCACACCACGCTGGGTGATCAACTCACCGAGCCACATGACCATGGCGGTCCCCGCGGTCATGGTGAGGACGATGAGGATGACCCGCCCCGGGGTGTAGTTGGGGATCAGGTCGATGCCACCGGTGAACTGGCCGGAGTGGAACAGGAAGGTGAATCCCGTCGACTGGATCAAGGCGAGGACCACAGTCAGGTATCGGGTCCACTGGGTGATCACTTTGCGACCGGACTCCCCCTCCTCCTGGAGAGCCTGGAGCTTGGGTATGACCACCTGGAGCAGCTGCATGATGATCGCCGCGGTGATGTAGGGGATGATCCCCAGCGCGAACACCGAGAACTGCTCGAGGGCGCCGCCGGAGAAGAGATTGATCAGACCGTAGATCCCACCGGCCTGCTGCTGGCGTTGGAACAACTGGACCGCGTCGAGGTCGATCCCGGGGACGGGGATGGCGGTACCGAGCCGGTACACCGCGAAGATCCCCAGGGTGAAGAGGATCTTCGCCCGGAGATCCGGGATCTTGAACATGTTTCTGTAGATGGAGAGCATTACGGGTTACCTGGGTCGCGATTGAGGTAGTCGCCAGGAGCCGGTAGTCGGTAGTCGGAACACTCTGGCTACTGGATATCGATGACTGCCTACTGAGATCATGAAATGATCTCCACGGTTCCGCCCGCTTCTTCGATCTTCTTCTTGGCGGCAGCACTGAACGCATGCGCCTTCACAGTCAGTGCCTTGGCCAAGTCGCCTTGGGCGAGGACCTTGACCCGGCCGCGATGTCGAATGAGGCCGCGGCTGCGCAGTGTCTCCGGTGTCACCTCGGCGCCCTTGTCGAAGACCTCGAGAGCAGCCAGGTTGACGATGGCGAACTCCTCCTTGTTCGGGTTGTTGAACCCGGGAAGCTTGGGGATCCGCATCGAGAGCGGGGTCTGCCCACCCTCGAACCCGGGACGCAGCG
>CAZZIG010000101.1:0-13328 GCA_964653975.1 uncultured Acidimicrobiaceae bacterium
AGGTTGGACGACGCCTCCGCCGGCGCCACCAGGTAGTAGGCGGACAGCGCGATGTCGACGGTCGGAAGGGAGACTTCCACTATCTCGGCCCCCGACCCGGACAGGTCGTCGAGTGTCGCCGCCATCTTCTGTTCGACGGCGGGCTCGTAGCCTTCGCCGGCGAACTCGCTGACCACCCCGATCCGCAGTCCCTCCACGCCGAGGTCCAGGTCGGCCTTCGGGTCCGGGTAGTCGCCGGCGTATGACGTGGCGTCGAGCGGGTCGTGGCCCCAGATCGCCTCCAGAGTCAAGGCGGCGTCTTCGACACTCCTCGACAGCGGGCCGATCTGGTCGAGTGAGGAGGCGAAGGCGATCAGGCCGTATCTGCTCACCGTGCCGTACGTCGGCTTGAGACCGACCACACCGGTCAAGGAGGCGGGCTGGCGGATGGAGCCACCGGTGTCGGACCCCAGGGCCCCGAGAGCCGAGCCGACCGCCACCGCGGCGGCGGAGCCACCGGAGGAGCCTCCCGGCACCCGGCTGATGTCCCAGGGGTTGAAAGATGGGCCGTAAGCAGAGTTCTCCGTCGACGAGCCCATGGCGAACTCGTCGAGGTTGGTCTTCCCGACGAGGACCGATCCGGCACGACGAAGCCGGGTGACGACTGTGGCGTCATATGGCGGGACGTAGCCGGCGAGGATCTGGGATGCCGCCGTGGTCTCCACTCCCCGGGTGCACATGTTGTCCTTCAAGGCGATGGGGATGCCGTGCAAAGGGCCCCGGTCGTTGCCTGCGGCCAGTTCGGCATCGGCGGTTTCGGCCGCCTCTCTGGCCCCTTCCCGGTCCAGGGTCAGATAGGCGTGGAGCTGGGCCTCGGTCCTGTGGGCACGGTCGAGCACGGCATCCAGGAGCTCCACCGCAGTGGTCTCCCCCGACCGGAGGGCGGCCCCGGCGGCGACGATCGTGAGGTCGTGGAGATCCGTCATCACGAGCCCACTGCAGGTCGGGCGCGCCTCTCCGCTGCAGATCGTCGCCCCCACCGCCACCTCGTGCAGCCCAAACCAGACCGGAGAGACGCCCCATCCTCTCCGCTGCACACCGTCGCCCCCACCGCCACCTCGTGCAGCCCAAACCAGACCGGAAGGAGGCCCCTTCCTCTCCGCTGCACACCGTCGCCCCCACCGCCACGTCGTGCAGCCCAAACCAGACCGGAGAGACGCCCCATCCTCTCCGCTGCAGATCGTCGCCCCCACCGCCACGTCGTGCAGCTCAGACGAGCGTGGAGAGCGCCGGGCGACTCGCTCACTCCAACTCCATCGCCGGTGGGGCGACGAAGTAGCCGTCCCGGGTCTCGGGGGCCTGGGCGAGCACCTCGCCACGGTCGAGGGAAGGGCGGGTCTCGTCGGGGCGATAGGCGTTCTCGAAGCGGAGCGGGTGGGAGGCCTCCACCTCCGGGTCGCCCTGCAGCGACTGGACCTTGGCGGCGTGATCCAGGATCGCCCCCAACTGGCTCTTGTATCGCTCCAGCTCCTCCTCGCTCAGGTCGAGACGGGCGAGACGGGCAACGTGGGCGATATCGATTTCAACTGGCATGACGCGGCGAGTGTAGGAATCCCGGCAGGGAACCTCACGAGAGGACGGCGTAGAGGGCGTCGTAGGCCCAATCGAGGTCGGCGATGGCGATCGACTCGCCGGGTTTGTGGGCCAGGGCGGTCTCCCCGGGGCCAAAGTTCAACGCCGGGATCCCCCGTTGCGCCAACTGAGCCACATCGGTCCATCCCTGTTTGTGCGAGATGGCTGCGCCTGCGCTCTCGGCCAGCACCTGGAACAGGGGATGTCCCATGTCGGGGTAGGCGGCAGGAGCGGTGTCCGCCACGACGAACTCGTCGGCCGGCTCACACAACACCCGGAGATGCTCGATCGCCTCCTCGGTGGTGCGGTCGGGCGAGAAGCGATAGTTCACGTTGAGGTCGAAGCGCGCCGGTATCACGTTGTTGGCAATGCCTCCCGCTGCCCTCGTCACCGAGACCACCTCTTTGAACTCGAGGCCCTCGATGGGATGGACCTCCGGCTCCAGCCCGTCGAGCATGGTGAGGAACTCCCCCGCCCTGGTGATCGCATTCACCCCGTTCCAGGGACGGGCGGAATGAGACGCCTCGCCGAGGAACGAGACCGTGGCGTTGACCGAGCCCTGGCAACCGGCGTTGATCTCGCGGTTGGTCGGCTCCATCACGATGCCCGCCTCAGCCGAGGTGAGCCCGGGCACGGTATCGAGGATGGTGGCGAGGTCGTTGCCCGCGATCGGTCCCTCCTCCCCGGCGTAGAAGACACCGACGAGACGCTCGGTGCCGAGATCCTCGAGGAGGTGGACCATGACCGCCAACCCCCCTTTCATGTCAGTCGACCCCAGACCGTGGACCCTGTCCGCCTCCACGCGGGCACCGACATGCCCTTGTAGCGGGACCGTGTCCGTGTGACCGACGAGGAGGACCTTGCCCGGCCCGGGCTCACCGACCACGAGTGAGCTCTCCACGACCTGCCGGGGGAGGCCGACGAGACGCCCGGCGATGGCGTCGCGGATGACCACCTCGTTGCCCGTCTCCGAGGGGATGTCGACGAGCCAGGTGAGGGTGTTGAGGAGCGACCGGGTCACGGGAGAGAAGGTAGTCGGAGGTATTACCCTCATCGAACGTGATCGCTGACCCCGCCCAGGCGGTTGGGCTGGCCACCTATTCGAGTGAGACGGTGCTCGACGTGTGGTATCCCGACCCGACCGATGCCAGTGCCGACCTCAGCGCGCTGGAGACGGTCGACGAGGCACGCAAGGTGGAGACGAGAGTGGTCAGCACCACCATCGACGATCTCTCCGCGCCGCCCCGAGACCCCGCCGACGCATATCTGCGGCTCCATCTGTTGTCGCATCGGATCTACCAGCCCAACGACATCAGCGTCGAAGGCATATTCGCCGTCCTCAACAACGTGGTGTGGACCACCGAGGGGCCTTGTGCGGTGGAGGACTTCACGACCGTCAAACGGCTCCTCATCGAGGCGGGGCGGTCCCCAGCGGTGACTTCGGTGGACAAGTTCCCCAGAATGATCGACTACGTGATCCCTTCGGGGGTGCGTATCGCCGACGGCGACAGGGTGAGACTCGGCGCCTACCTGGGTCAGGGCACCACGGTGATGCACGAGGGCTTCGTCAACTTCAACGCGGGGACGCTGGGAACCTCGATGGTCGAGGGGCGGATCAGCTCGGGAGTGGTCGTAGGTGACGGCTCCGATGTCGGCGGTGGCGCCTCGATCATGGGGACACTCTCGGGGGGCGGCAGCGAGGTGATCAGCATCGGGAGGAATTGCCTGCTCGGGGCCAACTCAGGGATCGGGATCTCCCTCGGGGACGGTTGCGTCGTCGAATCGGGGCTCTACGTCACCGCTGGCACCGTCGTCACCCTCCCGGACGGGGACACCGCCAAGGGTCGAGACCTGTCCGGGGCTCACGATCTCCTCTTTCGCCGCAACTCGATCACCGGCGCCGTCGAGGTCCTGCCTCGCGCCGGCTCGTGGGGTGGGCTCAACGAGGCTCTGCACGCCAACTGATGCCGTACCGTCTCATCTACGCAGGTCTCGCCCTGGTCGGAGTGGCCGTCATCACGCTGGGGATCCTGTTGACCCCCGAAGGCGAGTCGATAGAGCTTCCCGGCCCCATCGAGTCGGTGTCACCCGGGCCCGGTGAACGGGTCCCCCCGCAGGCCAGCATCGAGATCGACCTCGAGGTCGGATACGAAGCCGAGATAGTCGTCGATGGATGGCCGATCAACGATGCCACCTTCGTCCGGGCCACCGGCGTCTATCGGTGGTCTCCCAGCCCCAGACATCCCACCATCACCGAGTGGACCCCGGGCGAGCACACGGTGAGGGTCGTCTGGAACACCTACACCGGGCTTCCCGACACCGGCAGCTTCGAATGGTCGTTCCGCGTCGGTTAGTCGAGCACCGATAGACCCTGGTCCAACAGCGCCTCGAAGACTTCCCCGTCGATGATGGGGATGCCCAGTTCCTCTGCCTTGTTCACCTTCGAGGCTCCGGGCGACTCGCCGACGATGAGGGCGGTGGTCTTCCCCGAAACCGAGCCGGTCGCCTTCCCGCCCCGCGCTTCGATGGCGGTCTGCGCCTCCTCCCGGGTGAACCCTTCGACGGTCCCCGATATGACGAAAGTCGCTCCCGCCAGTAGGTCGGACTGGTCCCCTTCGGAGGGCTCCTCGCTGAGCCGGACCCCGGCAGCACCTAGCTTCTCCACGAGCTCGCGGTTGGCCGGATCCGACGACCACTCCACGACCCCGGCTGCGATCACGGGGCCGATGCCCTCGATGGCTGCGATCTCCTCCTCAGTGGCGTCCATGAGCGAGCCCAGGTCGCCGAAGTGGCGGGCCAGCAGCCGGGCCACCGTCCCTCCCACGTGGCGGATGCCGAGTGCAGTGAGCAGTCGCGCCACCGGCCGGTCCTTGGCCGTCTCGATGGCCCTGGCCAGGTTTTCGACAGACACCTCCCCCCATCCCTCGAGTTCGAGGAGCCGTCCAGTGTCGAAAGTGAAGATGTCGGCCGGGTCGGTGATCCAGCGGTTGGCCAGGAGCAGGTCGATCGTCTTGTAACCCAGGTGCTCGATGTCCATGCCACCCCGGCCGGCGAAATGGAACAGCCACTCCCGCACCCTCGAGGGGCACTCGAAGCCACCGGTGCATCGGGCCACCGCCTCGCCCTCCGGCCGCACGATGGGGTGGCCGCAAAAGGGGCACTCCGAAGGCATCGACCAAGGCTGCTCGTCGCCGGTGCGCGCCGCGACCACCGGTCCGACCACTTCGGGGATGACATCCCCGGCTCTCCGCACGACGACCTTGTCACCGATGCGGACGTCCTTGGCCTTGATCTGCTCCTCGTTGTGGAGAGTGGCCATGCCCACCGTGGCGCCACCGACGAACACGGGGTCGAGGACCGCGAACGGGGTGGCGGCTCCGGTGCGCCCGATGTTGATCTCGATACCCTTCAGAGTTGTCACCTGTTCCTCGGGGGGGAACTTGTAGGCGATGGCCCACCTGGGCGCCTTGGCGGTGTAGCCCAACGCCTTTTGCTCCTCGAGGGAGTCGACCTTTATCACCACCCCGTCGGTCTGATAGGGCATGTCGTTGCGCCCTGCCTCGGCCTTGTCGACGTACTCGTAGACGTCCTCGATGGTCGTCAGCACCTCGGTGGCCGGGTTGGTTCGCAAACCCAGGCTCCGCATGTATTCGAGGGTCTCGGAGTGGGTGTGGAGGTCGGGCCCACCTTCGACCAGACCGAGCTGATAGACCCAGATCTCGAGACGGCGGCTGGCGGTGATCGAAGGGTCCTTCATGCGGACACTTCCCGCCGCGGCGTTGCGGGCGTTGGCGAAGATCGGCTTGCCCTCCTCCATCTGACGATCGTTGAGGGCATCGAAGGCGGCATAGGGCATGTAGACCTCGCCACGAGCCTCGACGACGGCGGGAACATCGTCACCGACGAGCCGGAGCGGGATCGAATCGACCGTGCGCAGGTTGGCGGTGATGTCCTCACCCGTGGACCCGTCACCACGGGTGGCACCGGTGACGAGGACACCGTCGCGGTAGGTGAGCACCACGGCGAGACCGTCGATCTTCAGCTCGCAGACATAGGCGCCCGGTGCCCGGCCCAGCTGACGCTCCATGCGCGCCTCCCACGCCGCCACCTTCTCGCGCGACTCGGCATTGTCCAGCGAGAACATGGGACGAAGGTGGGTGACCGGCCGGAAGAGCTCACTCACCGGGGTGCCGACCCGCTGGGTGGGGCTGTCGGGGGTGATCAGGTCGGGATGCTCCTCCTCGAGTGCGATCAGCTCACGCACCATCGCATCGAACTCGGCGTCGGAGACGACCGGCTGGTCGAGGATGTAGTAACGATGATTGTGCTCCCGGATCTGAGTGCGCAGCTCCTCGATCCGCTCGCCAGGACTCGACATATCGACGACGTTAACCCCTGCCAGGGTCAGGTTTTTCGCCGGTGAACACCTCGGTCCGGTATCCCACCTCCACGGTCCCGCCCTGGTCCTCGACATAGGCGGCGAGCCCGTCGAGCAGATGGGTGCGAGCCGGCTCCTCCAACAGCATGTGGTCGCTGTAGGTCGAGTAGAGGGCGCGGTACTGCTCTGCGGTCAACTCCTCGGACCAGTGGTGGGTGAACCGAGCGGTCGCGAAGAAGCCGGCCCGGTCCATGTCGGCAGACCAATCGTTGTCGTCACGTCGTCTCACTCGCTCGTCCCGCTCGGTGAGCAGGTGGGGGGCATACCGGGCGTACAACTCCTGGTGGCGGCCGTAGCGATCGACGGGCACGTTCCAGAGCAAGGCCAGGACCCCTCCGGGGCGAAGAACGAACAGGACCTTGTCAAACCCCGTCTCGCGATCGATCCAATGCCAGGCTTGTGCCGCGTAGACGAGGTCCACCGAGTCGGGCCGACCTGGCCACTCCTCGAACGTGGTCACCAGGACGGTCACTCCGGGGAGGCTCCTGGACTCGAGGATGGCGGCCATCTGCGGCGACGGCTCCAAACAGGTCAGTGCCAGCCCTGCCCGGGCGATTGAGGCCGTGGCCTTTCCCGTCCCCGCCCCGATCTCCAGTGCGTCTCTGGCGGCGACCAGACCAATTGAGTGGTCGATCGCAGCCTGTGGATAGCTGGGACGGGCCCCGTCGTATGCCTCGGCATCCCGACCGAAGATGACGGCGCGCGACTCCTCGGACACGGCCTCAGCGGGTATCCGCGATCAGGGCGCCGCCCAGCACGACTTCGTCGTCGTAGAAAGCGACGGTCTGACCCGGTGCGATCGCCTCCTGTGGATCGTCGAAGACGAGGATGGAGGAATCGGTGAGCCATGCGGCGACGGGCTCGCCGTGGGCCCGGTACTGGGCCATGACGGGGCCGTCGCCTCCCGACCCGCGGGTCCAGGTGACCTGGTCGAGCGTCACTTCGCGAATCTCCAGATCGCGACGACGCCCGATGGTCACGGTGGCGGACCCGGCGTCGATGCCGGTGACGAAGCGGGGCTCACCGACGGCCACGCCGAGACCCCTGCGCTGACCGATGGTGAATCCGACGACACCCTCATGGGCGCCGACCCGACGGCCCTCGGTGTCGACCACGGTGCCGGGCTCGAAGACGTCGGGGGCGACCTCTTGGAGGAATCCGCGATAGTCACGTGATCCGACGAAACAGATGTCCATCGACTCGGGCTTGTGGGCGGTGCGCATCCCCATGTCCGCCGCCACCTGGCGAACCTGTCGCTTGGTCAAGTCGCCGACCGGAAACCGGGTTCGGGAGAGCTCGCACTGGGTCAGCATCGAGAGGACGTAAGACTGATCCTTGTCGGGGTCTTCGCCGCGGAGCAGATGCCACACCCCGTCCACCTCACGGCTCCGGGCATGATGACCCGTCACGAGGGCGTCGCAACCGAAGTCGTCCAGACGGGCGAGGAGCCGGTCGAACTTGACCGTCCGGTTGCACTCGATGCACGGATTGGGGGTCCGCCCGGTGGCGTAGTCGCGTACGAAACGGTCGACGACACCGTCTTTGAAGTCGTCGGTGTGGTCGAGGACGTAGTAGGGGATGTCGAGTTGTGCCGCCACCCGGCGGGCATCCTCGGCGTCCGACACGGTGCAGCAGCCCGCGGTAGGCGCCTCGCCGTGGGGCCCCGCCCACAGCTTCAAGGTCACCCCCATCACATCGTGGCCCGCGTCCTTCATCAAGGCGGCAGCCACCGAGGAGTCGACACCCCCGGACATGGCGACGAGGACTCTCACTGTGACTCCATCACCCGCAGCCGCGACACGATGTCGCTGACGATCGACGACGCCTGGTCGGCCTCGTCGATGGTGGAGGTCCAGCCGAACGTGAACCGAACGCTCTCTCGGGCCTGGTCGGGGGTGAGCCCCATCGCCTCCAACACATGGGAGACCGTGGCCGCGCCCGACTGACAGGCCGAGCCCGCCGAAGCCGCCACACCGTGCTGGTCGAGAAGCATGAGGAGAGTCTCGTTGCGCACACCCGGCACCCGGACGTTCAGGTGATGGCTGGAGCGCCCCTTCCGCGGGGTGTTGACCACGAGATCGTCGATGTCCCCCATGAGACGCTGCTCCATCCGATCGCGGATCGCCCTGATCTCCGTCTCGAACCGATGTCGATCCGCCAGTGCGGCCTCAACCGCAGTGGCGATCCCCACCGCCGAGGCCACGTCGTGGGTCCCGGAGCGACGACCCAACTCCTGGCCGCCACCGTGGATCACCGGCTCGAGAGCAGTCCCATCCCTGACGTAGAGGACGCCGGAGCCTTTTGGACCCCCGAACTTGTGGGCGGAGAGGGTGAGCAGGTCGGGGCCCAACTCGTCGACGTCGACGCTCTCGCACCCAAAAGCCTGGACGGCGTCGGTGTGGAACAGGGTGTCGGGGTTGGTGGCCTTCACCGCCTCGGAGATGGCGCGGACGTCCTGAACGGTCCCGGTCTCGTTGTTCACCATCATCACCGAGACCACGGCAGTGTCGTCGGTGACCGCGGCTGCGATCTCATCAGGGTCGACACGCGTCTCCGAATCGACCCCGACGATCGTCACCGGCATCCCGAGACGTTTGAGGAAGTCGGCGGTCTCCAGGACCGCCTCATGCTCGATCGCCGAGGTGACGAGGCCCTGGCGGGGACTGCGGCTGAGCACCGCACCCTTTATGGCCAGATTGTCACTCTCGGTCCCACCCGAGGTGAAGACCACCTCGAGGGGTTGGGCGCCGATCATCGCGGCGATCTTCTCACGCGCCTCCTCGAGGGCGTTCTTGGCGACGCGGGACACCCCATGTACCCCGGACGGGTTGCCGAAAGCCTCCCCGGCGAAAGGGGCCATGGCCTCCCAGACCTCGGGTCGCATCGGTGTGGTGGCAGCGTGATCGAGATAGATCATCACCCGATATTGTCGCATGGAGTCCGATGGCACGCATAGCCGTAACCAGAGCGATACCCGTCCCCCACCACCGCGTCTGGCAGGCAGTGGCCGATCTCGGCTCTCACAGCAGATGGATGAGAGATGCCCGATCGATCGTCTTCGTCGGGGATCAGCGGGAAGGGGTCGGCACTCGCCTGGAGGTCGCGACCGTGGTGGGGCCCTTCCGCACCACCGACATCATCGAAGTGGTCGGATGGGAGGAGGGTCGCTCGATCGAGGTGGCCCACTCGGGTCTGGTCAAAGGCGTGGGCACGCTCCAGGTCACACCCGACGTCGACGGGGCCCTGGTCACCTGGATCGAGGACCTGACCTTTCCGTGGTGGCTGGGGGGCCGACTCACTGCCTGGCTGGCGCGTCCGTTCCTGACCCGGATCTGGCGGGGGAACCTGGAACGTCTCGAGTCCTCGATCAACGACCGTTGAAATCAGCCTCGCGTTTGTCGACGAAGGCGTTTACCCCCTCGACGGCGTCGTCGGTGGCGAAGCTCGCCTGGAAACCGGCCTGTTCGATGGCGAGAGCCTCGTCGAGGGGGACGCCACGACCCGCGGCGAGGGCCTTCTTCGCCTCGGCGATGGCCAGCGTCGCCTTGGTTGCCCACTCGGCGGCGTCCGCCAGGGCGGTGTCCAGCACCTGGTCGCCGGGCAAGACCTTGTCGGCGTAGCCGATGGCATGGGCCTCCTCGGCGCCCACCTGACGTCCGGTGTATACGATGTCCTTGGCCTTCTGGAATCCGACCACACGCTGCAGACGCTGGGTTCCCCCCGCTCCGGGGATCAGGCCGAGGAGCACCTCGGGCTGGCCGATCTTGGCGTCGGTGGCCATGTATCGGAAGTCACATCCGAGGGACAACTCGCATCCCCCACCGAGCGCGTACCCGTGGACCGCGGCGATGGTCGGCTTGGCCAGGGAGTCGAGCTTGGAGATGGCTTCGAGCAGCGTCGAGGCCGTGGTCTCCCGACCTCCCGAGTCGAAGGTCTGCTTGAAACCCTTGATGTCGGCGCCGGCGGCGAAGTGGGGCTGGCCGGTCACCACCACCGCACGGATGTCGGGCGACTGACATTGGGTGAAGGCCTCGTCCAACTCGAGGGCGAGTTGCTCGGAGAGGGCATTGACGGGTGGTCGGTCGAGACGGACCAGAGCGACCGCACCATCTCTGGTGACTTCTACGAATTCCATGAGGCCGGACCTTATACCGGGGGGTTCGTGGTCACACCGGGCAGATCGCGCATGAAGGGCCGCCGCCCCGGCGCCACGGGCACGACCCTCATGCGGGCGTCCACGACCACGGTGCCCTCCCCCGGGGGCAACACCTTCACCGGGTTGAGGTCCATCTCCATGAGCTCCGGCACCGCCCAGATGAGGGCCGAGACCCGCTGCAGAGCCTCCTCGAGAGCAGCGACATCGCCCTCGGGGTTGTTGCGATAACCCTCGAGGAGTCGAAAACCCTTGGTCTCACGTGGCATCTCCCGGGCGTCCACGTCGGTGATCGGTTGCAGTCTGAAGGCGACGTCTTTGAGAAGCTCGACATAGACCCCGCCGAGACCGAACACGACCATCGGCCCGAAGTTGGGATCCTGGGCCATCCCGATGAGCACTTCGTGGCCTCCCGGGATGTACTCCTGGACGAGCACGCCGTCGATGTTCTCCACAACCGAAGTCACCTGTTCATAGGCCCTCTCGACCTCCTCGTCCCCTTCCACTCCGAGGACCACCCCGCCCACGTCCGACTTGTGCAGCGCATCCTCGCTCACCACCTTCAACACCACCTGCCCACCCATGTCGGAGGCCACCTTCTTAGCTTCCTCGACCGAGGTGGTCACCCGCGTCGCCGGGGTCCGGAGGCCGGCGAGACGGAGACAATCATCGATCTCCTCGGGCTCGAGCCAACCCCCGTCGGCTCCGAGTCGCTGCAGAGCCGGTTCGATGACGTCCCTGATCCGGGTGACGGTCTCCTCGTCGAACTCCAACGCATCGCCCGGGTCGCGTTGCCGCCACTCCCCATGGCGGACTGCCCTGGAGAGGGCCTGAGCCGCCGCTTCGGGGAAGGTGTAGGTGGGGATCGACCGGTGCTCCGGCCCACCTTCGAGGAGCTCTCCCGCGTTCTCGGACTGCATGAAGACGGAGAGAAAGGTGACTGCGCCTTCGTGGCCCTCCTGGCACTCCCGCAGTGCCCTGGCCACACCACTGGCGCCTTGTGGGGTGGTCGGCACGTAGATGACCATCACCGAGTCGACCTCACCCGACTCGAGGAGCAACGATGTGGCGTGCTCGAACTCGACGGGGCCCCCCGAGGCAATGAGGTCGACCGGGTTCCTGGTCGAGGCCTCGGAGGGGAGCCGGGCCGCGATCTGGCTCTGCAACTCCTCGGACAGCTCGGGGAGCACCAGACCATTGGCCTCCAGGGCGTCTGCGGCGAGGATGCCGGGACCGCCGGCGTTGGTGACGATCCCGACCCTCCTACCGCCGGGGACGGGTTGGCTGGCGAGCAGACTCGCCGTGTCGAACAACTCCTCGATCGTGTCCACCCGAATCACCCCGGCTTGGCGGAAGAGTGCGTTGACCGCCTCGTCCGAGGAGGCGAGGGCCCCGGTGTGGGAGGTCGCCGCCCGGCTGCCGGCGGTGGTCCGGCCCGACTTGACTGCGACGATCGGCTTCTTCCTGCCGATACGACGGGCGATGCGGGAGAACTTCACCGGATTGCCGAACGACTCCAGGTACAGCGTTATGACATCGGTCTGGGGGTCGTCCTCCCAGGCCATGATGAGATCGTTACCGCTGACATCTGCCTTGTTGCCCACCGACACGAACTGGGAGATGCCGATGTTGTTCCTGGTGGTGTAGTCGAGGATGGCGATACCGAGAGCGCCCGACTGGGAGGACATCGCCACGTTGCCCGCCGGCGGGTAGACGGGGGCGAAGGTGCCGTTGAGGCGGACGGCATCGGAGGTGTTGAGCAGACCCATGCAGTTGGGGCCGACCATCCGCATCCCCGATTGACGAACCACCTCGAGGAGACGCTTCTCATCCGCCGCCCCTTCCTCGCCCACCTCGGAGAAGCCGGCGGAGATGACGACGACACCACGGACACCGGCGTCGGCGCACTCCTGGGTGACGTCGAGGACGAACCGTTGCGGCACGACGATGAAGGCGAGGTCGACCTCGTCCGGGACGTCTCCGATGCTGGGGTACGCCTTCACGGATCGGACCACCTTGGAAGTCGGGTTCACCGGGTATAGCGGCCCCACGAAGCCCTCGGAGAGGATGTTGTTGAACAGCCTCCCCCCGATCGAGGTGGCGTCGTTGGATGCCCCGATCACCGCGATCGACCTGGGGAAGAAGAGCGGGAGCAGAGATGCGGCGACCGCCCGCCGCTCATGATCGGCCTCGGCTGCCAGTGACTGCTCCGATTCGCCGACCGGGAAGTCCACAGTGAACACCCCGGAGTCGAGGGTCCGGGTCAGCTCGTAGCCGGAGTTGCGGAAGACCCGCATCATTTGCCGGTTCTCCCCGAGCACGAAGGCGCGGAATCCCTTGATCCCGTGGGTGCGGGCGTAATTGGTGAGGAGCTCGAGAAGACGTGTCCCCAGACCACGACCTTGCTGATCGTCGACGACCGCGAACGCCACCTCGGCGTGGGCGGCGTGACCCTCCTCCCGATCGTACCGGGCCACGGCGATGATCTCTCCGTCGTGGAGAGCGACCAGGGCCATCCGGTTGTCGTAGTCGACGGTGGTGAAGTGCTCGATCTCTGCGGGCTCCAGAGTCTTCTTGACCTGGAAGAAGCGGTAGTAACGGGACTCGGGCCCCAGTTTCTCGAAGAACTGCCTCACCAGGTCGCCGTCGTCGGCGCGGATGGGGCGGATACGTGCCCCTCCCCCGTCGCGAAGGACGACGTCGAGCTCGTATTCGGATGGGTAATCAGCCATGTTTGAACATCACCTCCTCGGGGAACCTAATCCGGTCAGAGGATCCCGAAATAGGAGGGGAGCCGAATTGGTTGTCTGCGCAGAGTCGGTACTATTCGCGTACACAGGGGTACGTCGAGGAGGGATATGTCTCCGATCACGGACATGATTCGATAACCCATGTCTTCGTGGGGCCCGGGCCCGGTTCCTCTCCCCTCCCCCACCCACCGGCCCGGGTCCCACGTCCGTCAAGAGATGGGGCCCACATCGATGTCGATGTGGGCCCCATCGGTGCCCGGGGTGGGATTCGAACCCACGCGAGCCGTAACGGCTCAAGGGGGTTTAAGCCCCTCGCGTCTACCAATTCCGCCACCCGGGCCGGGCATCACCGTTCGGACTCAGGTTACGGCGAGTA
>CAZZIG010000102.1:0-12503 GCA_964653975.1 uncultured Acidimicrobiaceae bacterium
CGACGACGAGAGACGCACCCCGCGCACGGAGCCGAGTGATAGGTTCGTCCATGTCGCTCACTGAGACCAGTGCGCTCAGATAGCCGAGGGAGTTCACAGGGGCGATTCGATGCTCAGAGACAACAGCTGGGGTGAGAAAGCGGGAGAGTTCGAGTCGATTGTGGCCGTCGGGAGTAACCCTCATCGCGATTTCGACCTGCGGGTCACCCAGTCCGGTGACGCGTCCGGCCCACTCTCCTTCGACCATCGCCCGACCTTCGAGCTTCAACCCAAGCTCGGCGAAAAGGGCGATGGCGTCATCGAGAGACTCCACCACGATGCCCACGTTGTCCATCCTGAGAAGCGCGCTCTTGGTCATCGTCACCTCCGACGGTTGCAAGTCATGAAGGTCCGAATCATGAGGCCTTGGACGGCTTCTTTCAACTCGCCACGAACGCCATTCACACGTCCGAGCAGGAGGAAGCTATTGGTCGTGAAGGGCTGTCTGTCGTTGGAACCCGTCGCGGCTCGTTCCGATTGATTCTCCGTCCGAGGAGGCAGCCATGTTGACAGCAGGAGATGTGCTCGACTCCTCGCGGGTTTGTCAGCGAAGTCACGTCCCACACGGTGTCGGCGGATAGGAGAAACGACTGTCTCGCAGCCGATCACGATCGGAGCGAGGCCGAGTAGCGGGCGATTCACCGACCCATCGCACGTTCTGATCATCGGCATGCTTTCCCACGAGTTCTTGTCACAGTCGGTTTGTACGTTGGGAGGTACCGGGGTTGGGAAGGGAATCTGCTGTCGACGATTAGTGAGTCGATGGCATGAGGGAGAATCAAATGAGTGAGCTTCGGTCGGTTCTCGATCAGATGGCCGCAGTGGCCAACGAGGATCTTTCGGTTGCCGAGATGCACGCCGAAATCGAGGAGATCTTGAACGGTCGCCGGATGCTCGATGTTCTACTCGCCACGAGGGTCCGAGGCCTCACCGATCAGAATGGTCACCGTGAACTCGGTTACACCTCACCGAGTTCCTATCTCGCCGATGTGGGTCGGATGTCGCCGGGAAGCGCCAAGAGAGTCGTCTCCTGGTCGGGCGCTGCAGAGAAGGCTCCCCACGCCTATGCCGCGTGGGCCGACGGCCGCATCTCCACCGATCAGGCGGGCCACATGTTTCGAGCCGCCGAGGGTGTTCCCGACGCCTATCCAAAGGCCGAGGCGCGTCTGGTAGAGATCGTGGAAGGTCTCGACGTGGTGGATACCGGAAAGGCTGTCGAGTACTGGAGACAGTCAGTCGACGGGCCCGGCGAGATCGACATCGAGACTCAGTTTCGGCGCCGCGGTCTCTCCATCTCGAGGACCATGGGGGGGATGCGGCGAGTAGACGGGTGGCTCACCGCCCTAGCAGGCGAAGCCTTGGAAACCGCTATCGATGCGCTGACACCGCCACCTCGAGATGGAGACAGTCGGACGCCCCGGCAACGACGTCACGACGCCCTCGAAGATCTGTGTCGGGACTGGCTCGACAACGGCACCACGCCAACCGTCGGAGGTGAGAAGCCGCATCTGAGTCTTCTCACCGACCTCGAAGCCCTCCAAGGCGTCGCTGGGGGAACCCACGAGACCCTCGACGGGGACATCATCGACATCGACACCCTGCGGATGGTGGCCTGCGACTGTTCCATCTCCCGAATCGTCCTGGGTCCCGACTCCGAGGTTCTCGACGTCGGTCGCAAGACCAGGGTGTGGACGCCGGCACAGAGACGGGCGATCGTCGCCCGGGACCGTCACTGTCAGGCGCCCGGCTGTCGGGCGAGACCCAGACATTGTGACATTCACCATCTCGAGCACTGGGCAGATGGCGGTGAGACCTCGGTCGAAAAGGGGAAGCTGTTCTGCCGCCCTCATCATGTCGAGGAGCACATCAAGGAGAGACTCCGAAGAAGACGGAGGTCACGATCCTAGGGGTGGATCTTCCCCGCCACCCCGGAGATCAACGACCGAGTCGATCTAGGACCGAATCGAGGCGGCGAGACGAGACTTCTTGCGGGCGGCTGTCCTGGGGTGGATGACACCCTTGGCGGCGGCGGTGTCGATCTTCTTCTGAGCCATCTGAAACAGTTCTCCGGTGGACTCGCCGGCGTCGGCGGCTTCATGCACCTTTCGGATGCTCGTCCTGAGGTCGCTCATGATCGACTTGTTGCGCAGACGCCGGGTCTCGTTCTGCCGGTTGCGCTTCTTCTGTGACTTGATGTTGGCCATATCTGAACGTGTGAAACTCGAAGGTCGGCGGGGATCGCGGAGCGGTGGCTCCGAAACGGGCAGAGTAGCAGTCGCCGGTGCGAAGGTACAATGCGACGTCCACCCACACTCATGACTGATCAATCGCGCATCCGCAACTTCTCGATCATCGCCCATATCGATCATGGCAAGTCGACGCTCGCCGACCGGCTCATGGAGCGGACGGGCGCGGTCAGTGCTCGGGAGATGAGGGAGCAGCTCCTCGACTCGATGGACCTCGAACGCGAGCGCGGGATCACGATCAAGGCGCAGACGGTCCGGCTCGAGTACGAGGCAAACGATGGGCAGGCCTATGTGCTCAACCTCATCGACACACCGGGTCATGTCGACTTCACCTATGAGGTGAGCCGCTCGCTCGCCGCCTGCGAGGGAGCCCTGCTCCTCGCCGACGCCGCCCAGGGGGTGCAGGCACAGACCGTCGCCAACTCCTATATGGCGATCGACGCCGGTCTCGAAGTGATACCCGCGGTGAACAAGATCGACCTACCGGCAGCCGACCCGGACCGCGCCGCCGAAGAGCTCGTCGGCATCATCGGCGGCTCACCCGCGGACGTGCTGCGTTTGTCGGCGAAGACCGGCGAAGGCGTCGACGACCTCCTCGAGACGCTGGTCAAGGAGGTGCCTCCTCCCGGAGGTGATCCGCATGCCCCGCTGCGTGCCCTCGTCTTCGACAGCTACTTCGACGCCTACCGGGGAGTGGTCTGCTACGTCAGGGTGGTCGACGGTGCCCTCGAGTCGGGAGACGCCCTCCGCTTCATGGCCACGAACGAGGTACATGAGGCCAACGAGATCGGGTTCCTCAAGCCAAAAGCACAGCCTGTCGCCTCGATGGGGCCCGGGGAGGTCGGCTACTTGATAACCGGGGTCAAAGAGATCGACAGGATCAAGGTGGGCGACACCATCACCAGCAACCGTCGGCCCGCAGAGAAGGCCCTCCCCGGCTATGACGAGCCCAAGCCAATGGTCTTCTCCGGGCTCTTCCCCACCGACGGCGACGACTTCGAAGACCTGCGCGAGGCATTGGAGAGGCTCCGTCTCAACGACTCGTCGTTGGTCTGGGAGCCGGAGACGTCCAAAGCGCTGGGGTTCGGCTTCCGTTGTGGCTTTCTCGGTCTCCTCCACATGGAGATCGTCCGCGAACGGCTCGAGCGGGAGTACGACCTGGATCTGGTCGCCACCGCTCCATCGGTGGCCTATCGGGTGACTCTGCTCGAGGGCGAAGTCAGCGAACTGCGGTCACCCCAGGATCTGCCGGAGGCAAACGACCGGGTGAGCATCGCCGAGCCCTACGTGAAGGCGATGATCCTCTCGCCGAGCGAATATGTCGGGCCGATCATGGAGTTGGCCACCTCGCGGCGGGCCATCGTCGGCAACATGAACTATCTCAGCCCCGAGCGTGTCGAGCTCGACTTCGAGATCCCTCTCGCAGAGATCGTCTTCGACTTCTTCGATCTTCTCAAGTCGAGGACGAAGGGTTATGCCACCCTCGACTACGAGCCGGCCGGATACCGGGAAGCCGACCTGGTGAAGGTCGACATCCTGCTCAACGCCCAGCCGGTAGATGCCTTTTCGGCCATCGTCCACCGGGACAATGCACAGGAGTACGGCAAGAAGATGACGGCGCGACTGCGCAACCTGATCCCCCGTCAGTTGTTCGACGTGCCCATCCAGGCGGCGATCGGCGGTCGCATCATCAGCAGGGAGACGGTAAAGGCCAAACGCAAGGACGTCACTGCCAAGTGCTACGGCGGTGACATATCCCGCAAGAAGAAACTGCTCCAGCGGCAGAAGGAAGGCAAGAAGCGGATGAAGATGGTGGGGTCGGTCGAGGTGCCCCAGGAGGCGTTCGTGGCCGCTCTCCAGGTGGACGACGAGTCGTGAGACCCGAAGAGGCGGATCGCTTCGCCTCGTCCGCAGTCGCTTATGTCCACATACCGTTCTGTTCCGCGGTATGCCCCTACTGCGACTTCGCCGTCGTCGCCGGTCGAGACGATCTGGCTTCACGCTACGTCGAGGCCGTCTGCACCGAGATCCGGCGGGCCGAGCCGTGGATGCCCCTCGACGCGGTGTATTTCGGGGGTGGCACGCCGAGCCACGTCGATCCCGGCCTGCTCGCCACCATCCTCGACACCCTCGCCGCCAGACACGGGACAGCCACCGACGCCGAGGTGACCCTCGAAGCCAACCCGGAGGACTTCTCCCTCGATCGGGCGGTCCGGCTCAGGGAGACCGGCTTCAACCGTGTGTCGTTTGGGGCGCAGAGCTTCGACCGGGAGGTTCTGGTCGCGCTGGGCCGTCGTCACGACGCTGACCAGGTAGAGGCCTCGGTCGAGGCGGCGGGCGCGGCAGGCTTCGACAACGTCTCCATCGATCTCATCTACGGGACTCCCGGTGCGCCCCGCGAATCGTGGATCGAGAGCCTGCGACGAGTCACCTCGATCGCTCCGAACCACGTCTCCTGCTACGCACTCACCGTGGAGCCGGGAACACCACTGGCCCGGAACGTGCGTGCCGGAGCACCCGCCCCCGACCCCGACAGGCAGGCCCACCACTACGAGACCGCTGATCGAGTGTTGACCGAAGCCGGGTACCGACGCTACGAGGTCTCCAACTGGGCCCGGCCCGGAGCGGAATGCCGCTACAACATGACGGTGTGGGCCCAAGGTGAGTACGAGGCCTATGGCAACGGCGCCCACGGATTCAGGCGTGGGAGGCGTTTCCGCAACCATCGACGTCTCGACGCATACATCGCCCGGGTCGAGTCGGGTGATTCGCCTCGGGCCGGCCACGACGCCGTCGAGGGCTGGGATGCCGAGATCGACCGACTGTTCGTCGGTCTGCGTCGCACGGTGGGTGTCGCCGACGGGCCGGGCACCGGGGCCCTCCTCACCTCCGACGACGGCAGGTCACTACTGGAAGCCGGGGTGATCAGGGGGGAGAATGGGCGGGTGGTGGTGACGAAGCCGCTCCTCACCGATGCGGTCCAACGTTCTGTTCTAGGCCTGAGTGCCCCTAACGTCATGGTCGAGAGCGATGCTTGAAGACCGTCGATCAGAGGTGTTACGTGCCCTCGTCGAGGAGCACATCAAGACCGGGGAACCGGTCAGCTCACGCGCGGTCCTCGAACGCTCCCGGCTCAACGTCTCGGCCGCCACCATCCGCAACGACCTCGCTGCCCTCGAGCAGGAGGGTCTGGTGCAACAGCCCCACACGTCGGCGGGCAGGGTTCCGACCGTGTCCGGCTACCGCTACTACGTCGACCATCTCGGGCCGGGCCGCCTGCGTCAGGCCGCCCAGGCCAAGATCACCGGTCTGTTCGGCGATGTTCATCTCGAGTTGTCCAAGCTCCTCAAGGCGACCTCCGACCTCCTGGCTGAGATCACCGACCTGCCGTCGGTGGTGGTCGCTCCCGGCTTCGCCAAGGAGAACGTGAGGGCGATCCACACGGTCCAGGTCGACAACGACCAGTTGCTGGTGATCGCGGTCACCGAGGGCGGTCGGGTGGTTCAACAGCGCGGTCGTGTCCGTGTCCCGGTCACCCCGCTCGAGACCGAGGAGGCGCAACGGATCGTGTCGAGCGCAGTGGTGGGAAAGGAGCTCGGTGCCAGTCCCGATTTCGCAGAGGACCTCGAAAGCGACGTCGCCCAGCCGGTGCGCGAGGCGGTTCTCACCGTCGTCGACTCCTTGCATCTGGCCGGGACCGCGGGCTCTGAGATGTTCGTCGGCGGCACCCAACGGATGACCCAGGTCTGGCAGGATCTCTCTACGGTCCAGCGCATCCTCGAGATCATGGAGCGGGAAGCCGAGGTGATGGGTCTGTTGGCGAGTGCTTCGGGAACCTCGATTCAGCTCGGTGAGGATCTCGACATCGCCGTCGTCTCCAAGGCGTACGAGAGCCATGGTGACGCGGGCTCCCTCGGTGTGATCGGGCCGATGAGGATGAACTACAAACGGGCGATATCCGCCGTCGAAGAGGTGACGCGGGAACTCGAAGAGCAGATCGGCGCCAGGACCGACTGACGAGCCAGGACGCCACGAGCATTCATGGGACGAACCAAGAAGGACTACTACGAGATCCTCGGGGTCGAGCGGTCGGCCACCACAGAGGAGATAAAGAAGGCGTTCCGACGGGTGGCCCGGGAGACTCATCCCGACGCCAATCCGGACGACGTCGACGCCGAGGCGCGTTTCAAGCTCGCCGCCGAGGCCTATGAGGTGCTGAGCAACCCGGAGCGGCGACAACGCTACGACCGGGGCGACACCATCGATCTCTCAGACCTGTTCCAGGGAATGGGGGGCCTCGATGACCTGCTCCGCTCGGTGTTCGGAGACTCCGGGCTGTTCGGATCGCGGCCCTACCGCCCGCCGAGAGGCCGGGACGTCTTGGTCAGGGCTCAGGTCAGTTTGGAGGAGGCGGCGTTCGGCACAGAGACCACCGTCGAATACGAGGCGTCAACCACCTGTGACAACTGTTCAGGGTCAGGGGCGAGTCCCGGGACGCAGCCGATCACCTGTCCCGATTGTGGCGGTGCCGGCCAGGTGCGCATGGCGCAACGTTCGGTGTTCGGGACGATGATGTCGGTGACCACCTGCCCCACCTGCCGGGGTGAGGGCACATTGATCGCGGATCCGTGCCCGGAGTGCGCCGGGTCCGGAGCCACCGCCGAGCGAGTCGCCGTCACCGTGGAGGTCCCACCTGGAGTCAGCACCGGCACCCGACTCCGTCTCAGCGGGCGCGGTGAGTCAGGCGGCCGTGCCGGGCACTCGGGTGACCTGTTCGTCGAGATCGTGGTCGACGAGGACCCCCGGTTCGAACGACACGAGTCCGACCTGGTCCATCGCACGACGATTGGGATAGCCGAAGCGACCCTGGGGACACGCATCGAAGTGCCGACTCTCGAAGGTGAGACGATTTCACTCGACATCCCCAGGGGCACCCAGCCGAACTCGACTTTCACCCTCAAAGGGCAGGGAATGACGAATCTGGGCCGTCGCACCCGGGGCGATCTGATCGTGGCGGTCGACGTCACCGTGCCCCGAGACCTCGAGCCCGAAGAGGAGGACCTGTTGCGTCGTTGGGCGGAATTGCGGGGGGAGCGGACCGACCGCCCAGCCTCGACCGGATGAAACACGTCCCGCATCTCGTGGTGGGAGCACCGTGGGATGGGCCCAACATCGACTTGTCGGTGGTCCAGTGGCGTCATGTGACCAAGGTGCTCAAGATGAAGAGCGGCCAGGAGGTCACCTACACGGACGGGCTGGGTGTGATGGGTGCGGGGACCCTCGGTCACCATGTCATCGAGCGAGGCGACGAGCAGCCGGTGCCGCGGCCCTCCCGTCTGACGGTTGCCGTGGCACCGCCGTCGAACAAGGACCGCCAGCGTTTCCTGGTGGAGAAATTGGCCGAGATGGGGATCGCCCGCCTGCTGTGGCTGGAGACGCGCCACGGCAAGAATCGCACTCCCAACCCTTCGAAGGTGTTCAGCTGGGTCCATGCCGCAGTTGAGCAGTCGAGGGGCGCCTACCTGATGGAGACCGCTCCCGAGATGGTGAGACCGGATGCTCTAGAAGGGCGGGTCGTGTTCTGTCGGATGGGGGGCGACCATGACCCCGGTGAGACCGATGTCGTCGCCATCGGTCCCGAGGGTGGCTTTGCTGAAGACGAACTGCCGAAAAACGCGCCCTTGTGGGATCTCGGCCCTACAGTGTTACGTGTCGAAACGGCCGCACTGGTGGCAGCTTCGCGTCTGGGTAGTTTGTGAGTGCACTGGGGCATCGTGACCGGTAGGATGTCCGGTACGGATTGGGAGCGGATCTCTTGGTAGAAGACTTCAACTATGCCCTTGGGCAACGTCTCAGGGCTGCGCGCCGTCATCGGGGATGGTCCCTCGGTGACGTCGAGTCGCACACGGGTGGTGAGTTCAAGGCGTCGGTCGTAGGGGCCTACGAGAGAGGGGAGCGCGCCATATCCGTGCAGCGCTTCGTCAGTCTCGTCGATATCTACGGGGCGACACCCTCCGATTTGCTCCCCGCGGGGACCACACCAGACCTGGTGATCGATCTCGATGCCCTGGCCAGCGATGACGGTGATCTCGTCGATCGCTACCTGGCGGCCATCCAGATGATGCGGAAGCAGCCCGGTGTCGACGAGGTGCGTGACTCCGACCGGGCCGTGATCAGCTCGCTGCTCCAGTCCGTGCGGACCGCCAATTTGGAGTAGCCGGTCCGGCCTTTTTTGGCCGGATCCGATGGCTCACGAGGCCGGTTCACACAATCAGACCTCGCTGAAGCGGTGCCGGGAGGTAGAATGGACCTCTACTCGCCCAACCGAGGCGTTTTATCCGTGTCTTCCGACCACATCGAATCGCGTCTACGCGTTCCCAGCCACCATCTGCTCCTGGATCTCATCGGCGAGTCCGATAGGCACCTGAGACAGGTCGAGGACCTCATTCCTGAGGTCCAGTTCGTCGCGCGCGGAGACGAGATCGTCATGTCCGGCACTCCGGCCGATGTCGAGCGGGCGCGCACCGTGCTCGACGAGTTGTTGATCCTCGTCCAGGAGGGCCAGACCCTCGACGAGGGCCGGGTTGCAGAGATAGTGAAGATGGTGAGCGAGGACATCCCGGAGCCATCCAGTGTCCTCAGCGACGGCATCCCGGTGGGTCGGGGGCGGATGATCCGACCCAAGACCCACGGACAGCAGAAGTACATGGAGGCCATCAGGGAGAACACCCTCACCTTCGGCATCGGCCCGGCCGGGACCGGGAAGACGTATCTGGCGATGGCGGCTGCCGTCGACAGCCTGATCAACGGCTCGGTGCGACGCATCATCCTCACCCGTCCCGCCGTCGAGGCCGGAGAGCGTCTCGGCTTTCTCCCCGGTGATCTCACCGCCAAGGTCGATCCCTATCTACGTCCTCTCTACGACGCCTTGTGGGACATGCTGGGCCCGGAGGAGACCGCGTCTCTGATCGATCGGGGAACTATCGAGATAGCCCCGCTCGCTTATATGCGAGGAAGGACGTTGAACGACGCCTGCGTCATCCTGGACGAAGCGCAGAACACAACGCCGGAGCAAATGAAGATGTTTTTGACCCGTCTGGGGTTCAATTCCAAGATGATCATCACGGGCGACATCTCCCAGACCGACCTGCCCACCGGCAGGCACTCGGGTCTCCGCGTCGTTCGAGACATTCTGCGGGGGATCCCGGGTGTGGCTTTCATGGAGCTCTCCTCGCGTGATGTGGTGCGTCATCGCATCGTCGCATCCATCGTCGAGGCCTACGCGAGGTTCGAGACCCAGGAGAAATGATGCACCGGTCGACCTTCGTGCGTGGTGGAATCTTCCTGGCGACAGTGTTGGCCGCCTGGGCAGTGCTTTCTCTCGGCACCGAGCCTGACCTCCCCGAGTTGGAGGTGGGGCGTCCTTCACCGGAGACCTTCTACGCCGACCAGGCGGGCACCGTCATCGACATCGAGGAGACACAGCGACGTCAGCAGGAGGCACGCGACGGGGTCGAGCCTCCCAAGGAAGTCGACACCGACGTCATGGACGCGGTGATCGGTGATATCCAGGCCGTCTTCGAAGACCTCCAGATACTAGCGGTGGGCGAACCCCCGGAGACCAGCGCGGAGATTCCCCAGCTTCCCGAAGAGGTGACCACCACTACCGCCGAAGGTGAGGAAGCGGCCGAGCCGGCGGAGCCCGCGGTCCTCACCGGAGCGGTCTTCCTCGACTTCGACGGAGATGGGGTCTTCAACCCCGACTCCGAGGCTGGTCGAACCGATCGTGGTCTCGATGGTGTGACGATCGAAGTGCGCACCCATCAGGAGGAGCTCACCACCACGAGCAACGACGAAGGAGCCTGGTCTCTCGAGTTCCCCGGGGGACCGGCGGTCGTGGTCGTCGACAGCGAAGACCCGGACATCCCCAGGGGCTACGTGGTCAAGACCGAGAACCGGGCGGAGTTGATCGAGTGCCCCCCCGCACAGGCATGTGAGGCCCCCACGGTCGGATTCGGGGACAATCTCCGCCCGATCACCGAAGTCGCCGACCGCATCGTCGAGGCGCACGGGCTCTCCGAGCCGACCGCGGTGCATCTCGCCACCGTGGCGGCCGACGACGTCATCCGGGAGGCGGCGGGAGAGCCTTTGCACCTGCCGGTCATCCAGAGCGCTGCAGTGAACAGGGTCGGTGTCGAGTTCGCCAACCGAATCGAGCCCGAAGGGCTCCGTGAGGCACAGAACAACGTCCGCAGCACGCCACCTTCGGTGGTTCACGCTGACACGGGGGCGAGCGCCGAGGACTCCGCCGCGGCCGCCGACGTGGTGGCCAGCAACCTCCAGGCCAACTATCGGGTCGATCAGACCCGTTATCAGGAGGAGCAGGACGAGGCAGCCAATGCCGTGGGCAATGTCGAGGTTCCTTACGAGGCCGGCTCGCTGATCGTGACCGAAGGCGAGAGTCTGACCCGGCTCCACATCGACGCCATCAGCCAGACCGCTGCCCCCAGCATCGTCGAACAACCCTCCGCCGGTCTCGCGGCGGTGATCGTCGTGCTGGTCGGTCTCGTCGGTCTGTACCTGGCGACATTCCGCCCCGACGTCTGGGCCCGGCCCCGGATGGTGGCCCTTCTCGGGATCACGGTGATCCTCACGGCTGCCTCGGTTCGCGCAACGGTCGCCTTGCAGGAGTCGTTCAGCTGGTATGTCCTCCCCGCGGTGGCCTTCGGGTTCATCACCGCCGTCCTGTTCGACCAGCGGATCGCGGTCCTCATGGCCCTCGCCGTCGGAGTCCTCACCGCGGTGGGGACCCTCGACACCGGTGTCAGCGTCTACGGTGCCCTCGCCGCCCTGGCACCGATACCGTTTGTCTCGGCCGTCAGCACCCGGGGAGCATTCCGCAACGCCGTGATGTTGTCGGCTCTCGTGGCGGCGGTAGTGGCCGCGGCGACATCGTGGTTCTTCCACGTCGGGCCCGTCGACGTGACCGCGATGGAAGTGGTGCCCATCTCCGTCGCATGGGCATTCGGGGTCTCGGCCTTTGCCTCCTTGCTCGGTCTCGCTGCACTCCAGTTCTTCGAGTCCGCCTTCGACGTCACCACCACGCTCGGTCTCCTCGACCTGACCGACCGCAACCACAAGGCGTTGCAGATGCTTCAGGAGAAGGCGTTCGGCACCTTCAACCACTCTCTGATGGTGGGGACCCTGGCCGATGCCGCCTCCCGCTCCGTCGGGGCCAACGCGCTCCTGGCCCGGGCGATGGCCTATTACCACGACCTCGGCAAGACCGAGCACCCCACGTTCTTCATCGAGAACCAGTTCGGGATGACCAACCCCCACGACGACATCGATCCCAGAGAGTCGGCGCGGATCATCAGGGACCACGTGCCTGCGGGGGTCGCACTGGCGCGCGACTACAAGATCCCCACGGAGGTGACCGAAGGAATCGTCAGCCACCACGGAGACGGTGTGATGCGGTTCTTCTACGAGAGGGCACGCCAGATGCATGGCGACGACGTCGACATAGACGACTTCCGGCACGTGGGTCACAAGCCGCGCACCGCTGAGTCCGCCATCCTGATGCTCTCGGACTCACTGGAGGCGGCCTGCCGGGCCGTGTTCCAAACCGAGGAGCCCACCCCCGACGCCATCGAAAAGGTCGTCGACAGGGTGATCAACGAGAAGATGGAAGACGGTCAGCTCTCCGAGTCACCGCTCACCCTGGCCGAGCTGACCAAGATCAGAAGGGCCTTCCTCGACTCGCTCATCGGCCATTACCATCAGAGGATCGCCTACCCGAACTTTCCCGGCAGCTGATGGACGACCCGTCTAGTACGAAGGGGCCTGGCCCCCGAGCGGCCCGCTCGTGATCTTCCTCGCCGATGAGCAGACCGAACAGGTCGGTGTCAGTGATCTGCACACCCTGGCCGAGTTGGTGCTGCGTGAAGAGGGATTCCCCGAAGACATCGAAGTCACCCTGCTCCTCGTCAGTGACTCCGAGATGGCCTCGTACAACGAGCGCTTCCTCGAGCGACGAGGACCCACCGACGTCCTGGCCTTCCCCGTGGAGGAGTTGATCCCCGGTGTCGTGCCCGACGTCGACTCACACGGCCCACCCCTCATGCTGGGCGATGTGATCGTCGCCCCGGCTTACGTGCGAGCACAGGCGGAGGAGTCCGGAGTCCGGTTCGAGGACGAGATGGCGCTGATGGTCACCCA
>CAZZIG010000103.1:0-5089 GCA_964653975.1 uncultured Acidimicrobiaceae bacterium
AGGGGATGGTCGAGGACGAGCTCGGGGTTCTCCTGGATCTTCTCGATGTCTTCCCCGGCGCCAGGCGGGAACATTTCAACGTCCTCGCCTTCCAACCTGACCTCATGGATCCGGGTGAGCACAGCAGCCAACTTCTCGGCCCAATCGAATGGGTTACCCGGGGTGAGGTCGGGGGCGCCGTCCACGAACGAGATCAAGATGGCCTGCTCGGGGAAGACACTGTCGCTGTCGACCCAGATCGGTGCCGGAGCCGGGACGTTGGCGCGCTGCATCAACTCGAGGGCGCGGGTCTCCCGAGCCGCCGTATCCACTTCCCGAGCGTCCACCCACGGCCCGTAGCGCCGAAGGACCATCCGCGTCGAGCCGTCGGTGAGCACGTCCATGGTGCAGCTCAAACCTGTCTCGATCCTGCGGGAGTGCACGAGCGAGCCGGCGCCTATCGCATCGCGGACGCGTTCCAGTTGCTCTTCAGTTGGGACAGGGGCACGTTGCATCGGATTACCAGCCAAGGAAATTAGGTGCCTGGGTGGCTTACCCCACCTCGAGGATGCGAATCGCAGGCTAGCCGAGACACCCGCGATAGTGCCTCAAAACCCCTGGTTGCGCCGACAAGACGACGGAATGGCGCTTTGGGATCCCGTCATTCGCCCATCGCCTCGGCGACGAGCTTCTCCTGTTCTCGTTGGTGGGTGCGTGCCGACCCGGTGGCGGTAGAGGCTGAGGCAGGACGGCCGACGTAGGTCGGCCTCCTCCCGAAGATGCGCTCCAGATGGGGGACGATGAACCGCCAGGCGCCCTGGTTCTCCGGCTCCTCCTGGCACCACACCGCTTCCACGTCGGGATACTGGGCCGCGACCTCGGCGAGACGATCCTCGGGAATCGGGTAGAGCTGGGCCACCCGGATCAGGGCGATGTCGCTCCGAGCCCTCTCGCTCTCCTCCCTCGCCCGGGCCAACTCGTGGTAGACCTTGCCGGCACAGAGGATCAGCCGGCGCGGGTCGTTCGGTGACTTCGGGTCGTCGAGGACCGTCTCGAACCGGCCGTCGGTGAAGATTTCCACCTTCGAGAAGGAGTGTTTCGTCCGCAGCGGGGTCTTCGGGGCGAACACGATCAGCGGTTTCCGAACCCGGGTGAGAGCCTGGCGGCGGAGGAGGTGGAAGTACTGGCCGGTGGTTGCCGGGACCACCACCCGCATGTTGTCTTCGGCACAGAGCTGGAGGAACCGCTCGATCCGTCCCGAGGAGTGGTCGGGGCCTTGCCCATCGTGCCCATGGGGCAGCAGCATCACCATTCCGGAAGGCTGACCCCAGCGCGCCTCACCGGACGCGAGGAAGAGGTCGATCATCACCTGGGCTCCGTTGGCGAAATCACCGAACTGGGCTTCCCAGATGACGAGATGATCGCCTCGCTCGATCGAGTACCCGTATTCGAATCCGACGGCGGCGAACTCCGACAACAGCGAGTCGACGATCTCGACGGTGGTGCCGCCCTCCTCCCCGATCTCGGCGAGGGGTGACCACTCCACACCGGTGTCGTGGCACACCATCACCGCGTGCCGGTGGCTGAACGTTCCCCGCTTCGAGTCTTCTCCCGCCAACCTCGAGCCCACGCCCTGTCTGGCCAGAGTGCCCAAAGCGAAGGCCTCCGCCGTGCCCCAGTCCACCGCGTCATCCTCGAAGGTCTTGGCTCGGTTCTCCAACATCTTCACCAGCTTGGGATGCACGGTGAAGTCGTCGGGAGGGCTGGTGATCCTGGCGAGAACGGCTTCGAGCTCGCTGCGCTCCACCCGGGTCGGGGCCTCTTCGCGTGCGCCCAGCACCCCTTCGACGTCGAGATCGGTATCACCTTTCGCGTCGAGCCTCACCCTCCCGGCGGTGTCCGCATCGCGGGTCTCTTCGAAGGCCCGGCTCAGGATGTCCCGGAACTCGGAGAGAGCCTCTTCCCCCTGTTCGACACTGATGTCGCCATTGTCGACCAGGTGGGCGAGGTAGAGGCGGCGCACCGGTACGTGGTCGTCGATCACCTTGTACATGAGGGGCTGTGTGAACGACGGTTCGTCGCCTTCGTTGTGACCTCGTCGCCGGTAGGCCACCAGGTCGATGACAACGTCGCGAGCGAAGGCGTTGCGGTAGTCGACGGCGAACCTCCCGGCTCGCACCACCGCTTCGGGGTCGTCCCCGTTCACGTGGATGATCGGAGCTTCGATGGCCTTGGCGACGTCGGTGGCATAGATGCTGGAGCGGGCACTCTGCACCGGTGTGGTGAACCCGACCTGGTTGTTGACCACGATATGGACGGTTCCCCCCGTCTGGTAGCCGGCCAGCTGGGACAGGTGCAGCGTTTCGACAACCACCCCCTGACCGGAGAATGCCGCATCTCCGTGGATCAGGACGGGGAGAACCTGTTCGCTTCCTCCCTCGCCGATTCGTTCCTGTTTGGCGCGGGCGACCCCCTCCAGCACCGGGTCGACCGCCTCCAGATGTGATGGGTTGGCCATCAGCTCGACACCCATCTCGACGCCGCTGCTCGTCTCGTACTTACCGGTGGCACCGAGGTGGTACTTGACATCTCCGGAGCCACCGGTGGACGCGGGGTCGAGTAGACCTTCGAACTCGGAGAAGACGGTGGCGTAGCTCTTGCCAACGACGTTGGTCAGGACGTTGAGTCGACCGCGATGCGCCATGGCCATCACCACCTCGGTCTGGCCCTGGTCGGAACCCGCCTCGAGAATCGAATCGAGAGCCGGTATCAGCGTTTCAGAGCCCTCCAGACCGAACCTCTTCTGACCCAGGTACTTGGTGTGCAAGAACCTCTCGAAGGCCTCTGCCTGGTTGAGCTTGGCCAGGATCCGGAGTTTCTCCTCCCTGGAGAATGCCTCGGGGGGGATCTCCACATGTGCCTGGATCCAGCGCTTCTGCTCGGTGTCGGTGATGTGCATGTACTCGATCGCGCTCGTGTCGCAATAGGTCTGGCGCAGCCGGGAGAGGATCCGTTTCAACGGCATGGCCGGCGCCCCTCCGAACCCTCCGGTGGCGTATTCGCGCTCGAGGTCCCAGATCGTGAGCCCGTAGTAGTGGATGTCGAGCTCGGGGTACAGACGCGGGGGCGTCTGACGCAACGGGTCGGTGTCGGCGATGAGGTGGCCCTGGGTGCGATAGGCGTTGATCAGCCTGGCGATCCCGGCCTCCTTGGCCGCCCGGTCAGACGTGCCCTCTGCCCGTGAGGGATGCTCGTCGACTGCCCACCGAGCCGGTGTGTAGTGGATGCCGAGCTCGGCGAAGACCTTGTCGTAGAAGTCGTCTCCGCCCATCAGGAGGTCTTCGACCTTGGCGAGCAGCTCCCCCGACGTCGCCCCTTGGATGACCCGATGGTCGTAGGTCGAGGTGACGGTTACGACCCGGGACAGACCCGCCTCGGCAGCCCTGGCGGAGTCGACACCTCGGTGTTCGGCCGGATAGGCCACTGCACCGACACCGATGATCGCCCCCTGGCCTTCCATCAGCCTCGGTGCCGACTGGGTGGTGCCGATGGTGCCCGGGTTGGTCAGGGTGATGGTGGTCCCCTCGAAATCGGACAGTTCGAGCTGACGGTTGCGCGCCCTTGCCACCAGGTCTTCGTAGGTCAGCCAGAACTCCCTGAAGTCGAGCCGTTGAGCTCCTTTGATGTTGGGGACCACGAGGCTGGCCCTGGCCTCTTCTCCCAGCGAGATGGCCAGACCGAAATTGATGTCTTCGCGGGCGACCTTGTGAGGCTTGCCGTCGATCTCTGTGTACGCGACGTTGATCCCCTCGGTGGCCTCGACCGCCTGGACGACGGCCCATCCGATGAGATGGGTGTAGCTGACCTTGCGACCTTCCTGATGTCGGCGCAGGTAGGAGTTGATCGTCTCCCGGTTGACTTCGAGAAGCTTGGCGGGGAGGGTGCGCACCGACGTGGCGACGGGGATGGCGAGACTGTCGTCCATCCGTTTGGAGATGATTCGCGCCGGCCCCTTCAACTCGGTCAGGGTCTCTCCATCCCCATCTTCGACTTGGTCGCTCTCCGGCTCGCTGTCTGCCGGCTCGCTGTCTGCCGGTTCGACCTCCAGACGACGCAATCCGGGTTGACGCCGATGGTGGGTGGACGAAGTCCCCGCCTGCTGTTCTCTCCTCTGGGCTCGGACCAGTTCGGGGCTGTGTGGCTCGTAGTCCGCGAAGAACTCGCGCCACGCCTCGGCGACCGCGGTGGGGTCATCCAGGTAACGCCGGTACATAGCGTCCACCCGGGAGCGGTTCGGTCCGAACATGTCAGATGTTTCTTGGTTTCCGATACGACCCATTCTTGCGAATCTGACCAGATCTGCATCCGAAGCGCCGAGACCCGCGGATACACGCCTACACCCGAAGCTGAACCGCGGGCACGGTAAAGAGGATTAGGTCCGTGGGCCGTCCCGAGACTGGGTCCGACCTCAAACACGACAAACCCGTCTCCCTGACCTCACGGTCCGGGAGACGGGTCTTTCGGTTGTGGAGGTGCGGGGAGTCGAACCCCGGTCCGCTGAGCCGTCAGCGCTGGCATCTCCGAGCGCAGTCGTCAGCGAGCTTCGGCCACAGGAACTCTGACGACGAGTTTCCCTGCGCCTATCCGGAGTTGGTCTTGACCGTCCGATCCCGGAATCCCGGACGGAGCATCCCGCATTGCGACGCCCTGCCCTGACCGGGCGGGAACCAGCCAGGAGGACGGGCTACGTTCTAGGCAGCCAGTGCGAAGTTGTCTTCGGCACTTATTGGTTGTTCCGGTTTGTTGACGAGGCCCCGGAGACCCCGGCTCGCTTCCAACGCTTCAACACTCAACGTCGAAACCGTTTCACCCCCGTATGTGGCTCAACCAACATTGTAGGTGACCTGTTCCCATCCCCCGAAACCAGTTTTCCTCAGGTAGTACGACCCGTATGTGGGTCTGTCCGTCTCGAGAAACTCTCGAGACGGACAGACCCACATTTCTCGAGGCGCTGGGACCCGGATACGGGTCCCAGTTCCTGAGGATTGTGTTACCGGCGGCGGGTGGCGCGCTCGATCTCGCGCTGGTGCTCCCGGTCGCGGAGGGTTTG
>CAZZIG010000104.1:0-36338 GCA_964653975.1 uncultured Acidimicrobiaceae bacterium
CATGGTTTGGAACCACGCCGAGCTGATCTCGTCACCGGTCCAGGGTTGGGAGAGCGTGCAGGTGGGGGCGTGTGGATCGCCCATCGAGATCGACGAGGGTTGGCTGGTGATCACCCACGGGGTGGGGCCGATGCGGAGGTATACCTTGGGCGCCTTGCTGCTCGACCGCGACGACCCTTCCCGGGTAGTTGGGAGACTCGAGTCTCCGTTGCTCGAGCCCGCGGAGGAAGAGCGCAACGGTTACGTCCCCAACGTGGTGTATTCATGCGGTGCGATGCTCCACGGCTCGTCCCTGGTCGTTCCATACGGGTTTGCCGACCAGGGCGTCCGTGTGATGACCCTGGCTGTCCCCGAGCTACTGGGCCAGATGTCCTGAGGTCTCAGTCCGAGAGCACCCGTTCATAGGCGGTGACATAGCCCGCAGTCATGGCCTCGACGCTGAACCGGGTCTCCGCGTCGCGACGACACTCGCCACGGTCGAAGCGATCCAACCCGTCGATGGCGGCGACGGCGGCGTCGAGGTCGTCGACGATCATGCCGGTGACCCCGTCCCTTATCAGCTCGGGGAGGGCGCCTCTGCGCCATCCGACCACCGGTGTGCCCGAGGCCAGCGACTCGGCGACCACGAGGCCGAATGGCTCGTCCCAGGCCAACGGCATGAGGAGGGCGGCGGCTTTCGGGTAGAGATCGACCATGTCGGCCCGTACCAGGTTCCCCAGGTACTCGACGTGTTTCCCGTCCACCAGTGGCGCCACCTCGGCGTCGAAGTAGCCGCGGTGCTTGTCCTCGATGGGACCGGCGAGTTTGATCGGTCTCCCGGAGCGGCGAGCCACTTCGATGGCGGTCTCCGGTCGCTTCTCGGGAGCCAACCTCCCCGCAAACAGGAGAAACTCGTGTGAGGTGTCGCTGAACCGGAAGCTGTCGCAGCGGATGCCGTTGTTGACGGTGGCGACGTAGTTGAGCTCGGGGTAGAACGATCGCTCCGACTCGGACAGTGATACGAAGGGGAGATGGCTGAAGCGGGCCAGGGCGGGGTGTATCGAGCGATTCCAGGCCGACCCGTGGAGGGTCGTGATCATTGGCGGGTCGAGGAGGGCGGCGAACCCGAGCGGGTGGACGTTGAGGTGGGAGTGGATGATGTCGAATCCGTTCTCGGAGACGGCTTTCGCCACCATGGCGACATGGATCTCCTCCCACACCCGCGCGTCGGTGGGGTCGTCGTCGGGCCACTCGCTCATCGCAAACGGCACCGTCGCCTCGAGCTTGGCCTTCGTCCCGGCGCCGGCCGAGGCGAAGAGAGTCACCTCGTGTCCGGCCGCCACCAGCCCATCGGTCAGGTCACCGGCGACCTGCTCCCATGGGCCATAGCCGACGGGCGGGATCTGATGGCTGATCGGGGCGAGCATGGCTATGCGCATCAGTACGACGTCTCCCGGCCGACGGATGTCATCGGGGAAGAGAGCCCTCCGATTCGCCGGCACGCCTGGAGGATCGCGACGCCGGAGATAGTCGACTCGGCTCCACTGTTGGCATTCACCCCTACGGCTGTCAGCCCGTCACGGGTGGCACCGGTCGTCGAGTCGTAGAGCTCCACGTCGTCGCCGTCGTTGGCTCCCGTGAGCCAGGCGCCACAGGCGAGCACCGATTGTCGCCAACGCTCCTCGCCGGTGATCAGCCACGCCCGCTCACAGGCGTCGCTCATCGCAGCCGCCTCCACCGGTTGCTGGTCGAACCCTGGTCGCGGCTCCCCGGGAGACCATCCCCCCACCGGGGTGAAAGAGAAGTGCCCGTCCATCATTTCCATATCGGCCAGCCAGGCCAAACTCTCCAGCCCGGCCTCGACCAGGGACGAGTCTTCCATGACCTGGCCAGCGGCCATCATCGCTGCCGGGATCCGGGCGTTTGCGTAGGTGAGCCTCTTCTCCGGCCATGGTCGGGGTTGGGTCTTCAAGGCCTGTAGCGCCGGAGTGGCCAGACGCCGGGCCTGACTGTCATACGGGCCCGATCTCCACAGTTCGTGGGCCCCCAGTGCCGCGTATGCGAGCGGGCGGAGATGGGGCGACGTCGGTGTGGGTAGGTCGCCGAGGGCGGACCTCGCCGCATCCCTCAAATCGGCCCGCGACGCCGATGTGGCAGCGACGGCCAACGCCCATGCTCCCCGCCCCTGGGCATCGCCGGGATCTCCCACGCCCTCCCACTGCCTGTCGAAGGACAATCGGTTCCTGAAGGTTCCCTCCGGAGTGATCGAGTCGAGGAGAAACGCCAGCATGGTGCTCTGGGCGCGCTCGATCGCGTCGTCCGTGTCCGCGTGGCAGAGCACGATCAGTGCCCGGGAAGCATCGTCCACCGTGTACCCATGCTCGCGGCGGGGCACGCCGAAGCGGGAGTGCTCATAGATCCCGGTGTCGTCGATGAGCCCGAGGAGGAAGTCGTAGCTAGGAGGCGGTAGATACATGACCGATGACCGCTTCGTCCGCTACCGCAGATTCGACCAATGTCTCATAGCGAAGCGCCACCGTGCCCCACTCGAGGTCGTTGGCCAGGATACGCTGAGCCTTGGTCATCGACTCCCGGGCGATGGGAGAGTCGACGAGTCGGGCGATCGTCTCGGCCAGGACATCGGGACGCCGGTGGGGGACCGTCATGACCGCGCCGGAGTCTGACAACTCGATGGCATGGGGGAAAGCGGTGGCTACCACCGGGAGGATCGCCGAGACAGCCTCAACGAGGACACCAGAGACCATTTGATCCCGCGATTCGTAGGGCAGGACGACGACCGTGGCGTCAGCGAGCAGGGAGTGCAGCATCTGGTCGGAGAGATAGCTGTCGACGAATTCGACATTGTCCGTGATCCCGAGAGCCTCGGCCATCACCTCGAGGTCTCTCCGGTAGGCCTCCCCATCCCGGGCGAGCACCTTGGGGTGTGTTCTCCCGGCGATGGTGTATCTGATCCGGGGGTAGCGATCACGTAGCAGCGCCACTGCCTGCAGAGCCCACTCCAGACCCTTGCCCGGTCCGATGAGACCCCAAGTGAGCAGACGTGGCCCTCCGTCCGCTCTCCTCTGGAAGGCTCCGGTCGGAGCGAATGAGCTATGGGAGCGATGGGTGCCGTGGGGGATGACCCGTATATATCGATCGTCCACCGAGTAGCTCCCGAGAAGCAAATCGCGGGCACTCAGGGTGGGGACCACGGTGTATGCGGAGAACCTCGTGAGACTCTCCACGATTCGACGCTGGACGGGGCTCGGGTCGGGCAGGAGTGTGTGCAGCGTTGTGATCAGAGGGCTGTCGAGCGCCTCGGCGAAACGAATCACGGCCAGCCCCATTTCCGGACCCCAGATCCCGTATTCGTGTTGGAGGATCACACCGTCGTATGACGACAGCAGCTGCGCACCCCGGTCCACCGACCGACGTTCGCCCGGGTTCATGCTCTCTATCACCTCGGGTCGGCCGACGATGGCCACGTTCGCCGGGTCGTCGACCAACTCGAGAACGTCGAGACCCGTGCTGTCACCCCGATTCTGCGCCATGGCCCCGCGCAGGGAGGCTGTGAAAGTAGCCAGACCGCACATCGCCGGTGGATAGGTGCTCACGAATGCGATGCTCGGGGCAGTGAGGAATGGGCCGCGGGCCGACGGCCCACCAAGACGGTGATCCGACCGGTGCCTCTCTACAGTCATCGTGGTTCGCTTCGCTCTCTCTCGGGACGGTACGCCCATTGGGCAGGGGCCCAAAGGTCCCCCTCCATTCCCAACCGAGATCGATTCGAAACGATCTATCCGCGAACGGGTCTCAGTTCGTCAATCCGCCGCGGACAGATCGATGTTGTAGGCGTCGAACAACAATTCGGCGCCACGCTGGCGGTGAACTGCGAGCTGGCCGAGGACCTTCAGGGCTTCGCCTCTGATCCGGTCGGGGTCGAGCTCACGATCCTCGGACATCGAATCCAGGACCGCCTTGCAACCCTCGATCATCTCCTCGTGCTCCCGCCGCAGCGAGTCGACCACGCTCGCCAGGTGTGGAGCGCGATCGACGACCTCTGCGAACAGACCCGAGGCAGTCTCGATCTCCGCGACATGTCTGTGAAGCGCGGCGTCCACGCCGCTCAGGGCGTCCCGAACCTGGTCCGCCCAATCGGTTTGACCGCTGGCGCGGGCGAGGCTCGACTCGAGTCTCTGCATCGCCCGGTAGAGGTCCTGGCGCCTGTCGACGATCTCACGATGTGTGTCGGCGCCGGGCCAGTCGAAGACACGATCGGGTGGGAGCCACCCCGACGCCTCGGCTTGCTCCCGGGCCTGGTCGATCTGCAACTCGTTGCCGGGAGCCCGAAACAGGTCTTGGCCCTGTGCGGCCTCCTCGAGTTCGCTGTCAGGGGTGGGATGATGTTGAGTCATCGGGTTCCTCCTCAACGACGAGGTCACCGGATGGTGAGGGTTCCTCTCCGCCCGCCGGTTCCCAGGCCTCCTTGGCCGCCTCCATGCCCCGATCGATCGCTTTGCCCAGTCTGCTCGCCGCCTCCTTGGCTGCCTCCAGGGCGGACATGCGCGCCTCTCGGCTCTCATCCCAGGCGGCGCGCAACGCCACTGTGGTGCGATCGAGAGCCTCCTCGGCCTCGTCGATCCATCGACGGCTCTCCTGCTCGCTCATGACTTCACGTCCTCCTTCGCCAGTTGACTGACGATCTCGTTTGCCCAGTTCTCGATGTCGTCCCAATCGCGAAAGTCCCCCTCCGGAGCCCTCACCGCGACGAGGATGGCCCTCTCGGCGAAACTCAAACTCGATTTGTCGATCTTCCCGGAGAAGACCCGATGCCCCCGGGCCGCGGTACGTTCGCTGACCTCGGAGACGTCGACTGCCTCTTCCTCCGGCTTGGGCGGGTCGCCGATCGGGCCACTGGAGAAGATCCACGTCTTCGGTCTCGCCGGCGATGAGGCGATCATTTCGGCCACCGCTTTGGCACTCTCCACCCAATGGCCCGCGTAGACCGCGCTTCCCAGCACGACGACTTCGTAGCCTCCGAGGTCATCTACCTGCTCGGTCGGTGTCACCTCCACGTGGTGGCCATGTCGTTGCAGGGTCTCGCCGATCCGTTCGGCGATCTCGAGCGTGGCTCCGTGCTTCGATCCTGCGGTGACCAGGATGTGCGCCCGGTCCGGTGATGTATTCATCGATTCGTCCCTTCGCTACCCGAATAGGGCCCGACCCAATCATCGGGCCCCTATTCGGGCTTCGAGGTCATCCCTCGGCGTCTCCGGGTGTCAGCGCGGTGATGGCTATCACGGCGCCGACGAGGATCACGAAGACCGGCGCCACATAGCGGAGATCGATCGACGTGATGTCCCACCAGCCGAATCCGACCGCCGTCAAGGCGGCCCCGACCAGGGTGAGGACGACACCCCAGAGAAAGGTGCCGACATGGAATCTGCTACTCATCAGTTACCTCCACACGTCCGGCGAACACTTGCAGGTCGAGGGAGAGGCTTGGTGAGCCTGGCCCGGAGCCCGGGGTAGTGAAGGTCTCGTCGACACCGATCCCGTCGGTGATTCGACCCAGGATCTCCAACTGGCCCGCTCCAACTCTGGCTTCCACACTGGCTTCTGTGCCCTCGGGTATCCGGATGATCAGCTCACCCATTCCGACGCTGGCGGTGAGTCTGGTGCCGGCTTCGATGTCCATTTCGCTCAGGTCGAGCACGAGTTTGCCCATGGCGAGGTTGTAGTCGGGGCGTATGTCATCCACGGACGACACCGCGATCACCCGGTCTCCGATGCCACCCTGGAAACCCTCGAATGGTGCGGCCGCGGTCAGCAGAGTGACCAAGGCCAGGATGGTCCCGAACACCACGAGGCCCCCATGCGAGCCCTCGGTGGAGAGCATCATCAGTGCCACCCCCGTCACCATGGTCGCCAGGGCAAGGACGGCCGTGACGCTCACGTCGATGGCACCTGTCCTCTCCAGCAACCAGAGGGCGCCGATCAGGACGAGGACGCCACCGCCGACGATCTGTGGCATCGATCTCCGGCGTACAGGGCTCATGCCGGGCGCCGGCTCGGTCGACTGTTTCTCAACGATTGTCACGATTCAAACCTCCCATCACCAGGGCCAGACCGCCCAGGAGAAAGACGATCGGCCATACGTATTGGCCCATCCAGGGGGCGATCGTGTTAACGAGTGCGATCGTTCCGACGATCATGAAGACCACTCCGACCACGACCGCACCGGTGACCGAGGCTCGTCCGGCCGATGGCGCCGAGTAGCCGTCTGGCGCCGGCTGGATCAGCAACCACATCATCAGGTAGATGAGGATCCCTGATCCTCCGCCAATCGCCAGAACGACGAAGCCGATCCGGAACCACACCGGATCCAAAGCGAAGTATTCGCCAAGCCCACCGCATACGCCCGCGACAACCCGCTGCGTATCGCTCCTGTAGAGCCTTCTATCGACGGGTGCCTCGGTCTGCGCTCGGCTCTGAGTCGAGTCCGAAGTCATAGACATCCGTCACCTCCTTTCATCTCGAAGCTCATACGATGCGAGCTTCCCCGCCTCGGTGAGCACGCCGATCCCTGCTCCCACCATCGCCAGGATCAGCAGGACCCTGACGACGGTCTCCCAATTGAACGAAGTCGCCGAGAAGTCGAAGGGAAAGACCTGATAGATCCGATAGGTCACGAAGATGCTCGTCAGATTGACGAGGATCTGCCCGGTCGACTTGACCGTGGGAGCGTCGTTGAACTGGTAGGTCAGATTCGCTGCGATCGTCACGATCAACGAGAGGCTGATCCATGGGACCACCAGGTCGAACCTGTCGGTGAGAAAGGTGGGCCACCCCCAGTCGAGCACCCGATGGACGACGATCAACATCACGAGGTTGATCAAGACCGTTATCACGTATCCGAATCGTCTCCGGGCTTCCTTCGAGTGGAGAGAGACGCCGACTTCAGTCACCGACACCAGTCCTCCTTTGGCCCCATTGGACAGGATGGAGGCCGATGCGGATAGGGCCATTCGTCACCTCAGCCGGCTGTCTCTGGTCCCATCGGGGGAGCACCGGGGCGACGCGTTCAACCGGTCCCGCGTTTCATGGTGCTGCCGTGGGATGCAGGACCGGCTGGAAGCCAGTGGCGAGGGCGGCTACGGAGGTTGGCGGTGTTAACACCTCCATGTCCCCTGTAGAGAGGGGTGTCGGGTGGGACCATCCCCCGAAGCCGAACTCGAAAAGGGCGCCTCCTCTGATCAGACCGGGTCGTCGCTTCGGGTCGAGCACAACGGTCCCGTCGGGAAGGGTGTCGACAGGGGCGCGCCAGGTCAAGCGGTCCTGGGCCCGAACCAGTCCCCGGCCGCGGCGGAGTCGCTCCTTGGCCAGTCGACGGTTGAGGTCGGAGGCCGTGGGCGGTCTCATCCGCCCGAAACCGCGTTGTACGGCTCGTTGGTAGGAGCGGTAGTCGTCTCGCCGGCACAGACCACAGGGCCGGTGGCCCGCTGCGAGGGCCACTGCGTCGTCGAGGAAGAAGAGTGGGGTCCAGTGCCGTGGTTCTTCGAGCGGTGACTTCCAGTCTTTGTAGGAGAGGACACAGGTGATCCAAAGCGGTCCGCGATGATGTCGCACCAGCATCCCGTGGTCGTCGACGAGACAGCCCCGGTTGCCGGTGAACATCCCGTGTTCGGGAACGGAGTGGAGGTCTCCGAAGGGGTCGACCCGGTTGCGTCGAGGGGCCGACCGGTCCCCGGTCATGCGCTCTCGGTCCCGATCCGGGCGAAGGGGGTCGTGGAGAAGACGACTTCGACCGGAACCTCGAAGTATTCGGCGATCCTCAACGCGAGATTGAGGCTGGGGCTGTACTCGCCTCGCTCCAGATAGCCGATCGTCTGGTAGTGCACGCCGAGGGCCTCACTCAGCTCGCGGCGAGAGACTCCCCGTTCGGCGCGGAGCATGGCGATCCGGTTGTGGACATGGTCGGTCATCGCACCCACTGCGTGGCTTCGTGACGAGCCGCCTCCACCTGGGAGCCGGACTGTCGCCTTGCCATACGTTGTAAGACTCTCGGGGCGACCAGCAAGCCCACGACCGCCCAGAGGGCCAGCACCACGACGGTCTCGGCGGTGCGCCAGGTGCCACCGATCTCGATGGCGGCGGCGGCGTCGGGAAGGAATGCCGAGCGCATCCCCAAACCGAGCCAGTACACGGGGAACACCTGTGCCAGTGTCTGGACCCATTCCCACAGAGCCTGTATGGGGACGAATATGCCGGAGATGGCCACCAGGCCCATGATCGGCATGAAGCCCCAGGTCCCCATCTTCTGCACTCCCGGCACCAGTGAGCCGAGGATGATCCCGATGGGAAGGGTCGCCAGCAGCCCGAGGACCGTGACCCAGACCACGGTGGCCCAGCCGGCGAGCCCGTTTTGCATGAGACCTTCGAAGAGGAACAACCCCGGGACGAGGATCACCAGGAACATTGGGATGATGCTCGCCGAATGCAGCACCACCTGGCCGGCCACATACCCGGTCATGCCATGGGGCACCGCCTTGGAGCGGAGCAGGGTGCCGTCTTCACGCTCCATCGCCAGGGAGTATCCGGGCCCGATCACCAAAGCGAAGGCGATGAAGGCTCCGAGGATGCTGGGCATGGCGAACGAAGGCAGGAACAGTGTCATGGCGCTGCCCTCGATCTCGCTGTTCCGGTTCAACCAGAGATAGCCGAGGGTGATCAGAGCCATGAAGAGGTAGAACCCCTGGTCCTGGGGGCTGCGCAGACTGAGTATGAATTCGGTCCAACCACGCTGGAGCCCGGTCTTGATCGCATGTCGGCGCGGGTTCATTCGGTCACCTCCTCGAAGACTCGTGCCGCCGAGTCATCGCCCTGTCCGGACTCGTATCTCTGCACCATGGCGATGTAGGTGTCCTCGAGGGTGGCGCGACGGACGTCGAGTTCGGCAATGTCCTCGCCATATTGGGCGAACAGCTCGCGGACGAAGCGGGTGGCGTCGGGGGTGGCGTGGACGAAGTGCTCCCCGTTTCGAGACCAGCGCACCTGAGCTTCCCGGGTGATCTGACGGGCCAGGCTGTCGGCCGAACCGTTGGCGACGATGCGTCCCCCGGCGAGGATCAAGATGCGGTCGGCCAGCTTCTCGGCTTCGTCCAGGTCGTGGGTGGTGAGCAGGATGGTCGTGTCCTCGAGGTCGGCGAGACGGTGCACGATCTCATGGAAATCCCGCTTGGCCTGTGGATCGAACCCCGCAGTCGGCTCGTCGAGAAAGAGCAGCTCGGGCCGGCCGATGATCCCCACTGCCACGTCGAGACGCCGTCGCTGACCACCGGAGAGGGTCCGGATCTTCTGGTCGGCCTGTTCGGTCATGCCGACCATCTCGATCAGGTCCTTCACGGGATAGGGGCGGGAACGGTTCGGGGTCGAGTACGGCTCGTAATACCGGCCGAGATGCTGCAACAGTGCCCGTGGCGTCCATCGGGCGTGGTCGCGCCATGACTGCAACACCACACCCACGCGGGCTCTCCAGTCTTCACTCGCTGTCGCCGGATCTACGCCGAAGACCGAGACTTCGCCGGCGGATGGCTCACGGAAGCCCTCGAGGATCTCGATCGTGGTCGTCTTGCCCGCTCCGTTTGGACCCAACAGGGTGACCACCTCGCCACGGCGGACTTCGAACTCGACGCCATCGAGCACGTCATTAGACCCGTAGCGCATCCGGAGGTCACCCACCTGGATCACGACTTCTTCTCCGATTACCATAGCGATACCACGATAAGTGGTAGATCTTATATGGTCAATAGCATTAGTGCTATCGAGACGTCGTGCGCAGGAATCCTTTTATGGTGGCGCATGGTGTTGAACGACGGACAGCGTGCCCTTCTCGACTCGAACAGGTCCGCGGCGATGATCACCGTCGGTGAAGATGGTGTTGCCAAAGCGGTGAGAGTGGGGGTCGCTCTGATCGACGGCAAGAGCTGGAGCAGTGGCACCGGAGACCGGGTCCGAACCGGACGTCTGCAGCGCGATCCTCGCTGCACCCTGTTCGTATTCGAGCCCGGGTTCAACACGTTGACATTGGAGACGACGGTTGAGATCCTCGCTTGCCCGGAGGTGCCGGATCAGTCGGTGCAGCTGTTCCGGGAGATGCAGGGAAGACCCGAGGGCCCGCTCATGTGGTACGGAGAGGAGCTCGAGGAGGAAGAGCTCCGCGCTGCAATGATCGAGCAGGGACGTGTCATCTATCAGTTCGAGGTGACCCGGGCCTACGGGCTCGGCTGAGGTTCAGTCATCGAACCTTGGGCAGGTCGAGGGGGACGACGACGATCGGTCCGGGGCGTTCGTGCACGGTGATCGCCCAGCTGTCCCATCCCCCGGCCTCGTCGATGGCTTCGGGGTTGATCCCGCTTCCCTCACAGTTCGCACAAGAACCCGGGTGCGGGTTTCCTGCACCGCTTCCAGCACAGACCGGGCAACGAATCTTCGCCACCACATCGTCGAATCTCATCACTTCACTCCCTTCAAGCGACATATGCCTGCTCTCGTTTCATGCCCAGATGGCCGGCAGCCTCCTGGACGACGGTCTTGAACTTGAGGCCGACCAAGATGACCCCGGCGCAACCGGCCTCTCTGGCTGATTGCTCGATGTCCCCGATTCGCGACCAGGCCAGTTCGCGTCGTGCCGACGAAGTGGTCTCGTCGAGCTCCGACTTGAAGTCCTCGGTCGCGGGTACGCCTCCGAGGCGCTCGATCTGGTCGACCCAACGGGGACCAAAAGCCGGGCTGACCATCAGGTACAGCGGCGGATCACCCGGGCCGAGCCCAAGCGCCGTCACGTTGGGCTCGACGGTGGCCGGGTCGAGGATCGGGCCGGCCACCAGGAACTGGGCCCCGGTCTCGATTCGCTGACGGAACTGCCACTTCTTGAACCGGGTCGGCATCCCGACTTCGAACGTGGGGATCTGGTCGTGACCCTGCAGATCCCGGAGATGCTCGACTATCTCGTAGTGATGGGCGAGATGGTCGACGTGGGGGAGGGTGTCCCCATTCACCACCAGGAACGAGTCGACTCCGTTGCCCAGCGCACCCCTGACCTCCGATTCGATCGCCAGGATGTTGCGGTCCCGGGTCGACACCACCACGGTCGGGTGCACGGAGGGCACGTCATGAGTGATCCGTGCCGCATAGGCGAATGGGGAGACGCGGATCTTGCCGAAGACGTTGTCGGTGATGAGCACGTGGTCCCAGGTCCCGTCGAGGAGTCGATGGGTCATGTCGGGCAGATCCGGCGGGTTTACCTCGGCGATCCGTGCCCAATGCTCACGTTTGGTCAACACGGCGACTCTCCTTGGGTTTGCGGGCGATGAAGTACTTCGCCTCGGGGTGGTGGCAGATCAACGCCGATGTCGTCTGTTCGGGTTGGTATTGATGGCCGGTCTCCGCGGACACTTCGATACCGATGCGCTCCGCACCCAACAATCTGGCCACCGTCTCGTTGTCTTCGAGGTCGGGACACGCCGGGTAACCCCACGAGTAGCGCCCTCCGCGGTACTTCTGACGAAACAACCCGGTGAGGGTGGGGCCGTCCTCGTCGACGAAACCCCATTCGGTGCGGATCCGGTGATGCCAGTACTCGGCGAGGGCCTCGGCCATCTCGACCCCGAGACCGTGGAGGTGGAGGTACTCGCTGTAGCGATCCTCGGAGAAGAGCCGGGCGGTGTGCTCGGAGATGCGGGAGCCCATGGTGACGATGTGGAAGGCGGCGTAGTCGGTCTCCCCGGAGTCGACCGAACGGTGGAAGTCGGCGATGCAGAGCCACGGATCTTCCTGCTGGCGGGGGAAGGTGAACCGGGTCAGTTCGCGAGTGCGGCGCTCGTCGGCCCAGATGACCAGGTCGTCACCGTCACCGTTGGCCGGGAAGTACCCGTAGACCACCTGTGGGACCAGGAGGTCGTGGATCCTGGCCCGGTTGAGCTGTTCGGCGAGAACGGTTCGCAGTCTGTCGAGGAACTCGGGATGAGGCTCACCTCCCTCCGGCCGGTACTGCCACTGGTTGCGGAAGAGGGCAGTGAGATTCAGGAAGGGCGTTATCTCCTCGACCGGTATGCCCTTGATCACCCTGGAGCCGAGGAACGGTGGTTGGAATATCTGGTTGTCGGTGGCCACTGAGGGCGCCCGCTCCGGGACCGGCAACCCGACCCCGGCGCCGCCTTCACTCGGCTCTTCTCTCCTCACCCTCTTCCGGGGTGGGGGAGGCTCGGTGACACCGCCGTTGGTTATGTTGGCGATGGCTTCGAGCCCGGCGAATGCGTCCTTGCCGTAGAAGAGCGGCCCGGAGTACTGGGAGCGAAGGTCTTCTTCGACGTAACGTCTGGTGAGGGCGGCCCCGCCGAGGAGCACCGGGACATCGCCGAGGCCACGTCGCTCCAACTCGGCGAGGTTGTCTCGCATGATCAGTGTCGACTTCACCAACAGACCGCTCATCCCGATCGCGTCGGCCCCGGTCTCCTGATAGGCCTCGATCAGAGTGTCCACCGGGACCTTTATCCCGAGGTTGTGCACCTTGTATCCGTTGTTGGTCAGGATGATGTCGACCAGGTTCTTCCCGATGTCATGGACGTCGCCCTGCACCGTCGCCAGGACGATGGAGCCGCGATCGGTCTCATCGGCCCGGTCCATGTGTGGTTCCAGATGGGCCACTGCCGCCTTCATCGTCTCGGCGCTGCGCAACACGAAGGGGAGTTGCATGTCGCCCGAGGCGAACAGGTCGCCGACTGTCTTCATGCCTCCGAGCAGGATGTCGTTGACCACACCGAGAGCGGAGTACCCGGCCGCCATAGCGTCATCGAGGTCCGCTTCCAGCCCGACACGGACGGCATCCACGATCCGACGTTGCAGTCGCTCTTCGATGGGGAGTCGCCCCAGGTCGTCCTCACTCGATCTAGCAGCCGTCTTCACATCGGCGAACACGTCGAGGATCTCTTGGAGTGGGTCGTATCCGTCGCGTCTCCGGTCGTACACCAGGTCGCGGCAGAGCTCGAGATGACGTGGCTCGATGGCGTGGTAGGGCAACAGCTTTCCGGCGTGGACGATGGCCGCGTCGAGACCGTGCTCGACCGCCTCGTGGAGGAAGACCGAGTTGAGGACCTTCCGGGCGGCAGGGTTGAGGCCGAAGGAGATGTTGGACACCCCGAGAACCGTGTAGACCCCGGGCAGCTCCACCTTGATGCGCTGCAGAGCCTCCAGGGTGGCGATCCCATCACGACGGAGGTCGTCGTCACCGGTCGACAGCGGGAAGGTGAGAGGATCGATGAGCAGGGACCCGGGCTCCAGGCCGTAACGGTCGACCGCCAGGTCGTGGAGACGGTGGGCGACCTCGAGCTTCCAGTCGGTGGTCCGCGCCTGGCCCTTCTCGTCGATGAGGAGACAGATGACGGCCGCACCGTGCTCCCTGGCTAGCTGGAAGACCCGGTCGGAGCGGGACCCGGGACCGTCGCCGTCTTCGAGGTTGGCCGAGTTGAGGACCGATCTCCCCCCGAGACGCTCGAGACCGGCCTCGAGGACCTCGGGCTCGGTGGAGTCGAGCACGACCGGGACGGTGATGTCGGTGGCGAATCGGGTCGCCAACCTGGCCATGTCCGCCGTTCCGTCCCGGCCGACGTAGTCGACACACAGGTCGACCAGGTGGGCGGACTCGGACACCTGGTCAGATCCGATGGCGACACAGGCTTCGATGTCGTCGGCGACCATTGCCTCCCGGAAGGCGCGCGAGCCGTTGGCGTTGGTGCGCTCCCCGATGATGAGGAACGAGGTGTCCTGGTCGAACGTCGCCGGCGAGTAGGTCGAAGATGCGGCGGGGGAGTGGGAAGGGTCCCGCTCCCTGACGGTCAGATCCCGGATCCGGGCGACCACCTCGCCGAGATGTTCGGGTGTCGTCCCGCAGCAGCCCCCAACCACCTGGACGCCGTAGTCGGCCACGAACACGGAGAGATGCCTGGCCAGACCATCGGGGCCCAGGTCGTAGAACATCTCACCGTCCACCACCTGAGGGAGCCCGGCGTTGGGTATCACCGATATCGGTCGACGCGAGTGCTCCGACAGATGACGGACCGCCTCGTACATCTCCTCGGGCCCGGTGGCGCAGTTGAGACCGACCACGTCGACACCGAGGGCTTCGAGGGTGGCCAGGGCCGCCCCTATCTCGGTGCCGGGAAGCATCCGTCCGGTCAGTTCGATGGTGACCTGGCACTGGATCGGGATCTCCCTGCCAGAGGATGTCATCGCCCGGCGGGCACCGTTGATCGCCGCCTTGGCGCCGAGCAGGTCGAACTGGGTCTCGATGATGAGCAGGTCGGCTCCACTGTCGATCAGGCCCGACGACTGGATCTCGTAGGCGTCACGCAGCTCCCGGTAGGTGGTCTGCCCGAGTGTTGCGAACCTGGTGCCGGGCCCGATCGACCCGGCGACCCAGCGGGGTCTCCCGTCGCCATTCTGGTACTCGTCGGTGACCTGACGAGCGATGGCTGCGCCGGCGGCGGAGATCTCATAGGCGCGGTCTGCGATCCCGTACTCACCGAGAGGGACGGAGAAGGACCCGAACGTGTTCGTCTCCACCACGTCGACGCCTACATCGAGGAAGGAGCGGTGGAGGTCGGCGACGACATCCGGTCTGCTCAGGTTCAGGTACTCGTTGCACCCTTCGAGTTGGCTACCGCCAAAGTCGTCGGCCGTCAGTTGGAGCCGTTGCAGGTTGGTACCGGTGGCCCCGTCAAAGACGATCGCCGCGCCGCGTTCCAGAGCGTCGTGATAGGTCTCGGGTTGGGATGGTCGTGCGACCTCTTCTAATGCCACAGGGTGAGCCCTCCGTGTTGTTCGCGAAGCGTTCGCTGTCTGAACGCCTCCAACGGAAGAACCCCGTCTGAGGGCAATTCATCGATCAGGCATTGGCACCGTGCCCGGTGGGTCGGTTGCCGCGGTTTCTAAGGGCCTGTCCCTCGACCGCTCTGGATGAACGCTTCAAATATGTTGTGGCCGGTCACTATAGCCGGACTCTCCGTGAGCGAACACCCCTCTTGGTGACGGAAACGGGCCCGCGTCTTTCGAGACGCGGGCCCGTGGTGAACGGCGGTCTCACCCCTGCGAGAAGGCCTCCTCGAAACCGGCTCGAAGCTCGGGTGTCGACTCGCCGCTGAAACCGCAGTAGTTGACGGTGCCATCCTGAGCGCTGATCAGGTATTCGCCGCCGACCGCGAACGGTATCCCGCCGATGAGCGCCTCCATCCCCTGCGGGGCATCGAGGACGACGGTCGAGGCATCCCCTCCCCGGAACCAGGTGTCGACGCTGATGGTGACGGTGTTGCCGTCCACTTTCGTGACTTTGCCCGCGAAGGCGATCTCGGCGACCCGCTCCAACTCCTCTGCGGAGAACGCGATGCAACTCGCGGTGATGTCTTCACCGCCCGCATCGAGGGCGATGGGTGCCTCGTCCTGGATGGATGGAGTGCCCTCGTCGGTGGACAAGCCGATTCCGCCGGCAACGGCGAGAACCAGCGCGGCCACCGCCGCTACGGCGATGGTCCATGTGCGACGTGGCGTGGTCTGGCTCTGCCGCTCCTTGGTTGGTGTGCTCATTACTTGCTCCAATAGCTGTCGGGACGACTCTGAGGTCGTCGGTTCGGTGGGCACACCGGAGTGCATCGGGTCCAGGCGGGCGAGGCGTTGTCTCAACTCGTCGGTCATCGGGTGTCTCCTAGCGTGCCTTCGACCTGGTTGTGTCCGGCAGCCGTGGGATTCTGTCTGGCCAGGGTGGCGGCAAGCCTCTTTCGGGCGCGGCTCAGTCGGAGCGTCGCGGCGTTGGCCGAGACGCCGAGCACGGAGGCGATCTCGCGTGGCTCCAACTGCTCCCACGCCCAGAGTCGCAATATTTCGCGGTCCTCCCGGGATTGGGCGTCGAGGGCCGCTTCCAGTTCCGGCTCGGGCCCGGCATCGGCATGGTCAGGGACGGTGATCGGCCCCGGCTCAGACTCCAGCCTCTGCACGAGACGAAGATGGCGGGCCTTTCCCCGCCTCTGGTTGGCCAACGTTCGCCGGGCGATCCCGTAGGTCCAGGGCAGGATGCGGTCTGCGGGGGCGTCGTCGAGCCTCCGCCACACCGTGAGCATCACGTCGGCGAGGGCGTCTTCGGCGTCGGGCCCCGAGGTGCGCCGACGCAGGTATCGCTGGAGAGGCTCGAACACCTCGTCGGCGATGGCTTCGAATCTCTGACGACGGTCGCTCACGTGGGTCACTAGGTGTTCATGTCCGGCAAGGACCGGATTCTGTCAGCCGACGACGATTATGACGCTCTACCGGAGCCGAGACCTTCGCTGCTCGAGGTATCGCCGCTCGGTTTCGTTGGAGGTCAGTTCCATCGCGCGGGCATAGGCATCCGCCGCCTCCTCGTCCCGTCCCACCCTCTCCATGAGATCGCCCCTGGTGGCGTGATAGAGGTGGTAGTCGTCGAGTGGGAGCCCGTCGATGGCTGTGAGCGCTCCTCGAACGTCGCCGCTCTCGGCCACCGCGATGGCGCGATTGAGTTCGACGATCGGTGACGGCATGAACCGGGCGAGCTGGTCGTAGAGGGTCACGATCTGTGCCCAGTCGGTTTCGGCGGGGGAGGTCGCATCGGAGTGCACCGCGGCGATGGCCGCCTGGATCTGATAGGGGCCCGGGCGGTTCCGCCGCAGACACGCCCGCACCAGACGCTGGCCCTCGTCGATGAGGTTTTGGTCCCATCGGCCGCGGTCCTGGTCGGCGAGCCGGACCAGCTCCCCGCCGGGACCAGTCCGCGCCGGGCCTCGCGACTCGGTCAACAACAGCAACGCCAGGAGGCCGATCACCTCGGGCTCGTCGGGCATCAGGTCGGCCAGGAGACGGGCGAGCCTGATGGCTTCCGCAGACATTTCGTTGCGGATGAGCCGGTCCCCCGAGGTGGCGACATGCCCTTCGTTGTAGATCAGGTAGATCACCGCGAGGACGGGCTTGAGACGGTTGGGGAGCTCTGCGTCGTCCGGGATTCGGTAAGGGATGTTCGCCGCCTTGATCTTCCGCTTCGCCCTCACCAGACGTTGCGCCATGGTCGTCTCGGGCACGAGGAAAGCGCGGGCGATCTCCCCGGTCTGCATACCGGCGATTAGTTTCAGCGTCAGGGCCACCTGGGCATTGACCGCAAGGGCGGGATGACAGCAGGTGAACATCAACCGGAGTTGATCGTCCTCCACGATCACCATCTCGTCGGGCTCGTCGCCATCCAGGAGTCGCATCGCCTCGGAGTGCTTGTCTTCGCGTCGCGACTCGCGGCGGAGGCGGTCGATCGCCCGGTTCTTGGCGGTGGTGATGATCCACCCGGCCGGGCTCGGTGGGATGCCCGCCGCCGGCCAACGGCGGACTGCCTCGAGGAAAGCCTCCTGGACCGCTTCTTCGGCGATGTCGATATCGCCGAAGCGCCGCACCAACGTGGCGATTGCGCGGCCGGACTCCCGTTTGAAGATCTCGGCGATCTCACGGTCGTCGGCCACGCCCGATGGATCAGGCCCGGGGCCCGTCCTGGAAGGGACGTATCTCCACGGGCCCGCGGCAGGCCACGGTCGCCTGCGACGCCCAGTCGAGCGCGGCATCGAGGTCGTCTGCCTCGATGACCCAGAATCCGCCGATCTGCTCCCTGGCCTCCGGCAAGGGGCCATCCGTGGTCACGACCTCACCGTCCTCTCTGCGGACGACGGTGGCCGTGTCCGCGGTGTGCAAACCTCCGGCGAACACCCAGGCACCGGAGTCCCGCATCTTCTGGTTCAACGTCTCTACATCGGCGTACATCTGTTGGACGACTTCGGCCGAAGGGGTCGCTTCGGCCCCGTCGTGGTAGACCGAAAGCAGGTATTGGGTCATGGCTGTCTCCTCGTTCTCGGCCGGGCACCTACCCGTGCCCTCTGACCCCTCAACGAATGGAGACACCCCATTTCGACACTCATTCCGGAAGAGTCTTCACGAATCCCGCTCCCGCGAGCGTCGGAGACCGGGTGTCATCCCGGGCCCGGCGCGACGATCCGGATGATCCCGTTCGACGAACCGGCGCAGCCCTTCGGCCATCTCGGGGTCTCCGAGGAGACGATCGAAGCACTCCGCTTCGATCCGGAGACCCTCTTCCAGGGGTCTCCCGAAACCGCGGACGACGGCTTCCTTGTCGGTGCGGATCGCCGGCTGGGGGAGTGCGGCGATCTGGTGGGCCAACTCGATGGCCCGTGGCAACGCCCGACCACCGGGCACGACCTCGTTGACCAGCCCGATGGCCGCCGCCTCCTCCGCGTCGATGACCCGGCCGGTGATGATCAACTCCATGGCCCTCCGATAGCCGACGATCCGCGGCAATCGCTGGGTGCCGCCGTCACCCAACCCGATGTTCCAACGGCGACAGGTGACCCCGAAGGTTGCGTGCTCGTCGGCGACGGCCAGATCGGTCCAGCATGCCCATTCCAGGCCTCCGGCGTAGGCCATCCCGTTGACCGCGGCGATGGTCGGCTTGTAGATGTCGACCCAGCGGGAAGGTCCGATGAAGCCGGGCCTGTCTCCGCGCACATGCGCTGACCGCTCCTCGTCCCCGTCGGGCAGCACCGAATCACCCTCGTAGGCGTCTTTGAGGTCGCCTCCAGCGCAAAAGGCCTCATCTCCCCTCCCCGTCAGCACACCGACCATGGCGCTGTCGTCGTCACGGAAGCGGCCCCAGGCGTCGACCAATTCCTCGCTCATGGTCGGCCCGATGGCATTCATCCGCTCGGGGCGGTCGAAGGTGATGGTGACGACGGGGCCATCCTGGTCGTATCCAACGAATTGGTAGTCGCGCACCGATCACTCTCCGTCGAAGTATCCGACCTCGGCGGCGCCGTCCAGATACTTCCAGAGACTCGCCGGTCCCGGCTCCCCCGGCGCCCGCCCGGCGAACACGCCGATCTTGTTCGAGTCCGGGTACTCGGCGATCTCTGGCTCGACCATCGTCGAGATCATGAGGATCCGGGCTTCCTCGTCGGAGTCGTTGATCACCTGGTGTGCCCCGTCGGGGCCTTTGACGAAGATCAATGCGTCACCAGGCCCGGCGGGATGGGCCCCACCTGGGGTTCGCACGGTGACCGTCCCGGTGAGGACTATCAACATCTCCTCATTGGCGTGGTGGAAGTGGTACGGAAACGACTTTTGGCCCGGGCCCAACACGTAGACACTGGCACCGAGCATGTCGCCCCCAAGCCGGCGTCCGAGACGGATCCGGCCCCACTCGTAGCCCGGGTGGTCCTCGAAGGCGTCCCAATCGGTGGCATAGACGTTCTCCATCCTCCAGAACCTACCGGTAACCCCACACGGCCGGGTGCTCGACCGAAGCCGGTCGTGTCGGCCATAGTGCCGTGATGACCAGGTCCTCCCGGCCACCCATTCGCGCTCTCGCCGTGGCCCTCGCCGCGTTCGTGATGCTGGGACTGGTCGATGGCGCGCTGGGTGTGGCCTGGCCGTCGATGCGTCAGGCTCTCGACCGTGATCTAGCCGATCTCGGGCTGCTTCTCGCCTGCGGGAGCCTTGGATATCTCGGCGCGAGCGTCGGGTACGGCCGGTTGCATGCTCGGCTGGGTACCGGTGTGCTCCTCGGTGTCGGCTCGGGCTTGTTGGTGGTGGGCGTCACCGGCTTCGCGGTCGCTCCGACCTGGGTGGTGGTCGCCGGGGCCGCCTTCCTCACCGGGTTGGGTGGCGGTCTGGTCGACACCGGCATGAATGCCCACGCAGCGCTCTCGTTCGACGTCGGGGCGACGAACCTCTTGCATGCCTGCTACGGGCTGGGCGCCACACTCGGCCCGGTTCTCATCACGGTGAGCCTCGTCATGACCGGGGTCTGGCGCGGAGGCTATGTGGTTCTGGCCCTACTCCAGGTGGTCTCCCTGGCGGCTGTCTGGTCGCGACGGAGCCGCTGGGCGGGAACCGAGCCCGATGCGAGCGCCGACCACCCGATAGGCAACGCCCGTCTCAGCACCGCGTTTGCGCTTCTCATGTTCTTTCTCTACACGGGAGTCGAGGTGGCCACCGGGCAGTGGGCCTTCACACTCCTCACCGAGGGAAGGGGGATGGGCACGGCCGCTGCCGGCACGTGGGTCGCGATCTATTGGGGCGGGCTCACCGTGGGGCGATTCGGATTCGGGATCATGGGCAGCCGGCTCGACCCTGGCTTCATCCTGGATGTCAGCATGGTCGTCTCACTGCTCGGCGTCACCTTGCTCTGGCTCGACCCGGTCGGTCTCGGGGTCGTCGGCCTCCCATTGGCCGGTGTCGGGTTCGCCGCCGTCTTCCCCACTCTGGTCTCGCTCACCCCAAACCGGATCGGGCGCGTGGCCTCCACGAGGACGATGGGATATCAGCTCGCCGCAGCCAACATAGGCGCGGCCGGGCTGCCCTGGATCCTCGGTCTGGTGGCAGATGCACGCGGGGTGAGAGCCCTCGGACCGGGATTGTTCATCGCCGGCGCTCTGCTGGCGGCAGCTCACCTCATCAGTGCCCGGACGGCGGGGTCGAGGCCCCGTTGACCATTCCCCCCTAACGCCGGTAGGTTCATGCCCGGGCCGCCGATGGACAATGGAGGACAGGTGTCAGATTCCAAACTCAACCCGCCATTCCGGGCCGACCACGTCGGCTCCCTGCTCCGCCCTCCCGAGATCTTCTCGGCCCGGGCCAAGGTGGCCGACGGTGAGATGACGCCCGAAGGCCTGCGCGCTGTGGAAGACGCCGCCATCGCGGACATGATCCCCAAGCTCGAGGCGACCGGCATCCAGAGCGTCACCGATGGTGAATTCCGGCGGGCCTGGTTCCACCTCGACTTCCTCGAACAACTCGACGGTGTGACTGTCACGGGGATGATCGCCTCCAGCTCAGACTCCGAGAGCCGGGTCGGGGTGGCGCCACCAAAGATCACCGTGACCGGCAAGCTGGCGCATCGGCGTGACATCCAGGTCGGTGACTATCAGTTCGTCGCCGCGCACACCGATCGCCATCCCAAGGTGTGTATTCCCTCACCCACCATGGCCCACTTCCGCGGGGGCCGTGCCGGCATCGACATCGAGTCCTACCCCGACCTCGACGACTTCTTCGAGGACCTGGCCCAGGCATACCGCGACGAGCTCGCCCACCTCTACGAGGCAGGATGCAGGTATGTGCAGCTCGACGACACCAACCTCGCCTATCTGTGCGACCCGAAGATGCGTCAGGGTGCCATCGAGCGTGGCGACGACCCCGACGAGCTGCCGCGAACCTATGCCGCGCTGATCAATGCCGCGATCAGGGACACGCCCGAGGACATGGTGACCGCAGTCCACCTCTGCCGGGGGAATTACAAGTCGACCTACTTCGCCTCTGGAGGGTACGAGCCGGTGGCCGAGGTCCTCTTCAACGAGCTCGCTGTCGACGCCTACTTCCTCGAGTACGACGACGAGCGCTCCGGGGACTTCGCCCCGTTGCGTTTCGTTCCCGCCGACAAGACGGTGGTTCTCGGCCTGGTGACCTCCAAGGTCCCACAGCTCGAGTCTCAGGACGACCTCTTGAAGAGAATCGAGGACGCCTCCGAGTATCTGTCCGCCGACCAGGTCTGTCTCAGCCCTCAATGCGGGTTTGCCTCGACCATCGAGGGCAACGCACTCACCGAAGACGAGCAATGGGCCAAGCTGCGTCTCGTCGTTTCCACGGCCGAGAAGGCATGGGGTTGAGCACCGGTTCGGGGATGATTCGCTGATCAGGTCTAGGTCCGGCGCGCCGATAACCTGTCGGCAAATGTCTCGCCGACTCTCCCTGGTAGTCGCCGTCCTGGTCGTTTTCGCCGCCTGCAACGGCGAAGACACCTCGACTACGACCACCGATCCCGCGGTCACCACGACCACGGTTTCGGCATCGACTACGACCTCGACCCACGACACCACCACGACCACTGCTGCCGTCGTCACCACGACGGCTCCGGACCTCTCCGATCTCGAAGGCGTCCCCGATCAGGTGCGGGCCCAGCTCGAGGAGCTGATCAGGATGGCCCAGGAGATCCGGGAGCTTCCGTTTCTCAGCCCACCGAGGATCACGGTCGTCACCGAAGAAGAGTTGGAGGCGCGTGTGCGCGAGGATCTCATCGAGGACCCCGAGGAGTTCGCCGCCGACGAGTCTCTCTACAAGATGCTGGGTCTTCTCAACGTGGAGGCCGACTTCGAACAGCTTCTCCTCGACCTGTATGGGGAACAGGTTGCGGGGTTCTACGACGGGGAGACGGGCGAGATAGTGGTCCCGGCACGTGAGGACGGGTTCAGCGTCCTCCAACAGGGCACCATGGTCCATGAGCTGGTCCACGCCCTCACCGATCAGCACTTCTCATTCCATGAGGTCTTTCAGGCCATGATCGACGAGGACAGACTCGACGAGGCGTCCGCCTATCAGGCTCTCATCGAAGGCGATGCCACTCTCGCCGAGGTGCTCTGGGCACAGACCCTGACTCAACAGGAACTGGGCGAGTTCATAGCCGAGTCCTTGGAGGTCGACACCGAAGCGTTGAACTCTGCCCCTCGCTTCGTCAGGGAGTCGTTGATCTTTCCCTACGACACGGGTCTGGGCTTCACCCAACAGCTCTATGTCGAAGCCGGTGGTTGGGCCGAGGTCGACGCCGCCTACGACGAGCTGGCCGGTCTACCCGGATCCAGCGAGCAGGTCATCACTCCCGACGACTACCGACGGGATCTCCCGATGGAGGTTGACCTCCCGGATGTCGATCTCGCCGGCTACGACCTGGTGCGCACCTCCGTATGGGGCGAACAGGGATTCCGACTCCTGCTCAACCAGGGCGAGGGAGCCGACACGGTGGCCACCGCCGCGGACGGCTGGGGTGGCGACTCCTATCACCAGTGGTTCGACGGGGAGAACTCCGCGGTGTTGATCGTCTATGCGGGCGACACCCCCACCGACGTCGCAGAGTTGGAGCGGGCCCTGGTCGCCTTTGCCGAACAGGATTTCCCCGAGGACCATTTCGCCTGGGTGGAGCAGGCCGACGGCAATCTCTACTTCATCGCCTCCACGGTGCCCGCGACCGGAGAGCAGATCCGGGCGGCGGCCGGGCTCGACTGAATCGGCGGGTTGGGCCGGGACCACTAGCTTTCGACCGATGCCCGGTGGTCGTCTCATCGTCTGCGCAACGCCGATAGGCAACCTCGGTGACATCTCCGAGCGTCTTCGGAACGCCCTCGCTTCGGCCGACATCGTGTTCGCCGAGGACACTCGCAGGACCGCCAAGCTCCTCAGTCACCTCGTGATCGGCGTCGGAGTCATCTCGCTCTTCTCCGGGAACGAGCAGAGCCGGATCGACCAGGTGATCGAGGCGGTCCGATCCGACAAGACGGTCGTGTTGGTCTCCGACGCTGGGATGCCGACCATCTCGGATCCCGGTGCGGCCGTGATCCGCGCGGTTCGCGAGTCGGGTCATGGCGTGGTCGTGGTGCCGGGCCCTTCGGCCGTGACAACGGCTCTGGCGCTCTCCGGTTTCGGTGGTGACCGGTTCGTATTCGAAGGTTTCCTCCCTCGTCGCGGACGGGAGCGAGCCGAGCGGCTGGAGGCGATCGCCGGTGAGCCCCGGGTTGTCGTCCTCTTCGCCAGCCCGAACCGACTCCCCGGCGACCTCGCTGACCTGACCGCGGTGTGCGGGGCGGACCGGGAGGTGGCGGTGGCCCGGGAGTTGACCAAACTGCACGAAGAATCCTGGGTCGGCTCCTTGGGTGCCGCCGTGGAGCGTTGGAGAGACCCGGTCAAGGGCGAGGTGACGCTGGTGCTGGGTCCCGGTGAGGGGGAGACCCCTTCCTTGGACGACGCCATCGAGGAGGCCCGAAGTCTCGTTGGCCAGGGTGTCAGCGTGAGCGATGCCGCCCGGGAGGTCTCCGGGGGCCGGGGGGTGTCGAGACGGGCGGTGTACGAGGCGCTAGTGGAGGATCAGGAGTCGAGCTGAGCACGGCAAGACGAACAGATCCCCTTGCCCTTGAACTGTGACACGTGACGGTCGCTCCCGCAGAACGTGCACGAGTCGGTCATCTTCCTGAGCACGATGTTGCCGCCTTCGACGGCGATGAATAGATGGTCGCCTTCTCTGATGTTGAACATTCGCCGAGTCTCGGCAGGGATCACGATCCTGCCGAGGTCGTCGATCTTGCGGGCAATCCCGGAGTCCACCGCGCCGAGCCTACCGATCGACCGCGGCGTGGTGCCGGGTACCGTCTCCCCCGATGACCTGGGTGGACACACACTGCCATCTCCAACTCGACGACCGCCCCGCGGGCGAGTTGTTGGACCGGGCCGACGAGGTGGCATGGCTGGTCGTCCCCGGGGTCGACGCCGACAGTTCACTCGGCTCGATCGCCTTGGCGCGGGCCCACCCCGATCGCATCATGGCCACCGCCGGTCTCCATCCCCACGACGCGGCGTCGTGGGCCGAAGAGGGTGCCACCCTCGAGAGGCTCGCCGACTCGGTCGCTGCCATCGGTGAGACCGGTCTCGACTTCTACCGGGAACTGTCGCCTCGAGGGCAACAGGAGGAGTCCTTCCGCGCCCAGATCGCGATCGCACTCGAACTGGGCAAGCCCATCATCGTGCATTGCCGTGACGCCTTCGCTGACGTGTACCGGATCATCGAGGAGACCGGCGTCGGGCCCCAGACCGTCCTGCACTGCTGGACGGGGGGCACCCGATGGACGAGACGTTTCCTCGGGCTCGAGGTCATGTTCTCGTTCGCCGGTCCCGTCGCATTCGAGACGGGGGAGACCATCAGGCTCGGAGCTGAACTCGTCCCTCCCGAGCGGGCGATGGTCGAGACGGACACGCCCTATCTCGCACCGCCGCCCCACCGGGGCGAGACCAACGAGCCCGCCTACGTGCGCCACGTCGGTGAGGCTCTCGCCCGGGTGTGGGGGATCCCGGTCGATGAGGTGGCCGCCATGACCAGCGCCAACGCGGCCAGGGTGTTTCACAGGTGACTGCTCAGACCCGAAGCGAGATCGCTGACCTCCTCGACCGTCACGGGTTGTCCCCGATCCACAGACTGGGCCAACACTTCCTCGCCGACGCCAACATCACGAGGAAGATCGTGGCTCTCGCCGGGGTCGGGCCCGGGTCCAATGTGGTCGAGGTCGGTGCCGGGACAGGGACCCTGACCCGGGCGTTGGCTGCGGCCGGCGCACACGTCTTGACCTTCGAGATCGACGAGAGGCTGCGTCCGCTCCTCGAGGAGGTCACCGCGGGGTTGGACGTCGAGTTGCGGTTCTCGGACGTCATGGACGTCGACTTCGCCACCGAGTTGCAGGGGGACTGGGCCATGGTCGCCAACCTCCCCTACAACGTGGGGACTCCGGTGGTGCTCGAGGCGATGCAGCAAGCCACCGGGATCGTCAGGTTCGTGGTCATGGTGCAGAAGGAGGTGGCTCGTAGGTTCGCGGCGAGACCAGGCAGCGGCGACTACGGCCTCCCGTCGGTGGTGGCCGGGATCCACACCGAGGCCGCAGTCGCCTTCACCGTTCCCCCTCGAGTCTTCTACCCGCCGCCGCGGGTCGACTCCGCGGTGGTGGTGATGCACAGGAAAGGGGCTCCGCCCGAGGCCGGACGGGCCATCGAACTCGCCCGTGCGGGGTTCGGGCAACGTCGCAAGATGCTGCGCCGGTCGTTTGCATCGGTGCTCGCCGACCCGGTGTCGACTCTCGAGGAGGCGGGAATCGACCCGACGAGGCGTGCCGAGGATCTGTCCCCCGACGATTACCTCAGACTGGCCGGCCACACGTGACCACCTACGAGGCGCCGGCCAAGCTCAACTTCTCCCTGCTGATATATCCGCCGCGACCCGACGGGTACCACCCCCTGGCGTCTCTGGTGCAGACGATCGAGTGGTGCGACCTCCTCGAGGTCGGGCCAGGCGATGAGGGGACCGACACCCTCGAATCGGACATCGAGGACAACCTGATCGAGAAGGCACTGGCCGAGTTGCGCAAGACCACCCATGTCCCGCCGCTGACGATGAGGTTGTCCAAGGAGATACCCGTGGAAGCTGGTCTTGGTGGGGGTAGTGCCGACGCGGCTGCCGCTCTGGTTGCAGGTGCCGACATCACCGGGTCGTCTCGAGCGTCGCTGGCCGAGGTGGCGATACGGGTCGGCTCCGACGTGCCGTTGTTCCTCACAGGAGGGACGTTGACGATGCGGGGGAGAGGCGAGGAGATCGAGCCCGTGGCGCCTGTGGGTGACTTTTCGGTCGCGGTGGTGGTCCCCGACTTCGGGCTGGGCGCCCGGGAGGTCTACCAACGGTGGGACCTGTTGGAGGGGCCGACGGGGGATGCGGTATCCGACGATCTGCTCCCCCCGGCCCTGCGTGGCGGGATGCCGATGCGCAACGACCTGCTCCCGGCGGCGATCGACCTCGAGCCCCGCCTCGGTGACTTCATGTCCGACATCGCCGCGGAGTGGGGCACGACAGTCTGTCTCACCGGCTCGGGCTCGGCCTGCTTCGGCTACTTCGCCACCCTCGACGAGGCCTCCGACGCCGCCGCCGCGGTGGCCGACTTGGTCCATGTGGGCCGGGGCGTGGATCTCCGGGCTCACGGTGTCGCCCGGGTCGGCGACGAGAACGCGATCCTCAGGTAGTACGACCCGGATATGGGTCCTGGCGCCTCGAGAAATTCTCGAGGCGCGCGGACCCACTTTTCTCGAGGAACTGGGACCCGAATACGGGTCCCAGTTCCTGAGGAATGTTGATGGGGCGTTTCGGGTTCATTGGCTGCTCACTTGTAACCTGACGGATAACCCCGGATTTGGGGGGTGGTGTAACTGGTAACACGGCAGGTTTTGGTCCTGTTGTTGCGGGTTCGAGTCCTGCCCCCCCAGCGTCAGTCACAGAGGAAGGCAATCCTTGCCCACACATGTGATCATCCTCGCCGCCGGCGAGGGCAAGCGGATGAAGTCCGACCTTCCCAAAGTGGCCCATATGGCGGTGGGGCGCCCTCTGATCGATCACGTGATCGGCGCCGCGGCCGGTCTCGACCCCGTTTCCACAGTGGTCGTCGTCGGTCACGAAGCCGACCAGGTCCGGGCGATCCTCCCGGGCCACGTGATCGAGGCCGTCCAGCCGGAACAGCTCGGCACCGGTCACGCCGCCCAGATCGGGCTCGACGCATTGGGTCCAGTCGATCCCGAGGACATCGTGATGATCCTCTACGGCGACACCCCCTTGCTCTCGGCGGGGCTGTTGCAGAGCCTGGCCGATCTCGATCCCGGTGAGTCGGCGCGACTGGTCTCTACTCATCTCCCCGACCCGTCCGGCTACGGGAGGGTGATCAGGGACGAGAGCGGGGAGGTCGCCGGTGTCGTCGAGCACCGAGACTGCACCGAAGAGCAACTTCGCATCGGGGAAGTCAACGCGGGCATCTATGCGGTTCGCGCCGTTCGCCTGCTGGACACGCTCAAACAGGTCACCAACGACAACACTCAGGGTGAGTACTACTTGACCGATGTAATAGGCATCCTGGTGGCAGAAGGTGACAAACTGACTGCCGTCGAGGCGTCCCCCCGGGAGGTGATGGGAATCAACTCACAGGACCAACTCGCCGAAGCCCGCAAAGAGCTTCGTCACCGAACCAACCAGAGACTGATGGAATCGGGTGTGGACATCATCGATCCCGAACGCACCTACATCGACGAGTCGGTCACCGTCGAGCCGGGGGCTCGCATCTACCCGGGGACCCACCTCGAAGGCGCCACTACGGTCGGCCCGGGTAGTCAGGTCGGCCCGGACGTGTTCGCGGTCGACTCGACGATCGGGGAAGATGTCACGGTCTGGTATGCGGTGTTGCGGGGTGCTGTCATCGGTGACGGGTGTGAGGTGGGGCCCTACGCCTCGCTGCGTCCGGGGACGATCCTGGAGCGGGGAGCCAAGATCGGCACTTTCGTCGAGACCAAGAACACCACGATGGGTGAGGACGCCAAAGCCAACCACCTCGCCTACTTGGGCGATGCCGAGGTCGGCCCCCGGTCCAACATCGGCGCCGGCGTGGTCACGGTCAACTACGACGGGGTGCGGAAGGCGAAGACCGAGATCGGCGAGGAAGCGTTCATCGGCTCGGACACGATGCTGGTGGCGCCGGTCAGCATCGGAGACCGAGCCAGCACGGGTGCGGGCTCTGTGATAACCAAGGACGTCCCCGACGACGCCCTGGCCGTGGAGAGATCTGACCAGAAGGAGATCCCCGGCTACTCTCAGCGGCGCGCGGCACGCAAGGCGGCCAGGAACGCAGAGGACTGACGTGGACATCGTCTCCCGAAATCGGATGATGGTCTTCACCGGGGGCGCCAACGAGCCCCTGGCCGAAGAGGTGGCCGACGTCCTCGGCATCCAACTGGGCAAGGTGGAGCGGTCCAAGTTCGCCAACGGTGAGATATACGTCCGGCCGGGGGAGAGTGTCCGTGGTGCTGATTGCTTCGTGATGCAGAGCCATTGCGCACCGATCAACGACAACATCATGGAGCAACTGGTGACCATCGACGCCCTGCGTCGGGCGTCGGCGCGGAGCATCACTGCGGTCATCCCGTTCCTCGGCTATTCGCGTCAGGACAAGAAGGTGATGCCCCGGGAGCCGATCACCGCACGGCTGGTGGCCGACCTGTTCATGGAAGCCGGGGCCGACCGGCTCGTCTCGGTCGATCTCCACACCGGACAGCTCCAGGGTTTCATCTCCAAGCCTTGGGACTCGTTGACAGCCCTGCCGATCATCACCGACTATCTCGTCGGGAAGCTGAACGGGAAGACGACGGTCCTCTCCCCGGACTCCGGCGGGGTGAAACGGGCGGAGAAGTACGCCCGCCACCTCGGTGCATCGGTGGCTTTCATCTACAAGCGTCGCGACCCCGCCGAGCACAACGAGTCCGAGGCCCTGTCGATGGCGGGGAAGGTGACCGACCGTCACGTGGTGATCGTCGACGACATGATCGACACCGCGGGGACGGTGTGCAACGCGGCCGAGATGGTGAAAGAGTTCGGGGCGAACAGCGTGAGGATCGCCGCCACCCACGGCATCTTCTCCGATCCTGCCCTCGACCGGATCAAGAACGCCCCGATCGACGAAGTCATCGTGACCAACACGCTCCCGGTGAGCAGCGACATCGCCTCGCTCGACAACGTCCAGGTGCTCTCTATCGCCCCCATCCTGGCCGAGACCCTCCAGGCGATCTTCATGGACTCGTCGGTCTCGGAGATATTCCTGGGCGAGAACGCCTGACCATCCGGCTGCGGTTTCTGAACCGTCGGTCATACAATCGACGCCTCTGTGACCGCCCGACACCGCGAACCCGTCTCCCAGTCCCATGCTCGTTACCGGGTGCTCCTCGTCGCACTGCTGGTGATCTTTCTCATCGCCTTCCTGCTCCTCAAGGTTCTCGGGGTCGGTGGTGGCGATTCGGAGGGGGCAGCCGACACGACCACCACCACGAGCGGAATGGGGAACACCGAGGTCCCCGCCACCACCAACCCTGGCGACGACGGCGAGCCGTCGACGACGGTGGGTGACACGACACCGAATCTGGGGCCTCTCGAGGAGGTGCGTCTCGACGAGATTTCCACCGGGTTCCAGCAACCCGTGGCGCTCGCCGCCCCTGATGGGGACGATCGTTTGTTCATCGTCCAACGCATCGGGGTCATCCGCATCCTCGATGAGACCCGGACCATGCTCGACCCGGCGTTCCTCGACATCACCGATCGGGTGTTGGCCGATGGCATAGAGCGGGGTCTGCTCGGGCTCGACTTCCACCCCGACTACGCCGAGAACGGGCGATTCTTCGTCTACTACACCGACAAGGGAGGCAACCGCCAGTTGTCTGAGTTCTCGATGTCTCCGGACGACCCGAGCGTGGCCGACCCGGACAGCGAGAACGTCATCTTCGAGTACCCGCAACCCGAGAACGCCACCGACATCCGCCACTACGCGGGGAACGTGGCCTTCGGTCCCGACGGGTATCTCTGGGTCTCGATGGGAGATGGCGCCGACAGCCGGGCCCAAGGTCAGGACCCGAACACCCCTTACGGCACGATCGTCCGCATCGACGTGGACGGTGGCGACCCCTACGCGATCCCCCCGGACAACCCCTTCGTCGAAGGTGGCGGGCTTGAAGACGTCTGGGCGTACGGTCTCCGTAACCCGTGGCGATTCGCCATCGATCCCGTGGATCGGCTCATCTACATCGCTGACGTCGGGCACGCAGACCAGGAAGAGGTGAATATCGTCTCCATCGACGAGGGTGGGTACAACTTCGGCTGGTCGGACATGGAGGGAGATCGTTGTTTTCACCGCTCTGAATGCGATCCCGCCGACTACACCTCCCCCGCGATCATCTACACCCACGAGGAAGGTCTGTCCGTCACGGGTGGCTACGTCTACCGGGGTGAGGAGATCCCCGAGCTGCACGGGACCTACTTCTATTCCGATTGGGTGAGCCAGTGGATCAAGAGCTTCAAGTATGTCGACGGCCAGGTGACCGAGGAAACCGACTGGACCGAGGACCTCGGCGGAGAGGTCGGGTCGGTCACCAGTTTCGGATTGGATGGCCACGGTGAGCTGTATGTCACCACCTACGAGGGTGGCATCTACAAGTTCACCGCTGTTCGCGGATAGGTCGCTCCGGAAGCTCCACTACTTCGCCCGGGTAGATCAGATCGGGGTCGCCGGAGCGGAGCAATGGGGTGTTGACGACGATCACCTCACCCCAGTAGGGGGCGACCTCGGTCTCGGGGACATCGTCTCCGAGGTGCCGGGCTGAGATCTTCCACAGATGATCGCCCTTCTCGACTACGACAGACTCAGGCGCGTCATTCACGGGGTCGGCCCCCAGCTGCACCGGGATCTCGACCACGGACGTCGAGGAGGCTCCCGCCACCCCGGAGGCCATGGCCAGCCCGACGAGGGCGATGATCGCGGCCACCCGGCTCATGCCATTGAACCTATGGCGACGAGCATGCGTTGGGAAGGGGGTTACGATCGGCTCATGAAGGTTCGGATCGGAATCAGCACCACTGACAAATTGCTCGAGATCGAGATCGAGGACGTCGAGGCGTTCCGGGGGGAGATAGAGCGGGCGCTCGCCGAGGGAGGGATGGGTTGGTTCACCGACTCCAAGGGGCGCACGGTGGGAATCCCCGCTCGCAGTGTCGCCTTCATCGAGATGGAAGACGCCGGGGACCCTCGCACGGTCGGCTTCGCCCCGGCGATATGAGCCCGTCGGCGCCCAGCAACGAGAAAGAGGCGCCCGCAGGCGCCTCTTTCGAGAATGGAGTGGGGTGCGTTCAGACAGCGCGACGGCGTCGCTCGGCCAGCCAGCGCTTGCGGAGACGACGACGGTCGTCCTCGGCGTAGCCACCCCATACGCCGGATTCCTGGTTGGTTTCGAGGGCGTACTGGAGGCAGTCTTCACGAACCATGCATGTGTTGCAGATCGCGATGGCGGCTTCGATCTGCTCGACGGCGGGGCCCGTGGTCCCTACCGGGAAGAAGAGCGCAGGCGCGGAGTCCCGACAGGCGGCCAGGTCCCGCCAATCAGTCGTGATGGTGGTGAGAGTCATGTGTTCCTTACTTTGTGATCTTTTTCACAAGGGCACCCGTAGAACGAAGTCCCTGAGGTGCTTGGGGGGATTTCCAGAGAAGAACGGTAATGCCCCGGCTGTCTCTTGTAAACGGATTTCTCAGGATTGTTCCTCATGAATAGCGGTTTCCTCGTCATCGGTCACCGGGGGTGGCCGAGCCGATACCCGGACAACACTCTCAGTGGGCTGCTGGCTGCTTCCGCTGTCGCCGACGCCGTGGAGGTCGACGTGCGGCGATCCGGGGACGGAAGGCTGGTGCTTTCCCACGACCCCCACCTCGGAGGGTTTCCCGTGGCGAGAACACCCTGGGCCGAGCTGTGTGAGGTCGACCTCGGTGATGGGCACCACCCGGTCCTGCTCGACGAGGCGTTGGCGGCCCTTCCGGGTACGCCGGTGCAACTCGAGGTGAAGAACTGGCCCTCCGATCCCGGGTTCGAGCCGGACCACCGCATTGCGCTCGAAACCGCAGAGCGGGCCAGGCCTGGGGACCTCGTCACCGGGTTCAATCCCCAGTCTCTTCAGGTAGTTCGCCGGGTCTTCCCCGATGCCGTCACCGGTCTCTGTGTCACGGCCGGCTACCCCTTCGATGAAGCTGTCAATCTGTGCCTGGACGCCGGCCACGCGGCCCTCGTTCCCCACTTTTCCCTGGTCACAGGGGAGCTAAACGTGGGCCTGAAGGTGTTTCCCTGGACGGTCAATGAGCCGGCGGGCGCCCGGGAGTTGGTGGAGTACGGCGTCACGGGCATCATTACCGACGACCCCGGCCGTCTGGCCACGAAACTCCGGAGTGACCCATGACCATCCAGGAACAGCTGACCGTCGAACTGCGAAATGCGATGAAGGAGAAGGACGCCCGCCGGCGCGACGTGATCCGCCAGGTCCAGACCGAAGCAGCCACTGCACGGAGCCAGCCCGGGTTCAGCGGTGACACCGACGACGTCTTCTATCAGGAGGTCATCGCGTCCTATGTCAAGAAGATGGACAAGTCCCGCGAGGAGTACGCGGCGATGGGGGAGCGAGGCGAGGCGATGGCCGACAAACTCGCCTTCGAGGTGGAGTACCTGTCGCAATGGCTGCCCGAGAGACTCGATGAGGACGAAACCCGGGCTCTGGTGCGTTCAGCCATCGACGAGTTGAGTGTCGCCGGCGACGAGAAGGCGGCGGGACGGGTCACCGGCCACCTGATGAAGACCCGCGGGGGCGATCTCGACGGGGGGCTGGTCAACCGGGTGGTCCGTGAGGAACTGGCCGGTGCCGACTGACGCGTGAAGCTACCCGACTTCAAGCCCATGCTCGCTGTCAAGCGGGCCGAGCCCTTCGACGACGAAGACTGGTGGTTCGAAGTCAAATGGGACGGTTATCGGGCGATGGTCGGCGCGGCGGACGGGGTGATCCGGGCCCGATCCCGTCGGGGTCTCGACCTTCTCGGGCCCTTTCCCGAGATCGAAGCGGTGGAGATTCCAGATGGTGTCGTGTTGGACGGGGAGATCGTCGCCTTCGACGAGGAGGGCCGACCCTCGTTCTCGCTGTTGCAGCGTCGCACCGGGTTTGGGGGATCGGGGACCGGGGCGCGAGTCGGTGTGAACCTGGTGGTCTTCGACATCCTCTTCCACGGCGCCGAGGTGACCGAGCTCCCCTACGAGGAACGACGTGATCTGATGGAGCGACTCGAGTTGGCGCCGCCCATCCTCGTGCCCGAGGCCACGCCCACCGCCGGGAGATCTCTATTCGCGGCGGTCAAGGAGCGTGGCATCGAGGGGATAGTGGCCAAGCGGCTCGGCTCCCCGTACCGGCCGGGACGGCGCTCCGAGGACTGGCAGAAAGTGTCGATCAGACACAAGCTGCGGGCCGTGGTGGGCGGGTACATGCCCGGTGGCGGGGGTCGCACCGCCACCTTCGGGTCGGTGTTGGTGGGGCTCTACGAGCCGGCAGGGTTGCGTTGGATCGGGGCAGTCGGGTCAGGGTTCACCGAGACCTCGTTGCGCGCCTTTCACTCCGCCCTATCCGAGATCGAGCGGGATACCAGCCCTTTCACCAACGAGGTGGTCATGCCGGGCCCTCTCGCCCCCGTGTGGGTGGAGCCTGCCATCGTCATCGAGGTCGAGTACAAGGAATGGACCTTCGACCACCATCTACGCGCCCCGGTGTACAAGAGCATCGAGCTCAGCGATCCAGAGACGGTCACCTGGGCCGAGGAGGGCCCCGGCGACTGATCCTCACGGGACCGTCGTCCGCTCGATTCGATCCCGATACCACCCATAGCTGTCCTTGGGGACACGCTCTCCCGTCTCTTCGTCGACCCACACCAGACCAAAGCGCTGTGAGAAGCCGGAGACCCACTCCACGTTGTCCAGGAGGCTCCAGACGAAGTATCCGTCGACGGGGGCGCCGGAGGCCCGGGCGGACATCGTCGCCTCGATGTGCCGGTCGAGGTACTCGATGCGGCGCCGGTCACTGACACGCCCGTTCTCGTCGGGAGCGTCGCCGTAGGAGACACCGTTCTCGGTTACGAGGATGGACTTCGGGTCGTACTGGCGGTGGACCCGGACGAGGTAGTCGGCGAGACCTTCCGGGTCGATGCGCCACCCCATCTCGCTGAATCCGTCGGAAGGGTCCGGGCCGACGGGCCCTTCCGGCTCGTTCGACTCCTCGGCATCCGCCGAGATGGTGAGTGTCGTGTAGTAGTTGAGCCCGAGAAAGTCGATCGGAGCCGCGATCACCTCTAGGTCTCCCTCGGCGATGAGACCGTCGACGCCTCCGGGTAGATGGCCGCGGGCCGTATAGGTCCGCATGATGTCCTCCGGATAGCCCTTTCCGAACACCGGGTCGAAGAACCATCGGTTGCGGAACCCGTCGAAGTAGCGGTTGGCTTCGATGGCCGACTCGTCGGCGGCGGTGGAGGGTCGGCAGTCGAGGGCGATGCCGACACTGGCCGACCCGAGTGTCTCCCTGATCGCCCGCGCCGCCCTGCCATGTGACAGGAGCAGGTTGTGACCGACCCTCAGCGCGGTCTCCCATCCCGTCATCGCAGGGGCGAACACCCCGTCGCGGTGACCGAGGAAGGCTGTCACCCAAGGCTCGTTGTGGGTGATCCATCGCCCGACACCGTCACCGAGCTCTTCCGCCATGATCCTGGCGTAGCGGGCGAATGCCTCGACTGTCTCCGGTGCGGTCCAGCCACCCCGATCCTGGAGCGCCTGGGGGAGGTCCCAGTGGTAGAGCGTCAAACAGGGCTCGATCCCGCGGGTGGTGAGCCCTTCGATCAGACGGCGATAGAAGTCGAGTCCGGCTTTGTTGACGGCGCCGTCGCCGTCGGGGAGGACCCGGGTCCATGCCGTCGAGAACCGGTAGGCGTTGACACCGAGCCCGGCGATCAGCTCGAGGTCCTCCTCGAGACGGTGATAGTGGTCGACCGGCGACTCGGCGTAGTGGAGCCGCCCGATGTCTGCGAGCCGGTCCCAGATCGACTCGCCTTTCCCGTCCGCGTGGCGGGCTCCTTCTATTTGGAAGGCTGAGGTCGCTACACCCCAGGTGAAGGGTCGGGTCAAACGGCCGCGGCCGCGGGCTGTTGTGCTCCGACGCGATGACCCGTGTTCTGGTCGAAGAAGTGGAGCTTCGAGGTGTCGACGATCAAGTCGACGGTGTCGCCGCGGCTGATGTCGATGTCTGGGCTCACTCTGGCGATGAAGTTGGTGGTCTTGCCGAGGGACGTGGCATCCCGCCCGGTGTCCGCCAGCAGCTCCTCGATGTCGGGTGTGATCACCGGCGATCGGTCCACCGTGAAGTGGATATATGTGTCGGCACCGAGCATCTCGGTGACCTCGACCTGGGCCTGCATCATTCGATCCGGGTCGGGCCCGGCCACGGCGGCCGCCTCCATCGCACTGGGGCGAATGCCGATGACGAGCTCATCCCCCGTGCGGTCGGCGAGACCAGGATGGTCGTCGACGGCGCGTCTGTCGATCTTGAGCCGGCTGTTCGGCAGGACGGCGAACATTTCGTCTCCGGAGGCCTCGATGTGCCCGTAGGTGAGGTTCATCGAGGGGCTGCCGATGAACCCGGCCACGAACAGGTTGTTGGGACGGCTGAACAGCTCCGAGGGCGGGCCCACCTGCTGGAGGTTGTACGGTCGGGCAGCCGACACGGGGCGGAGAACGGCCACCCGGTCGCCCAAGGTCATCGCCTCCACCTGATCATGGGTGACGTAGACGGTCGTGGTACCGAGACTTCCGTGAAGACGCTCCAGTTCGGCGCGCATCTGCACCCTCAGCTTGGCGTCGAGGTTGGAGAGGGGCTCGTCCATCAGAAAGGCCGCAGGTTCCCGGACGATGGCGCGGCCCATCGCCACGCGCTGACGCTGACCTCCAGAGAGGGCCTTGGGCTTGCGCTCGAGATAGTCGGTGATCTCGAGGATCTCGGCTGCCTCGGATACCCGCCGGTTGATCTCTTCTTTGGGGAACTTGCGCAGCTTGAGCCCGAAGGCCATGTTGTCGAAGACTGTCATGTGGGGGTAGAGGGCGTAGTTCTGGAACACCATGGCTATGTCCCGGTCCTTGGCGGCGACGTCGTTGACGACCCGGTCGCCGATGGACATGGTGCCCTCGGTGATGTCTTCGAGCCCGGCGAGCATTCGCAGCGTCGTCGTCTTGCCACATCCCGACGGGCCGACGAC
>CAZZIG010000105.1:0-33711 GCA_964653975.1 uncultured Acidimicrobiaceae bacterium
GGCATGGTGTTCCAGCAATTCAACCTTTTCCCGCATCTCGACGTGTTGGGCAACCTCACCATCGCCCAGATCAAGGTGTTGAAGCGGACCAAGCAGGAGGCCGCCCAGATCGCACACGACGTCTTGGAGCGTGTCGGTCTACTCGACAAGATCGACGAATACCCGATCCGGCTGTCGGGCGGCCAGCAGCAACGGGTGGCCATCGCCCGAGCCCTTGCCATGAACCCGGACATGATGATGTTCGACGAGCCCACCTCTGCCCTCGACCCTGAGTTAGTGGGCGAGGTGCTCGACGTGATGCGGAAACTCGCCCGCGAGGGAATGACGATGATGGTGGTGACCCACGAGATGGGCTTCGCGGTGGAGGTGGCGGACCGGGTCGTGTTCATGGACGAAGGCGTGGTCGTCGAGGAGGGCGTGCCGTCGGTCGTCCTCAAGGAGCCCAAGACCGAGCGCGCTCGCCGATTCCTTCGCATGGTGATCGACAAGTAAGCGTGACATCCCGGCTCGATGTGTCGCTAGGGTCGCTCTACGCGGTGGGCTCCGGCTCGCCGCCCCCTATCAACGGAGGAAAAATGAAGAGAATCAAGCTGTTGGCAGTGTTTGCCGTGCTGGCTCTCGTATTCGCCGCCTGTACCACGGGTGGCGATGACGACCCAGACACGACCGACGCTCCCGACACCACGCAAGCCGAACCAGGCGGCGAGGGAGACAACGGTGACGGCGACGGAGCGTCCGGAGCGATCCTCGACGCCGTGCTCGACCGGGGAACGGTTCGCTGCGGCGTGAACGACGTCCTTCCCGGTTTCGGCATCGTCGATGAGGCCGGTGAGTTCTCCGGGTTCGACGTCGACTTCTGTCGCGCCGTGGCCGCGGGTGTCCTCGGTGACCCGGAAGCGGTCGATTTCGTCGCACTCACAGCCGATGCCCGGTTCACCGCCCTCCAGGGTGGCGAGATCGACGTGCTGATCCGCAACACCACCTGGACGGCGACACGAGATGGGCAGGAGGGGGCAACCTTCCTGAAGACCATCTTCTTCGACGGGCAGGGAATGATGGTTCCCGCTTCGACCGGTTTCACCGAGCTCGAGGATCTGGCCGATGCCACGATCTGCGTGCTCTCCGGGACCACGACGGAATTGAACCTGACCGCGGTGTTCAACGCTCGCGGCATTCCGTTCAACCCATCGGTGTTCGCGGACAACGAGCAGCTGCAGCCGGCTTACGAGAGCGGGCAATGTGAGGCGTGGACGTCCGATGCCAGCCAGCTGGCCGCCTTCAAGGCCACCATCGAAGAGGCCGGAGGCGAAGAGCAGTTCATCATGGCCGAGATCTTCTCCAAAGAGCCGCTCGGTCCCGCAGTCCCGGATGGGGACTCTGCGTGGGCACAGGCGGTGGAGTGGTCGGTGATGGCTCCGATCCAGGCTTGGGAGTTCGGTCTCACCTCGTCAGACGTCGGCAGTTACGACGGTGAGGATCCCAACATCCTCAACTTCGTCGGTGACGGTGGGTTCGATCCGGGTCTCGGGCTCTCCCCTGACATGAACGTGACCATCGTCGAAGCGGTGGGCAACTACCAGGAGATCTTCGAACGTCACATCGTTCCCATCGGTCTCCAGCTGGAAGGCAGCCCGAACGACCTCTGGTCCAACGGTGGCATCATGTACGTGCCCCCGTATCGCTAAGACCCATCCGATTGGGGGCGCCCCGTTCAGGGGCGCCCCCCTTCTCCAGCCGAGATCAGCGAGAGATTGACTACTCGACGAGCCGATACCAGGGTCCGGCCACCGTTCTGGCGCGATGTGCGCGTGCTGCGCGTGGTGGGCCAGGTCGTTGCGGTCGTCGTGGTGTTCTTCCTGCTCCGCTGGTTGTTCCTCAATCTCGTCGACAACAGTCGCCGGGTCGGTTTCTCCCTCGATTTCGGTTTCCTGACCCGTCCCACCCAGTTCCAGATCCCCAATCACGACCAGTTCGATCCCCGATCCCCGGTGTGGCAGATGGTCGTGGTCGGGATCAAGAACACCTTCCTGGCCAGCATCTTCGGCATAGCCCTCGCCGGGGTGCTCGGTTTGATCATTGGCATCTCCCGACTCTCCCAGAACTGGCTCACCTCGAAGCTGGCTTCGGCCTACGTGGAGTTCTTCCGCAACATCCCACCGTTGGTGATAATCGTCTTCTTCGCCTTCGCCGTGTTCCTCTACGGTCCACTTCCCAACTTGAGGGAATCGATCGAGATCCGTCTCCCCGGGGCGGACCACAACCTGTTGACGTTCAGCCTCGAGCAGTGGGGATTGCCGAGCGTGGCCGCAGGCGGCAACCTCGCACTCTATGGGGCTCTCGCCGCGGGGGCCATCGCGCTGGCGGCACTGGTGTGGCGATGGCGAACCAGGGTCAACGAGGAGACCGGGGAGCCGCACCACCGGGTCTTGTGGTCGCTGGGAGTGATCACCACGCTGCTCCTGATCGGCTACTTCGTCCTCGGTGAGCCCTTCCGGATCACCTGGCCGACCCTGAGCGAGAACCGCCGCCGTCTCATCGACGGTTTCGCCATGAACGCCCCGTTCATCTCCGTGGCCGGCGCCCTCGGTCTCTACACGGCCAGCCACGTCGCCGAGATCACCCGGGGATCGATCCTGGCCGTGTCGAGGGGGCAAACCGAGGCGGCCAATGCCCTGGCCCTGAACGGCTTCCAGCGATACCGGTTCGTGGTTCTCCCCCAGGCCATGCGTATCGCCCTGCCCCCGCTGATCAACCAAAGCCTCAACCTGGTGAAGAACACCTCTCTCGCCGCCGCCGTCGGCTATTCCGAGATCACCAACCTGACCCAGTCGTCGATCGGCAACGGTCGTCCCGCCGTGCCCTCCATAGTGATCCTGATGGGGGTCTATCTCTCCTTCTCGTTGATCATCTCGCTGATCCTCAATGTGGTCAATCGTCGCATGCAGTTGGTGGCGCGATGACGGCAGTGGGCACCCGGCCACCCCCGACGTCGACGACGACCCCGGTCGATTGGGTCAGAGTGCGGTTGTTCCCGAACGTCACGTCGGGCATCGTCACGCTGCTCCTGCTCCCGGTCGTGATCTACATCGGCTATCGGGCCGTCCTCTTCGTGGTGGTAAACGGTCGCTGGGAGGCGGTCAGTCGCAACCTCACCTTGTTCATGCAGGGCACTTTCCCCCGGGATGAGCAATGGCGGATCGTCGTCCAGCTGATGCTGATGGCCCTCGCGGTGGGTCTCGGGACATCGACGGCGGCCGCAGCCTCGGCCGATCGGGCACACGAGGCCGGGCTCCCGGTGTTGCGACAGCATCCGACGCAATTCATCCGTCGGTTCTGGCCAGTGATTCTCTTCGTCCTGGCGTTGCTCTATTTCGCCAACACGGCCACTCCGTGGCTGGTGGCGTTGGGCGCCATCGCCGTGCTCGCCGTCGGCTCGGCGGCGAGGTTCTTGCCCAAACGGCTTCGCAACCTGGGCTGGGTGCTCACCTTGATGGCAGTCGTCGTCGGGTTCCAGGTGGTGTCCGGGACGACGGGCCGCAGCTGGCTGGTCATGGCGATCGTCGTTGGGATGGGGGTATGGGCCTCGGTGAAGCTGGACGGGCTCGAGCCGAGGCCCCGTCTCGCTGCGCGACTGGCGTTGAGCCTGGTAGCCGTGGGCGCCGTCTACTGGGTCTACACCCTGATCACACTTCCCGGGATCGGCTGGGACCGATGGTCGGGCCTGCATCTGACTCTCTGGGTCTCGGCTCTGGCCATCGTCCTCTCCTTCCCACTCGGCTTGCTACTCGCGTTGGCCCGGAGGTCGACGCTGCCTGCCCTGCGGATGCTCTCCACCGGCTACATCGAGCTGATCAGGGGGGTGCCCCTGATCACGCTGCTCTTCATGGGCCAGTTCATCCTCCCGTTCATGCTCCCGGCCGGCGCCGACCCGTCGAGCATCACCCGGGCCATCGCGGCCATGACCCTGTTCACCGCGGCCTACGTCGCAGAGATCGTGAGGGGGGGCCTTCAAGCCCTTCCCTTTGGTCAGACGGAGGCGGCGCAGGCGCTCGGACTGGCCCCCTCGAAGACGATGAGGCTGATCATCCTCCCCCAGGCACTGCGGGCAGTGATCCCGGCGATGGTGGGACAGTTCATCTCGATCTTCAAGGATTCGTCTTTGCTCTACATCCTTGCGATCAACGAGTTCCTCGGGGTCAGGTCGCTCGTCCACGCCCAGGCCGACTTCCGTTCGATCGCCCACGCAGAGACCCTGGTCTTCGTGGCGGTCGGGTATTGGGCGTTCGCCTATGCAATGTCTCGCGAGAGTCAGAGATTGGAACGTAGATTGAGGGTGGGACTATGACCAGTGAAACCAGAGGCACGGCCTTCGCCGATGCCACCCAGTCCAAGGGTGAGGCATTCATCGAGCTGACCGACGTGGACAAGTACTTCGGCGACTTCCAGGCGCTGAAGGACATCAACATGAAGGTCGGCAAGCAGGAAGTGGTCGTGGTCATCGGACCTTCCGGGTCGGGGAAGTCCACGTTGATTAGGTGCATCAACCGGCTCGAGAAACACGACCGGGGCACGATCATCGTCGACGGTATCGAGCTCTCCGACGACATCCGCAACATCCAGGAGATCCGGAGAGAAACCGGGATGGTCTTCCAACAGTTCAACCTGTTCCCCCATCTCACGGTTCTGGAGAACGTGACCCTCGCGCCACGAGAGGTCCGTCGCATGCCCAAGAGGGCGGCCGAGGATCTGGCCATGGAGATGCTGGAACGGGTGAAGATCCCCGAGCAAGCCCGCAAGTTCCCCGGTCAGCTCTCCGGTGGCCAGCAGCAGAGGGTGGCCATCGCCCGCTCGTTGGCGATGAGACCCAAGGTCATGCTCTTCGACGAGCCGACCTCTGCCCTCGACCCGGAGATGATCAAAGAGGTGCTCGACGTGATGGTCGAGCTGGCCGAAGGTGGGATGACGATGATCGTGGTCACCCACGAGATGGGCTTCGCCCGCGCCGTCGCCGACCGGGTGGTGTTCATGTCCGACGGCCAGATCGTCGAGGTGGGCACCCCCGAGCACTTCTTCACCAGCCCCGAGGAAGACCGCACGAAACTGTTCCTCAGCCAAATCCTCTGACAGAGGCTTTCCTCAGGAAGTGGGACCCGTATCCGGGCCCCACCGCCTCGAGAAACGCGGTCTAAGCGGGGATCGCCAATACCATCACGGCTTCCGTGTCCCGTTCCTCTCTCAAAGTCGTTGGTGCGGTCGTGGCCATCCTCCTGACGGGTGGGGCCGTCTACGTGTTGATGGGTATCGGAACTTCCGAGGTCCCCGAAGACACCATCCCATTGCTTGCCGAGTCGACCATGCCCGCCTCCACCTCGACCACGACTTCGTCGACCACCACGACCTCCACCTCGACCACCACGTCCACGACGGTCCCACCGAAGGGGACGCTGGTCATCCAGGGGACCGGGGACGTCAACCTCGATCCCGGGTACATCCCCGCCCTGGCCTCCAACGGGTACGACTATGCGTGGGAGGGTCTCGGTGGCCTCTTCGACGAGGACGACCTGACGGTGATCAATCTCGAGTGCGCCCCGTCCGACCTGGGCAGCGCCGAGCCCAAGGAGTTCGTGTTCCGATGCCCCACCGACTCGTTGCCGGCGATCGCTCGAGCGGGGGTCGAGGTGGTCAACCTGGGCAACAACCACAGCGGGGACTACGGCAAGGAAGCCCTGGTCGACGGGAGGGCACAACTCATGGACGTCGATGTGGCCCCGGTCGGCGCCGGCGCCGCCGTCGACGAGGCAGGGGAGCCGGCCATCTTCGAAGCCAAGGGTTGGACCATCGCCGTGCTCGGTTTTGGCGGGGTCGTGCCTCACGACGGATGGCTGGCCGGTGAGGGGCATGCCGGGATGCGGGATGGCGACGACATCCCATCGATGGTGGCCGCCGTCGAGGCGGCCGCTGCCCGAGTCGACATCGTGGTGGTGAGCATCCACTGGGGAGTCGAGCTCGACACCGAGCCCCGTGCGGAGGACATTGCACGGGCCGAGGCGATGATCGAAGCCGGAGCCGATGTGATCTTCGGCCATCATGCCCATCGTCTCCAGCCATTCGAGATGCTGAATGACGCCGCGGTCTTCTGGGGTCTCGGTAACTTCGTGTGGCCGCGACACTCTGTTGCGGGATCCACGACCGGAGTGGCCCGGGCGGTGATCCACCCCGACGGGAGCATCGAGGCGTGCTTGATCCCAGCTTTCATAGAAAATCCAGGCCAACCCGTGCTCACCGGTGAGCCCGGGTGTGGGCCGGGCCGTTAGGAGCGCGATGAGAGAGAGAGCGGGACCGATAGTCCTCGTGGTCGCCTTCGGCGCCATGCTGGGGTTCGTCGCCTTCCTCCTCGTCGGTCCCCGTGACGCCGGGGGAGGGATGGCTGCAACCGAGACGACGGTGGCATCGGATCCTGACGGCGAGGGAACGGAGGGCACGACCACGGGCTCGACCACCCCTGGCGCCACCACCACCACCACGTCTCCCGAGGCCGACGACGTGAGCCGCGAGCCGGGAACCATCCCGGGGACCACCGTGGGTCGGCCCTGGGGGACCGTCAACGGCCTGACCATGTTCCGGGGCAATCCCACCCGGACCTTCTACGGCACGGGCCCGATCAGCGACTCACCACAGGTCGCCTGGACCTATCCCGACAACGGGATGTGCAGCGAGTCGACCAATCTCGGGGTGACCACGGTGTGGTGTGGGATGGGCTGGACCGGACAGCCCGCCGTCTGGGAGCGGGATGATGGTGTCACCGAGTTGATCTTCGGGGCCTACGACCGTGCCGTCCACTTCGTCGACGCCGAGACCGGTGAGAATCTGAGACAGCCGTTCGTGACCGGTGACCTCATCAAGGGGAGCGTCACCATCGACCCCGATGGTTTCCCGCTGCTCTACACCGGATCACGTGACAACAAGCTGCGGATAATGGCTCTCGACCGGGACGAGCCCCAGGAGTTGTGGTCGATCGACGCCTACGACGTCGCAGGGACCTGGAACGACGACTGGGACAGCAACCCGCTGATCATCGACGACGTGATGTATGTCGGTGGGGAGAACAGCTGGTTCTTCGCCTACGAGCTCAACCGGGGCTACGACTCTTCCGGCAACGTCACGGTCGAGCCTCGACGCCTGGTGGCGATGCCCGGATACGACGCCGCTCTCCGGGAGCGAGCCGGGCCCAACCTTTCGATCGAGAACTCGGTGGCCGCCTACGAACAGCGTGTCTACTTCGCCAACTCGGCAGGCCGTGTGGTCGGTTTGGACGTCTCCAACATCCGGGAAGGAGAGGCCCCGGTGGTGTTTGACTACTGGGCCGGCGGTGACATCGACGCCACCATCGTGATCGACGAGGAGGGGATGCTGTACGTCTCGGTCAACGTCAAACCGGGTCAGGTCGGCCAGGGGCATCGCACGTCGGAGAACATCTCCCGCACCCGGGAGATCGGACAGCTCCTCAAGCTCGACCCGTACACGGAAGGCGACCCGCTGGTCTGGGGGGTCGATCTCGCATCCGATGGAGGTGAGGACTCGGGGACATGGGCGACCCCGGCGCTGTATGCCGGGCTTCTCTACACCAACACCCATCTCGGCTCGTTGATCGCGGTCGACACCGAGACCGGGGAGACGGTATGGCAGGACGGCTCGGTCGGGTGGCACTCCTGGTCCTCTCCCGCGGTGGTCGACGACACCCTGGTGGTAGCCACCTGCACCGGCGAGCTGAGGGGATATTCGTTGGTCGATCCTCGATCTCCGCAACGGGTCTGGACGGTCACGTTGGGGGAGTCCTGTCTCGAAGCCACCCCGGCGATCTGGAACGGCACGATGTACCTGGGCTCCCGCGACGGCTATCTCCGGGCGATCAGATAGCGATGAGAGTCTTGTTGGCTCTCGGTGTGCTGCTCGTCGCCTGTTCCGGAACGGTTGCGGACTCGACGACCACTTCGGCTCCCGGGTCGACGACCACCTCGACGATTGCCATCACCACCACCACCCAACCCCCAGCTGAGTGCCCGCGCGCTCCCTACGAGCTGGGCGATCTCCCCCCGGACGTGGGCCAGGGTGAGCTGGAGTCCGAGTCGATGGAACCAGATGCGTGGACCTCGGTGGCCGGGACCAACACCATTTTCGTGCCCCGTCGTGACGATACGGTGGCCATTGCCCTCATCCGGGGGACTCTCCCCGCAATCGACTGGCCGGATGAGAAGGGCGAGATCAGCATCGACGGCACCCGCGCCGTGGTGGGTCCCCATCCCGACGGCACCTGGGTGGCCGGCTGGTTCGAGGAGCCGGGGGAGCGGTGTGACATGTACACGATGGTGTTCTACCCACCCTGGAGTCCCGCCGATGTGGAGACCGTCCTCCTCGGGATGAACCGCGTCGGGGGTTGACCACCGAATCTGGTGTACCGAATTCCTCTCTCAGGGCGCATTTTCGTACACCAGACGAGAGAAGGGGCCCTCGAGGGGCCCCTTCTTCCTGTGGCTACTCGCGTCGTGGCGGGGTGGGGGGCGCCGAAGTGGCCGGCTCCTCCTGGGTCTCCTTGAACAGCTCGCCGATGGCGGCCACCGACCCGAGCACACCCTGGGTGTCCAACGGCAGGAAGATCTTTGTCGCCTGCCCGTCGGCAATCCCCTGGAGGGCTTCCAGGTAGCGGATGGCGATGAGGTCGGGGGTCGGGTCACCGGTGTGGATCGCACCGAACACCCGCTCGATGGCCTGGCCTTCACCTTCGGCCACGGTGAGCTTCTGGTACTTCTCCGCGTCGGCGACACGCTTGATCGCCTCCGCCTGACCGTCGGCCTCGAGCACCTGGGATTCCTTGACGCCCTCGGCCTTGAGGATGGCGGCCCGCTTCAGACCTTCGGCCTCGGTGACGGCGGCACGCCGGTCACGCTCCGCCTTCATCTGACGGTGCATGGCGTCGGTCACGTCGACCGGAGGCTCGATGCGCTGGATCTCGACACGGACCACACGAACACCCCACTTGTCGGTGGCGTCGTCGAGGATCTGACGCAGCTTGGCGTTGATCACCTCACGGGAGGTGAGCGCCGCATCGAGATCGAGATCACCGACCACGTTCCTCAGGTTGGTCTGCGCCAACTTGGTGACCGCGAGGATGAAGTTGCCCACGTTGTACTGGAGCTTCACCGGGTCGGTGGCCTCGTAGTAGATGACGGCGTCGACGGTGACCACCACGTTGTCCTTGGTGATGACCTCCTGCGGGGGCACGTCGATGACCTGCTCACGCATGTCCACCTTGGTCAGCCGCTTCACGAACGGCATGACCCAACGCAGACCGGAGTCGACCGTCTTCTCGTAGCGGCCGAGGAACTCGATCAGTCCCTTCTGAAATGGCCGGACCACCTTGAAGCCGGCAGCCGCCACTGCGATCAACCCGGCCGCGAGGATCACGAACAGGATCACTACTGGATCCATACTCTTTCTTCCTTTCTCCTAAAACCCGACGCTACGCAAAGTGGCGTCAGACTTCTAACTGCTCGACGATCAGCCGAGCTCCGTCTACCTGTGTCACGATGATCTTGGACCCTGCTGGGATCTTGCCCGGTGCCGTCGCCCGCCACTCCTCGTTGAGGATGCGGACCATGCCCGAACCTGTGTGGGGGTCGATCCCCTGGAGCACGATGCCCTCGGACCCGATCCACCGATTGGCGCCGACCCGGGGTTGTTCTGCCTCGTCCTGGCGCCCGATGAATCGGCGCAGGTAGACGAGGGAGATGGTTGTCACCCCGAAGAACACCAGCCACTGGGCGATGACGACGACACCGAACCAGGCGAGAATCGCCGCGGCGGCACCCCCGATCGCAAATGGCAGCAAGAAGAAGCCGGCGGTGAAGATCTCCCCGATGCCGACCACGATGGCGAAGATGGTCCATAGCCATCGCCAGAGTTCATTGTCCACGTCGCTACCTCCTTGTGCTGCGACGGTAACGGCTGCGACCAGCGCCGCCGCTCCCGACCCGTACAGGATCAGCTCCCGTCGGGTTTCTCTACGTCTCCGCGTCCGTCCGCTCTGGACGTCTTCCCAACTGGCCACCGACCGCCCTCTTCGCGCCGCGGCCCACCCCTCGGCGAAAGCCGCCCGGTCTCCGATCACCTCGTCCACCGATCGCCCATCGAGCTCGGCCTCGATCAGATGCTGTTCCAGTTCGCTGCGCATCTCGGCGACCGTCTCCGCGGACAACCCGATCTCGAGCCAGTAACGCTCCACTTCGGTGATGACGTGACTCCTGTCGGTCATCTCACACCTCCCCGAGCACGGCGTCGACGGCGGTGCTGAATTCACGCCACTCCGTGCGCCACTGCGCGAGGATCCGTCTGCCTTCATCTGACATCCGGTAGTACTTCCGTGCCGGTCCTGCCGGGCTCTGCACCAGGTATCCCTCGATCATCCCCTGCTTTTGGAGACGGGAGAGGAGAGGGTATATGGACCCCTCGCTGGCGAGGTCGAGACCGCGGTCTCTCAGCTTGCTCACCATCTCGTACCCGTAGGTGGCCTCATCTTCTATCAATGAAAGTAGACACATGTCGAGCACTCCGTGGAGCAACTGGGTGGTGTGGCTCTGGCCAGCACCCTTAGGTACCATGTATCACATAGTACTTGTTGATACTCAGAAGTCAAGACCACAAGGCAGAGTTGGACGGGGAAGGCGGGAATAGAGGCGCAGTCCGTGAGACCTGATATGACAGCACTCATATTTTCTACTAGGGTATAGGCAGATGAATCCCGAGAAACTCACCGCGCGAACCAGAGAGGCGTTGATCACGGCGACCAACCTCGCCCGTGACCACAACCACTCCTCGGTGACGCCCGAGCACCTGGCCCTGGCCTTGCTCGGCCAGCAGGAGGGCATCGTCTACCCGCTTCTCGACCGGCTCGATGTCTCACCTCTCGAGCTGCGCCGAGACCTGGAGACCAAACTCGACGCCCAACCCCACGTCTACGGTGATGCCGAGGTAACCACTTCCAACGACCTGTCACGTGTCCTCACCGAGGCAGATCGTCATCGCTCCGCGATGAAGGACGACTACCTCTCGGTCGAACACCTCCTGCTCGCCCTGGCCGGGAGTCTCGGACTCGAGGAGACCGCCCTTCGTGATGCCGTCGAGGAGATCCGGGCGGGTCGTCGGGTGACCACGGACGACCCCGAGTCCACACTGAATGCGTTGGAGCAGTACGGCCGCGACCTCAGCGGGGTGGCCCGTCAGGGCATACTCGACCCGGTAATCGGTCGTGACGACGAGATCCGCCGGGTCATCCAGGTCCTGTCACGCCGCACCAAGAACAACCCGGTCCTCATCGGCGAGCCCGGTGTGGGCAAGACCGCCATCGTCGAAGGACTAGCCCGCCGTGTCGCCGACGGCGACGTCCCCGAAGGGCTCAAGACCAAACGCATCGTCGCATTGGACCTCGGCTCGATGCTGGCCGGCGCCAAGTACCGCGGCGAGTTCGAAGAGCGTCTCAAGGCCGTCCTCGACGAGATCAAACAGTCCGAAGGCGAGATCATCACCTTCCTCGACGAGTTGCACACCCTGGTGGGCGCCGGTGCGGCCGAAGGTGCCATGGACGCCTCCAACATGCTGAAGCCGATGCTGGCGCGTGGTGAGTTGAGACTGATCGGCGCCACGACGTTGGACGAGTACCGCAAACACATCGAGAAGGACGCCGCCCTGGAGCGACGGTTCCAGCCAGTCATCGTCGAGGCACCATCGGTCGAAGAGACCATCGGCATCCTCCGTGGCCTCAAGGAGCGCTACGAGGTTCATCACGGCGTGCGGATCACCGACTCGGCGTTGGTCGCCGCGGCCGTGCTCTCCGACCGCTATATCACCGCCCGCTTCCTCCCCGACAAGGCAATCGACCTCATCGACGAGTCAGCGTCGCGTCTCCGCATCGAGATCGACTCGATGCCTGAGGAGATCGACGAGCTGACACGGCGCCGCATCCAACTCGAGATCGAACAGGAAGCCTTGAAGAAGGAGTCCGACAAGGCATCGAAGGAGCGTCTCGATGGGGTGAGACAGGAGATCGCCGACCTCACCGAGGAGATCGATGCCCTCACTGCCCGCTGGGACCGGGAGAAACAGGTCATCACTGCGATCAGGGACCTCAAGGGTCGGATCGAGGAGGCGCGCAACCAGGCCGACCTGGCGGAGCGGGCCGGGGACCTCGGCAAGGCCGCCGAGCTCCGCTACGGCACCATCAACGACCTGACGACCCAACTCGGCGAGCGTGAGCGTGAGCTGGAAAAGCTGCACGAGCAGGGGACGATGCTGTCCGAGGAGGTCAGCGACGAGGACGTCGCCGAGGTGGTGGCCCGCTGGACCGGAATCCCCCTCTCCAAGCTGATGGAGGGCGAGACCGAGAAGCTGATCCATCTCGAAGAACAGCTCCACAGACGTGTCGTCGGTCAGGATCCGGCTGTCGAGGCCGTGTCCAACGCGGTGCGACGCAGCCGTGCGGGGCTCTCCGACCCCAATCGCCCGGTGGGCTCGTTCCTCTTCCTCGGCCCCACGGGTGTCGGAAAGACCGAGCTGGCCCGCGCCCTCGCCGAGTTCCTGTTCGACGACGAGCGCTCCATGGTGCGCATCGACATGTCGGAGTACATGGAGAAGCACTCGGTGAGCAGGCTCATCGGGGCTCCTCCCGGTTACGTTGGCTACGAGGAAGGCGGTCAACTCACCGAAGTGGTGCGTCGTCGCCCCTACTCGGTGGTCCTGCTCGACGAGATCGAGAAAGCCAATCCAGAGGTGTTCAACGTCCTACTTCAGTTGATGGACGACGGGCGGCTCACCGACGGTCAGGGCCGCACCGTGGACTTCACCAACGTGGTGCTGATCATGACCTCCAACCTCGGCTCGCAGTTCATCGATCCGGAACTGCCACGCGAGGTGGTCGAGGAACGGGTGTTGGGTGCGGTGCGGAGCGAGTTCAGACCCGAGTTCCTCAATCGCATCGACGACGTCATCGTCTTCGACAAGCTCAGCCGGGAGCACCTTCGCGAGATCGTCGAGATCCAGATGCGCTCGCTTCAGGGCCGTCTCGAAGCGCGAGGCATCGATCTGGCCATCACCGACGACGCCCTCGACCTCGTCGCCGAACGCGGTTACGACCCGGTCTACGGTGCCCGGCCCCTGAAACGGGTGTTGCAAAAGGACCTGGCCGACCCCATCGCCACCGCCATCCTCGAGGGTCGGTTCGGCGACGGCGACACGGTCAAGGTCTCGGTCGAGGACGGCGACCTCGTCCTGGCCTGACCGCGAAGCCGCGAACCCTGGGTTCTGGACACCGCTCAGCGACGTCTGGAGCCCTCAGTTCGCCTCCTCTGCGTCCCACAACAGGGTCCCTTCGTGGAACTGGCTCCAGGCGAACCAGAACGACTCGTGGCTGACCAACTCATCGCCGACGGAGTCGTAGACCCGGATGGAGTCTTCGAGACGGACCGTCAACCCCGCGAACTCGATGGGGCCGTCCGCCAGCGCGGCTCGGGTCTCGATGACCGGGAAGGCCACGGGTGTGCCGTCGGCCCTGACCACGCCGACGACCTTGTCCTGGCTGAGCAGACGGGGGTCGACGTCACCCACCGGAAAGATCGGACCGGCGGCGTCACGGCCTCCCAGGGGATCTTCGACATAGGTCCTGGCGATGCCGCCGTCCTCGGCGATGATCCGCGTCTCGGGGTGGGACTCCTTCCAGTCTCCCCAAGTGGAGGCGACGACCGAGACCTGTTCCAAGGTCACCCCGGCAGCCGCCAGCGGGCCCGACAACGCCCTCCCGGTGAACGTGTCGATCGCGGAACCCGTCGTGAAGTCGTACATCAGCTTGTTCGACCGTGACAGGAGACCCGAGGTGCGAAGCACTACCCGGTCCGCTCCAGGGACCTCGTCGAGGTAGTAGGCCTGAGCCGAGCCACACAGGGTGCAGTAAGGGATGCCCAGTTCCCGCCCACCCAGTGTGACGTGGACCATCTCGTGCACCTCCATCATGTTCTTGGGGAGGGCGATCGCCTCGTCGTCGACGACGACACCGAATACGACGTCCCGGTCGCGATACCAGTCGCCACCGCCCGCATTGGTCGTTTCGGGATGGTCCAGGGCAGGGATACACGGACAGGGCCCGTTGTCGTCGAGGGGGCGGGTATCGGGAGCGACACCACCCCAGGTCACGGGTCGCCAGTCGATGTGATGGTCGTCGGCGAAGAAGCCGTCCCAGATCTCGTCCAGTGGGCCGAAGATCCGACGTTTCGCCTCGGGGTACCCGTCCCAGGCCGGAAGGTCCCAGGCGATGAGGTTGTTGCTGGCCCAGACGAACTCGACCTCACCCGGGTCCCATTCCGCACCGGTCAGATCGACGAAAGCCGAAGCCAGACTCTCGGTCTCGAAGCCGCGCTGGTAGAAGCGGAGCAGGTCAGCGATCAACCAAGCCGTCCTGGCGTCGCCGGCATCGACCAATGCCTCGACCCGGGTCACGTCCCAGTCGGTGGTCAGGACATCGGCGAGGAGGCCGTCGATGGCCGTTTCGGTCTCCGCGCTCAATGGGCCCGCAGGGACATCCGGTGCCGGTGGGCTGCCGGGGGGCGGGCCCGTGGCCGTGGTTCGACCGGCGGGCGTGGACGCCCCCGTCGTGGCTTCAGTGGTCTCGACCCCTGTGTCGCCGTTGACACATGCCGCCAGGACCACCACACCGACGAGCAGGAATCTCATGGGAAGACCGAGAATACGAATTGTCGTGTCAGCTCCGGATAAAACGGACCCTTCCGAGACCGGATGCGATCAACCGACCCTGGTTCCCATGTCGGCACCCTCGCCCAAACGACGTGCCAGGGCGAGAGCCTGGACCACAGGCAACGACTGCCCGCGCGCGAAAACGGCGGGATAGCCATCGCCCAGCGTCTTGCGCAACTCACCCTCGAAGAGTTCGTGGTTGGAATTCCACATGACGGGTCGCGCCGACTGCGTTTGGAGACGGAACCCCGAGGCGGCGCCGACGAGCGTCCCGGCGAGGCCGTGGTCACCCATCGCCGCGGCGACCCGTGCTGCCGCCTCGAGGAGCCCCGGAATCCATGCCGGGTGGTGACCAAAGTCGGACACGACCTCCAGGGAACGAGTCAGGAAGACCGCAGCGGCCTCGGGCTGGCCCTCTTCCAAAGCGAGTTCGGCGAGCAGGCGATCGGCGCCCGCGACCGCGTCGACGAGCCCCAACTCCTCATACATCTTTCTGGCCGGGAAGAGCCAGGTTCGTGCCTCGTCGACATCACCCTCGAAGTGGGCCACGTGGGAGAGACGTTCCATCGCGTGCGCCTCCTCGGAACGGTCTCCGATCTGTTGGAAACCCTCTAGAGCCGTCCGGAACCACTGCCGGGCCAGTTCCGTCTCTTCGAGTTGGAGAGCCACGACACCCAGGTTGAGGGCGGTGGCGGCCAGACCGCGCCGATCATCCAGCGTCTCGAAGACGGCCCTCGCCTGCGAGTAGCGCTCTCGGGCGGTCTCCAACTGGCCGGCGTCGACGGCGACGACTCCGAGGTTGTTGAGTGTCTTCGCCAGCGATGGAGCATCGCCCAGATCGCGGTACCTCTCGGCGGCCTCACCGAGCATTCGACTGGCCCCGACCATGTCGGACATGGCGTGGGCCAACGTCCCCTCTGCCTTGAGGGCTTCGGCGGCCTGTCCCGGAGAGACATCGTCGACGTTGGCCAGTCCGGCTCGAATGTGGTGCCGCCCTTCGGTGATCCGGTTCCGGGCGTACCAGTAGGGCACCAGTTCGATGGCCGTTCCCAGACTGCGCGTCGGATCCGTCCGACGCATGTACTCGAGTGCATTGCGGACCTCTTCGATCGCAACGTCAACGCGGCGAAACCAATCGCGTTCGTCTGCCGTCCTCGCCCTCGCCATGGCTTCTGAGACCAGGTCGAGATAATGCTCGGCATGGGTCTTCCTCAGCGTGCTCCACTCGACTTCGGGGATACGTCGTCCCGCAGCCTGTCGGATGGGTGGTAGTTGGCCGAACATCGCAGTCTCGTCGTGCAGATCCACGGTCACCAGAGAGCTGTGGGCCAGCCGCTGCAGGACCTCGGTCAGGTGTCGACCGTCCTCGACATCACAAACCACCGACAGTGTCTCGCGGTCGACGGGGCTCGAGAAGACGGTCATCCTCTCGAAGACGCGTTGGTGAGCCTCGTCCATCAACCCGAGGCTCCATCCCACCATCTCGTCGATGCTCGACTGACGCCGGGGGCGTCCTCGTTCCCCCAATCCGTTCGGTTCTTCGGACCGACCCAGTCTTCGATGCACGTCCTGGGGTGTGAGGACGTCGCACTGGGATGCCGCCAGCTCGATGGCGAGGGGGATGCCTGCCAGGTCCCGACATATCATCGCGATGCTGTGAGCTCGCTCGTCCGTGAGTTCGAACGCCGGGTTGACCCGCCGGGCAGCTTCGAGGAAGAAGGCGACGGCTTCGTTCTCTCTCAATAAGGAGACGGTGGTGTCGACGAGGACGGGGACCGTGAGGGGTTGTACGATCCAGATGTTCTCGCCGCTCACTCCGAGCGGCGCCCGGCTCGTCGCGAGAATCGAGAGGGATGGACAGGCTCGAAGCAGGTCGACCGAAGTCTCCGCCACCGCCTCGACCAGGTGCTCACAATTGTCGAGGACGAGCAACAGGGCCCGGCTGCCGATGATCATCTCCGGTGGGGAGCCCTTCGTTCCCCCTTCAGCCGAGACCTGGTTTGCGATCGTCGTGCCTACCAGGGCAGGATCTTCGACCGCCTCGAGACCGACGTAACACACACCTCCCCGGAACCCCGGTGCGGCCTGACCTGCCACCTCGACCGCAAGTCGAGTCTTGCCGACTCCACCGGCGCCGACGAGGGTGGTGAGACGCTGCTCGAGGACGCCCTTGGACAGTTGGCGGACGTCATCGACACGACCCACGAACCGCGTCGTGAACCCGGGAAGGTCGACCCGGGGCCGCTCCTGGGGCAACAATGCCAGGCTTTGGGTCAGGACCTGATCCTCGACCTCACGCAGACGGGGCCCGGGTTCGATCCCGAGCTCTTCGGCGAGTGCGTCAGTGGCGCGGCGGACACCGTCGAGCGCATCTGCCTGGCCCGCCGACCTGTACAGACCGATGACGAGGAGTCTCCACGCCCGCTCGTCCATCGGGAATGTCTCGACCAGACGTTCCAGCTCGCCGATGTCTGGTGCCCAACCGGAGAGCTCCAGCCTGGCTTCGGCGTGCCCGATCCGGGCCTCCTGGCACAAGGCAGAGAGCTCTGTCATCTCAGCGTGGGTCGCTTCGAGATGGGCGAGATCCCGCAGCGGCGGTTCTGCCCACAGCTCCAGCGCCGATACGAGTGATTCGGAGGCAGCGTCGAATCGCCCTTCCCTCAGGTGATCCAGACCCTCTCTGGCCAGAGACGAGAACCGTCGCACGTCGATCCTGGTCTCCGCGAGGTTCAGCCGGTACCCGCCTCCGTCTGTGACGATGAGGCCGTCGACCGCCAGTGATCTTCTGATTTGAGTGATGTGCATCTGCAGCGATGCGCGGGCGGTCGATGGTGGCGAGCCGTTCCACACTTGGTCGATCAGCGTGTCGGCGTCGATGGCTCGCCCGGTCCGCAAGGCAAGCAGTCCCAGGATGCTGCGACGGACTCGTCCGCCGGGGGCACGGTCCACCCCGTCGATCCACACTTCGAGGGGCCCGAGAAGGCCGACCTCAACGTGATGTTTGCTGCCCAGCGATGCCTCCCGTCTCCTGCTGGAAGGCTACACAGCCAGCCTTTCCGGGCGTGAAGCGGACCGGCCCGTTCGGTGGGAGACGTTGGCGGGACGTTGGCGGGCGTTGGCATGGTCCTCATCGAGAACTGAGGCTCGTCGTCGAAATCAGCGAAGGGGATGGTTCGACCGGGTCTCGCTAGGGGTTGTCCGGCAACGGGCTGGGGGAGCCTGATCAGGAAGGGAGGAGGCAGTCATGGGGTGGATACGTTCCCGGAAGACGACAACACTGCTGATCGTCGGTCTCATCGTCGCCTCGTGCGGAGGCGGCGGTTCGTCGACTTCGACGACACAGGCCATGGAGCCTGAGCCCTCGTCTGATGCGACGCCGGACGCCGACGCTGCGGGCGAGTCGACGGAGCAGCCCGCGGACGAGTCGACGAGCGCCGAGGATGGAGACTCCGGGCAGCGCTCGGCCGTCATCACGATCGACGGTGAGTCGACCTCGTTCGCTCTCGACGACGTCACCTTCTCCCCGGTAGAGGGTGTCGACGATCTCACGTTCGAGACGTGTGACCCCGACTTCTTCGGCTCTGGACGTTTCTATGCGATCGGCTACGCGGTCGACGGCGACGGCGATCTCATCCTGGGCGACGACGACCAACCCGGGATGTTCACGATGGACCTGCCCCCGGACGATTGGGAGGCAACTCAACGTGATGCTCCCGGTTTCGACATCACACTCGGCGACATCGACATCGAGATCGCCGGTCCGGAGGAGGCAGATGGTGGAACCATGGCATGGACCATCGAAGACACCAGAGCTTCGGGCACCGCCGTCTTCGTCGACTTCGAGAACTCTTACACGGTCGACTTCGAGGTGATCTGTGAAGGCTCACCCACTGTCGCTCTCGACGATCTGCCCAGCGACGACGATTCCGTCGATGACCGAGGTGACGGGGGAGGTCTGCCGGCTGCCGGCGGGGTGGGCTCGTTCACGGTCGACGGTGAGTCGTTCGACAACGTGGACGTCTACAGCTGCGAGCCGTTCTCGTTCGGCAGCGACCCCGACCCCCGCGACCTGTCGCTTCTCGCGTTTCTCGGGGGCAGCGAAGGGCTTCAGGTCGAGCTCAGTCATCGTCAGGGCATGGACATGAGCGACGGCACTCAATTCGATCAGGTCGATCTGAGCGTGTTCCATTCCCGTCAGGGGGACTCGGGGCTGGAGCAGTTCGAAGGCAGCGCCGCCAGCGCCGCCGATGGCACCTGGTTCATCGTGGACCCGGAGACTTTCGAACAGGTCCCATTCGCTGAGAACCCCGTCGTGATCGATGGGAATAGGATCACCGGTTCGCTCGCCGGGCTGGACCAAACCTGGCCCGACGAAGGTGCGGCCACCGTCGATGTCACCTGGGACTTCGAGATACCGTCCGAGGTCGTCGAGGGCTGCTGATGGTCAACTGGTTCGGCTCTCGAGCACAGACCACTTCGAGCGGCGGATTCGACCTATCCCGCCTCCTGCGCCGGCTGGTCGTATTGGTGTTCGCCTCGATCCAGCTCGTGCTCGTCGCCCGGATCCTCCTCGACCTCGGAGTGATCCCCGAGGAGGGTCGGTGGGGCGAGCCGATAATCGTCTTCAGCGACCTCCTCGCTGCCCCGGTGCAGGGTGTGGGGAGCGGTTTCGGCTCATGGTTCGCTGGAGGTCAGATCGGTGCCATGGCCGGAGAGGGGTTCAACCCCGTGATGCTCGTGGCTTTGGCGGGTTGGTCGGTGGTCGAGGGTCTGGTGATGCGTGTGGTCCGCAAGTTCGACGAGGTCTGAGATTGTGAGACCAATGAGGCGTCTGGTGATCTTTGGCATGACCCTGGCCCTCGCCGCCTGTGGTGGCGCCACGGACGAGCCCAATGTGGAAGATGCCTTCGGGGTTGGCTCGAGTGCATCCGAAGATGCTCGAGCCACGTTGACGGTGGGATCCGACCTCTACGAATGGGCGGCCAATGAGTGGACCACCTGCACACTCGGCGGAGCCATGCCGGTGTGGGCGCACTTCCAGGAGGACGAGACGACCCAGACCGGAGACTGGGTCCAGTTCATCGACCGCGGCGATGGCGGGATCAACCTCAGTGCGGTCCTCGATGGAGAGGAGTACTCCGGCACCGGGTCAGGAGAGGCCGATGAGATCACTTCCGATGGGTTCGTCTACACAGGAACGATGGGCCATGCCGGCCAGAGCGTCGATGTGAGGTTGGAAGTCACCTGCTGAGGGACACCTCGATGTGGGGGCCGGATGTCGTCTGACTCATGCGGCTCCGACTTCCTGGAGGATCCAACCGTTGCCATCGGGGTCGACGAAACCCGAATAGGAACCGTATTTGCGCCGTTCCGGGTCGGGCCCGTCGGCCCAACCCTCGGGCCCCATGTGCCGAATCGGGTCGCAGTCCACGCCCCGGTCGGTCAACTCCCCCACTGCCTCTTCGATGTCGGCGACGCAGAGGTGAATCCCCTTCAGCGGAGCTGCCGGTATCTCGCCCAGACCGATCCCGAAGGTGATCGAACACTCGGAGCCGGGTGGAGTGAACTGAACCACGCGGAATTGCTCGTTGGGTTGGTGGTCGACGTCGAGGACGAATCCGGCCTGCTCGTAGAACGCCCGGGCCCGATCCACGTCGCTCACCGGCAGGATGACGACCTCCAATCTCATGTCGACCATCAGGCGTTCTCCAGTTCGCGGGCCACGACCAGGTCGACTCTGTCGAGACTGTGTTGCAGGCCGGACTCCATGCCCGAGGTGATGGTGGCGTCGCGCGCCTCTTTGCTCTGATACCTCGCCAGGATGGTCACGGTGGTCACGCCGTGGTTCTCCTCGAGAGTCAGGGTGTTGACGGACTCGGATTCGGGGTATGGCTCGTAGACCTCGGTGGACACCAGTCGGCGGGGCCGGTCGATCGCCTGGTACACACCTCGGAAGGCAACATCGCGTTCCCCGTCTCCCGCCACGAACCTGTAACCACCCCCGACCTTGAGGTCGATCTCACACACCTTCATCTGATCTGTATCCCAACCCCACCAGTTCCTCACGTGCTCGGGTGTCGTCCACACGTCGAAGAGCAGTTCGGCGGGTGCGTCGAACTCGCGGGTGATGAGGATCTCGGTGTCCGAGGGGAGGGTCACCTCTGCGCTCCCTTTCCGGTCGATAGGCATCATCGTTCCTTTCTCTGTAACTCGTACAGGTATCCGTCGAGACGATCGAGCCGCTCGTTCCAGAGCCGCTCGTACTCCTTGACCCAGTCGTGGACGGGCTTCAGAGCGACGGGATCCAGTCGGTAGAGACGTTGCCGACCGTCCGAACGGGACCTGACCAGACCCACCTCCTTGAGCACCTTGAGGTGTTTGGACACCTGGGGCTGGGAGACGGGGACGTCGGCCACTATCGAACTGACCGAACGTTCACCCTCGACGAGCAGGTCGAGAATTTGTCTTCGCCGTGGCTCGGCAACGGCGTTGAAGGCGTCAGCTGTCGTGGCGGCTCTGGCCATGACGGGGACAATACATAACTATATGAGAATATGTCAACCCTCTAGTGTCGGGCCATGAGCGATTCTCAACTCACCGAGCTAGCACGTTCCCAGATGCCGTTGATGGCCCTGGTGGGGCTAGAGGTCGACTCCGGTGGCCCGGACGGTGTGGTGGCGAGGGGTGAGTGGAGGCCGGAGCACTGCACTGCGGGCGGTCTGATCCATGGCGGTTATCTGATGGCCCTAGCCGACTCGGTGGGGGCGATGTGCGCCTTCTTCAATCTCCCGGCGGGCGCCACCACCTCCACGATCGAGTCGAAGACCAACTTCATCAGGCCGGTCACAGCGGGCGAGGTGACATTCCGGTCGGCTCCGGTTCACGTGGGCAAGTCGCTCATCGTGGTCCAGACCGACTCCACCGACGATGAGCGGCGACTGGTGGCGCGCACCACCCAGACTCAGGCGGTCATCCGCGCCGACTGAGGGTTCGGGACCTCAGTCGTTCTCGGGCAGCTTTTCGACGAAGTCCTCGGCGGCGTCCTGACCTTTGTCGACGTGATCGGCGTACTTGCCTCCGGTCTTCTCGTCGACGAGGTCCCCGCCCCTGTCTATGCCTTCCTCGACCTTGTCTTTGTTCTTGCCGGCTAGGCCCTTGGCCTTTTCGACGAAGTCTCCGATGCCCATGAGTGATCTCCTCGCTATGGGGCGTGCTCCCACTGTAGGGGATGGCTGCAAGCAGGGAGAATGGTGTTCTCCCAGCCCCTCGCACGATCGGGATGAGCGGCCATCGAAGGGCTGGGCTCACTCCGAGACGAGCTCGAAACTCCCTTCGGCGACACAGGTGCCGTTGGCGAGAACTCTGATCCGATGTACGCCGGGGTGGAGACGGTAGGTGGTGGCGTCGCGTCGTAGTGGGTGTTTCTTCACGAGTTCCACCGGTTCTCCTGCGTCCGCCTCCAGCATCTTCAGCTTGAAGACCCTGCGTCCGGTCCGGCCATCGGCCCTGATGAAATCGATCGAGTAGTCCACGATGAGTGGGGTGTCATCCTCGGCCACCAACTTGACCGTGAACTCGATGGCGTCGCCGATCGGGATCTGCCTCCTGGCGATCCTCAGTGCGGCGTCGAGCTGTGGTTCGGGTGGATAACCGAGAAAAGACATCGCATGGGCGTGGCCCTGCTTGATCAATGTCCTCAGAGCGTGTCTCTCGATCCACGCCAACTCCTCTGGCTTCTGCTCACCCGTCTTGCGCCATCTCGCCAGAGTTCCGAGGGTCAGGTCGGGATCCACCTTCGATATGTCGTTGAGATGGTTGGCCACCGAACGGGTGACGTAGCGGGTGGAGTCGGCGTGGAGGACGTCGAGCAGGGGAATCGGCGCCGAGACCTCCAGACCGATTCGGGGTGCCCATGGCAGACGGGGGCGCGTGCTCTCGCTCACCAGACGTCTCACGTGGTAGTTGGGGTCACGAGCCCAGCTCTCGAACCGGTGCAGGGTCTCGGCAGGGCGGAGATCGATGAAGGGACGTACAGAGGCTTCCATCGAGAACCGCATCGTCAGATCGCGTAGGAGGTCCATCGACGTGTCGTAGTGATCGAGGCCCCGGTCTTCGACGTACTTTCCGAGTGGGGCGATGATGAAGTCACCGAAGTCCCCGTCGCCCAGATTGGGGTCGAGAGGTGGCGGGAGCGCGGCTCTCAACTGATGTGCAGCCTTTTCGAAATCGTCATCCAGGTGGTCCGTCAGGACGGCGGCGATATGGGCGATCCTCTCCTTGAGCTCGAGGGAGGGCAAGGCGGTGTCGACCGCATCCTCGAACCCTGTTCGATCGAACCCGGGGATCGCCCCCTGTAGCAGGGCACCGAGCACAGCGACCTTCTCCGGGTTGAACAGATGATCTTTGAGACTGAAACGCTCCGTCATCGAAGAGCAACCCGCTCGGGATCTAGCCGACCTGCGATTCGGTGTCGAGGGTGGCGAAGGGCGGGACTCCAAAACCGGTGACCGTCGACTGGGAGTACTCGCCCACTTCGCCTTTCGGAGTGAGCTGTGCTCGGCCCCTGCCGTCGTCGGGGATCTCCAACTCGACGACCAGGGCCTTGCCGGCGACCGCGGTGCCGCGGAGGGTCTGGACAACGCCCTGCCAGTTGCCGTGGTCGGGATGGCTCTCGAGGGAGGCGATACCGGTGGTGAGCAAGATCCCGTCGTCTCCTCTGATACGCACCGGTCCCTCGTACGAGTCGGCCATCAGTTGTCCCGCCCGTAGATTCTGCGCACCTGGCTCCGGAGGACGATGTCGGCAGGACGTCCCGCCAGCTCGATCGTCTCCTCCATCTCCTCGAGTTTGTCACGGAGACGGTCCAGCTTCTTTTTGAGACGCTTGTTCTCCTCCTGCAGGGCGAGGACGCGGCGGACCCCCTCCAGGTTCATGCCCTCGGCTGTCATCTCCTGGATGAGCTGGAGGCGCTCGATGTCCTCCTGGGAGTAGCGGCGAGTGCCACCGGGGGTGCGGAACGGGTCGATCAAGCCCTTGCGCTCGTAGATGCGCAGCGTCTGGGGATGCATGCCCGCCAGCTCGGCAGCAACCGAGATCACGAACACGGCCCGTGTGGAGTCAGTCATCGTGTTCCGCCCATCATCTCAGATGAGACCGAATGTCCTCGGTCTCATGCTCCGCCAATTCTTCGAGGAGACGCTTCTCTTCTTTGCTCACCTTCTTGGGCACAGCCACCTCGACGGTGACCAGGAGGTCGCCCTGACGTCCGCGTTCTGGTGTGATGCCCTTGCCACGGACCCGGAAAGTCTTCCCCGACGGCGTGCCCGAGGGGATCTTGACCTTGACCCCACCGTTGAGTGTGGGAACGTCGATCTTGGTTCCCAACGCGGCTTCGGTGTAGGTGATGGGGACCGTCACGGTCAGGTCGTTCGCCTTGCGTCCAAAGGTCTTGCTCGGCGCCACCCTTATCCGGACCATGAGGTCACCGGATGGCCCTCCGAAGGCCCCGGGGGCGCCCTTGCCACGGAGACGCAGGGTCGTGCCGTCTTTGACTCCCGCCGGGACACGGAGTCTCACGTTGCGACGTCTGTTCTCGGTCCCGGAGCCACGGCAGTTCGTGCATCTCTGCTCGATCAGCCGGCCGGACCCCCCGCATTGCGGGCATGGCTGGGAGAACGAGAAGAACCCTTGATTCTGCGCCACCACACCGCGACCTCCGCAGGTGGGGCAGGTCGACACGTTGGAGCCGGGCTCGGCGCCGGAGCCATTGCAGTGCGAGCACGTCGCGGCTCCCTCCACCGTGACCTCGGTGGTGACCCCGAAGGCGGCGTCTTCGAAGCCGATGGTGAGTTCCGTCGCCATGTCGGCTCCCTGAGTGGGGCCGTTGCGGGTGCGTTGGGAACCGAAACCGAAGAGGTCGCCCAGACCCCCCAAACCTCCGAGGAGGTCTTCGAGGTCCTCCACTCTCACCTGTTGACCGCCGAAACCGCCGAACCCAGCACCCTGTTGGCCCCCAAATCCCTGAAAGCCTCCGCTGGCGGCGAGTCGACGCACCTGGTCGTACTCCTTGCGCTGCTCGGGGTCGGAGAGGGTGGCGTAGGCCTCGGAGATCTCTTTGAACCTCTCCTCGGCGGCGGTGTCACCCGGGTTGGCGTCGGGGTGGTGCGTCTGCGCCAATTTCCGGTAAGCCTTCTTCACCTCCTCCGCCGAAGCGGTGTCCGCCACGCCGAGGACCTTGTAGAAGTCCTTCTCGACCCAGTCGCGGTTCATGAAGCCTCCAGGGCGACCAGGGCGGCGCGCAACACCTTCCCGTTCAGGCGGTAGCCGCGGCGCAGCTCCTCAGACACGATCAGGTCGCCTTGCCCGCCCGGGGCGCCGACCGGTTCGTGGATCTCGGGGTCGAAGGGCTCGTCGATCGTCGGGATGACCTCCAGACCGAGGCCCTCGAGGGAATCGAGTAGTTGCTCCCTCGTGTTGAGCATGCCCGCGTAGAGCTTCTTCTCGGTCTCGGTCTTGGCTTCGGCGCCCAAAGCAGCGTCGAAGGTGTCCAAGACCGGCATGAGACCCCGAACCACCTTCTCGGTGGCGCGGTCGAGCATGGTCGCGCTCTCCCGTGTGGTCCGTTTGCGGAAGTTGTCGAAGTCGGCGGCGACCCTCTTCAAGTCGTCGAGATACGACCCAGCCTCCGCACGGGCAGTCTCCAGCTCGACGAGGAGCATGTCGATGGCCTCGTCCTTGTCGTCCGGCAGCTCCAGACCCAGCGAGTGCGGGTCTGGAGCCTTGGCGGACTCGACTGGGAGAGCCTCGACTACCCGGTCGGTGGTCTCCGCCTCGTTCTCATTCATCCTCATCATCGACGATCTCGGCCTCGACGACATCGTCGTCTTCGGACGAGACGTCGCCTTCCTCGGCCGAGGCCTGCTGGGAGGCCTGCTGATAGAGACGAGTGGCCATGGCCTGACTGGCCGACACCAGTTCGTCCATCTTGGCCCTGATGTCGGCGACGTCGGCTTCGGAGTCGGCCAGGACCTCGCTCAAGGCGGTCTTGGCCGCCTCGACCGAGGACTTCTCGTCGTCGGTCATCTGCTCGCCCGACTCCTCGATGAGCTTGTCGGTCTGGTTCACCAACTGTTCGGCCTGGTTCCGGGTCTCGACCGCCTCCCGTCGTTTGGCGTCCTCCTCGGCGTAGGCCTCGGCATCCTTCACCATCCGGTCGATGTCTTCACGGTCGAGGGCGGTGCCACCGGTGATCGTCATCTTCTGTTCCTTGTTGGTCGCAAGGTCCTTGGCGTTGACGTTGACGATCCCGTTGGCGTCGATGTCGAAGGTGACCTCGATCTGGGGCACACCCATCGGAGCCGGCGGGATCCCGGTGAGACGGAACTTGCCGAGGCTGTTGTTGTCGTCGGCCATGGCCCTCTCGCCCTGCAGGACGTGGATCTCGACCTCTGGCTGATTGTTGGCGGCCGTGGTGAAGATCTCCGAGCGCTTCGTCGGGATGGTCGTATTGCGCTCGATCATCTTGGTCATCACCCCGCCCTTGGTCTCGATGCCGAGGGTCAACGGGGTGACGTCGAGCAGAAGCACGTCTTTGACATCACCTTTGAGCACACCCGCTTGGATGGCAGCGCCGGCCGCGACCACCTCGTCGGGATTGACCCCTTTGTGCGGATCTTGGCCCGTCAGGTCACGGACGAGATCCTGGACGGCGGGCATCCGGGTGGATCCCCCGACGAGGATCACGTGGTCGATCTCCCCGACGTCGATCCCGGCGTCTTTGATGGCCTGTTTGAAGGGGCTCTTGGTCCGGTCGAGCAGGTCTTCGGTGAGCTTTTGGAACTCGGAGCGGGTCAGCTTGTACTGCATGTGCAGTGGCCCGGCATCCGTGGCGGTGATGAAGGGCAGGTTGATCTCGGTCTCCGACACCGAGGACAGCTCGATCTTGGCCTTTTCGGCAGCCTCCTTGAGACGCTGACTGGCCATCCGGTCCTGGGCGAGGTCGACGCCGTGGTCGTCCTTGAAACTCTTGACGAGCCACTCGATGACGGCCTGGTCCCAATCGTCACCGCCCAGTTGGGTGTCGCCAGAGGTCGCCTTGACTTCGAAGACACCGTCGCCGATCTCGAGCACGGACACGTCGAAAGTGCCGCCTCCGAGGTCGAAGACGAGGATGGTCTCGTCGGACTTCTTCTCCAGACCGTAGGCGAGCGATGCGGCGGTCGGCTCGTTGATGATGCGGAGGACGTTGAGCCCGGCGATCTGGCCTGCTTCCTTGGTGGCCTGACGCTGGGCGTCGTTGAAGTAGGCGGGCACGGTGATCACCGCGTCGGTGACCGTGTCCCCCAGGTAGGACTCGGCGTCTCGCTTCAGCTTCATCAGGATGCGAGCCGAGATCTCCTGTGCGGTGTAGCTCTTGTCGTCGATGTCTATCGACCAGTCGGTGCCGATGTGGCGTTTGACCGATCGGACTGTTTGGTCGGGATTGGTTATGGCTTGACGTTTGGCTACCTCGCCAACCAACACCTCGCCATCCTTGAAAGAGACGATCGAGGGGGTGGTGCGACCCCCTTCGGCATTGGCGACCACAGTGGGGTCGCCACCTTCGAGGACGGCGATGACGCTGTTGGTGGTGCCAAGGTCGATACCTACGGCGCGTGCCATTTGCTGAGTTCCTTCCGGTTACGTGCTTGAGTCTCCACGAAGTGTACAACTTGAGTGTGGTTGTATCAAGTTCTGTCAGGAAAGCCCCTTGAGCAGGCTCTTCGTGCCTCTGGCTTCCTAGGGCTCCAGATCCGGATATCCGGCAATCAGAAAACCGGGGGGTGCGGGGTCAGGTGGCGAGACTCTTGATGTACTCGACCAGATCGGTTATCTGCTGCTCGTCGAGCTGGTCCGCGTAGAACGTCGGCATGATGGCGTCGAAACCCTCGACCACCTGGTTGTTCGGGGTGATGATCGAGTTGAACAGGTAGTTGTCGTCGGCCACGACCTCGTCGCCACCGGTGAGGGGGCGGGTGGAGCCGGCCAGCCCCTTCCAGGTCGGGCCCGAGCCGGGACGACCGTCGGTGGTGTGGCACTGCAGACAGCCCTGGCCCTCGGCCAGGGTGGCGCCGCGGGCGGCCGCCTCCGGATCGACGGTGATCGGCTGCGTGGTGGCGGTGCCCCCTCCACCCCCGTCGCCGATCTCCTGGCCGGTGAAGAGGTACAGGCCGATGCCGAGGAACACGACCACGATGAGGGCGAGAGCACCTTCTGTCCAGCTGTTCATGAATGGAGAACCGTAGACAAGCCGCGGGCGAATAATAGGGTTTGGCCGACGTGTCTCCACTCACGCGAAGACAGTTCATAGGTGCCGCGGCGGGACTCGCCGTGGTGACCCACGGTCTTGCGATCCCCGCTCGGGGGCTGACGATCAACCCCCGGAGCGCCTGGGGGGTGGACCGGCCCCCGAAAGGGTCGCTCCACGGTGAAGAGGTGAGGTTTCTCATCGTCCACCACTCTGCGTCCCGCAACGGCCACACCGGTGCCGATGCGCCGGCGATCCTGCGCAGCTTCTACGACTATCACACCAGCGCCGAGAAAGGCTGGCCCGACATCGCCTACAACTTTCTCATCGACGCCGACGGTGGCGTTTGGGAGGGCAGGGCGGGAAGCCTGGACGGCCCGGTCGCCGGGGACGCAACCGGGGGGAACCAGGGTTTCAGTCAACTGGTGTGCATCATCGGTGACTACAACACGGCCCACCCGAGCCAGGCTTCGCTGGGCTCGTTGGTCTCCCTGTTGGCGTGGCTCGCCGACCGGTACGCGGTGTCGACCGCGGCGGGGGCCCAGGTCACATTCACCTCGAGGGGATCCAACAAACACCCTGCCGGTGTGAGCGTCACGACGCCGACCATCACCGGCCATCGCAACATGAGCCAGACGACGTGCCCGGGAGGGAACCTCAACTCCTATGTGGTGGCTGGGCTCATGGCCGACGTCGAGGCCGCCCGCGGGGGCAGGTCGCCGTCGCCTCCTCCACCGGGTACGACATCGACAACCTCGTCGACCACGACCTCCCCGACGTCGTCGACGACGACCACCACCGTGCCGCCTCCCACCACTACCACCACGATGCCGCCCTCCACCACGACCATCCCCGGGACGACCATTCCCCCGACGACGACCGTCCCGACCACGATCATCCCCTCGACGACGACCCCAAACCGTCCTTCGAGCACGGTCGCGGTCGCCGTGGAGCCCTCGTCGGTGTCGACATCAGCCGGGCCCGGCGGGATCCTGGCGACTGCAGGGGGCCTCATCGCCGCCGGGGCCGGTCTCCTCCTCTGGCGACACCGTCGCATGAACGACGTCTGATCGACGTCGGACCTCCCGACCGGATATCCTGACGGCAGAGAGGGAGGTCGATGAACGAGATCGATGTTGCGATGTTGGTGCTTCGGGTGTGGCTGGGGATTGTGATGCTCGCCCACGGGGTGAACCACGCAAAGACCCAGGAAGGCACCGCTCGCTGGTTCGAGCAGAAGGGTTTCAAGTCGCCCCAGCTCAACGCGCGGATGTCGGCCCTGAGTGAGATCGCCATCGGTCTCGGGCTGATAGTCGGTCTCCTCACTTCCGTGGCCGCGGCCGCGCTGGTGGCCACGATGCTGGTCGCCTTCATCGCGATCCACCGGTTCGCCGGGTTCTTCGTGTTCCATCGGCCCGACGAGGGGTACGAATACGTCGCGACGTTGGCGGTGGCAGCCCTGGTGGTCGCCATGGTCGGCCCGGGCAGTCTCTCCATCGACGCTGCCCTCGGTCTCGACACCGCTCTCGACGGCTACGTCGGGGCGGGCATCGTCGCCCTCGGCCTACTCGCCGGGGCAGGCCAGGCGGCGATGTTCTGGCGCAAGCCCTCATCTGCCGACCAAACCCCCTCTTGAACCTCCAACCCCTGTCCGCCGGCTACGAGACCAGCCGCGACTCCCTCCATCAGATTGCCTTCTTCGTCCTGGGCCCGGTCCGTTACGCGGCCACCCGACGGATGGGGCTGAGGGCCGCCCCCGGCGGGTTCGGGACCCCGGAGTTCGATCGTCGTGTCGCCCGGGTCGAAGGTGCCAGCATCGTCTACGAGGAGCCAGATCGCATCGCCACCCAGACCATCACCACGGTGCGTGCCGCGGCCGAGTTCGTCGGGATCGACTACCAGGTCGACTGGTACGAGGGCGAATTCCGCGATCCTCTGCCCCCGGTCGACCCCGACGCCCCCCTCGACGTGGACGATATTGCATCCCGGGCCCTCGGCCAGTGGTTCAACTTCGGGTTCGACGTTCTCGAAGAGCTCCGCGGCCACGGATCGGACCGGGACGAAGTGAGCGAAGTGCAACTCTGGCCGGAGCACTTCGACGCCGCGTTCGAGATGGGCAGTGAAGCGTCGTCGAGCCGGGCATCCTATGGGGCATCCCCCGGAGATCGGGCACACGACCGGCCGTATGTCTACGTCGCCGCCTGGGGCGAGATAGATCGGGAGAACCCCTATTGGAACGACGCCAGCTTCAACGGGTCGAGTCTCGGATTCGACGACCTGGTGGCCGCTCCCGATCCTCAGCAGAGCGCACTCGAGTTCCTACTCGACGGCTACCGGATCCTGGCTTCCCGCTGACCCGAGACTGTCGATGAGACCGGCTGCTGCCGCGGTCACGTGGGCAATCGTCTCGTCGTAACCCTCATCCGGGCCCCCGTACGGATCGGGTACTTCCTCGGAGTCGGTGGCGGGGTCGAAGGTCCGGAACAGTCGCACCTTCGCCCGGTCCTCGAGTGAGGGTGCGAGCTCCAGCACGTCACGCAGATTGGCCCGATCCATCACCACGATCACATCGAAGCGGTCGAAGTCGGCTCGGTTCATCTTGCGGGCCCGGCCGGTGATCTCCAGACCGGCCCTGGCACCGGCGGCGACCGCCTGTGGATGAGGGGGGTTGCCAACACTCCACGAACCGGTTCCGGCCGAGTCGACCTCGACGTCGACACCGGCGCGGGCAGCTGCGACCCGGATGGCAGCCTCGGCGGCCGGGGACCGGCAGATGTTGCCGGCGCAGACGGCCAGGATCCGTGTCGTCAAAGACGGGCCTCCGCGATCCTGGCCTCGGCCATCTCGACATACGCCGGCTCCGTGTCGAACCCGACGTAGTGGCGACCGGCCTCGACCGCGGCGACGGCAGTGGTCCCCGAGCCGATGAACGGATCGAGCACCAGATCTCCCGTGTACGTGTACAACTCGATCAACCGGCGGGGCAGGTCCAGCGGGAACGGCGCCGGATGCCCGACCCGGGTCGCGCTGGCGGAGGGCATCTCCCAAACGTCGATCGTCCCCTGCAAGAAGTCGTCTGTGTCGATGGTCGCCTCGTGGGGAAGCCCGAGCTGTTCTCGATGGGGTCGTTTGATGGCACGGTCGAATCGACCCTTGGACGCGACGATCACTCTCTCGGTGACGTCACGCAGCACCGGGTTCTGTGGGGAACGGTACGAGCCCCAGGCGCAGCTGCCCCCGGCGCCCCGGGCCTTCTGCCAGATGATCTCACCGCGGAGCAACATGCCGAGATCGTCCTGCAGGATCGAGATGACGTCCGCAGATAGAGAACGGTATGGCTTTCGTCCCAGGTTGGCGACATTCACCGCCATCCTCCCTCCCGGCTCGAGCTTGGCGAGACCGATGGCCAGCACGTCGTGGAGCATCTCCAGATACTCGACGTAGCTCGCGGGAACATGGCCCACCGCCATGTCGGTCTCGTACTCCTTCCCGGTGAAGTACGGGGGCGATGTCACCAGCAGGGCGACGGAGCGATCCCTGACCTGCTCGTCTGTCATCGTGCGGGCATCGGCGCAGAACAGCCGGTCGACCAGGACCGGTCTCTCCACTCTCTCGTCAGCGGAGACGACCGGTGGCGTGAAGCGGGCGTAGAAGGGGCCGGAGTCGTGGGACTCGCGTTTGCCCGATCCGAAATCTGAGGTGGCTGTCGCCAGCCGGCGCCGTGTCATCGCACTCGAAGTTACCGCGGGCGGCCGACGTGACGTGGGATCAGTGCCTCGTGCCGCCAGGACGGCAACCGGTTCGGTGACGGTCGAACGTGCCGCAGCGACACAGCAAACCCGAACCGGCTTCAATTGGGCGACGATGAGAATCGTGATTCCCGCCGATCGGCCCAAGTACGAGAGATCGCTCCCGGACGGCTCGGTCGTCACGCTCAGCCCGATCCTGAAGACCGACCGCGAGTTCTTCGAGAAGGCACTGGAGGAAATGTCTCTGGAGAGCCGGTTCTCGCGGTTCGCTCATGGGGTGAGCAGTCTCAGCCCCCAGGAACTCGACTATCTCACCGACGTCGATCAGCAACGCCATGTCGCCTGGGGTGCCGCCATCGGAGACGAAGTGGCGGGAGCGGGGCGTTACATCGTTGAGGCCGACGGCAGGTGTGCGGAGGTGGCGGTGACGGTGCTCGACGCCATGCAACGACGCGGGGTGGGACGATCGCTATTCGAGGCTCTGCTGGCGGTGGCGAGGCACGACGGTCTCCACGAGTTCTGTTTCGAGGCGCTTGCCGACAACGAGGCAGTGCTGAGATTGGTCCGCGAGGTCGAGATCGCCCCACTGGCCGCCAACGGGCTGATCGAGCGGCGAATCCGGCTCTCCAGCCTGCCTGCCTCGGAGCACGACGAGGCTCTCGTCGCGGTGGTCGATGAGATTCGTGATCAGCGTGCCCGGGGTTCAGGTCTTCGCTGAGCGAAGGGGCGTGAACCGACCGCTGACCACCTGGTCAGTCTTCTTCGGTCTCCAACTCGAGCGACGCCGAGTTGACGCAGTAGCGCAGCCCGGTGGGTTGGGGCCCGTCGTCGAAGACATGACCGAGGTGACCACCGCAGTTGGCGCACTTGATCTCGGTCCGGACCATGCCGTAGGACCGGTCCTGTTCCTCCTCGATGCCGTCTTCGGCCATTGGGCGGAAGAAGCTCGGCCATCCGCTGTGTGACTCGAACTTGGTGTCGGAGGAGAAAAGCTTCTCCCCGCACCCCGCACACCGGTAGACACCCGGTGTCTTCTCGTCCCAGTACTTACCGGTGAAGGCGCGCTCGGTGTCCCCCTGACGCAGGACCTGGTATTGCTCGGGCGTGAGCTTGTCTCTCCACTGTGCTTCGGTCTCTGGCAGATCAGTCATCCCAACACCTCCTCGTATCCATTCAAACCCAGGTGCGTCTCTAGTCGATCCACGAACACGGTCTGGGCAAGGTTGAGCTTCTCGCGCGCCCGGTCGGGCGTCATCCACCCAACACGGTCGATCTCGGGGTATTCCCTCCCGTAGAGACTGAACGTGCCCGGGTCGAAGGTGTCGAGGCTGAAGTCAGACTCCACCGCCCACGCCACCACGACCTTGCGCGATTTGAGGGTGGTCTCACCGAGGGGCACCCATCTCGACATCGGGGGCGTCCAACCCGTCTCCTCCTCGAATTCGCGGATTGCGGCCTCCCGGTCGTCTTCGTCCTCCTTGACGATGCCCTTGACCAACGACCACGACCCTTCATCACGCTTTTCGAACCAGGGCCCGCCGGGATGGGCGATGAGGACCTCGAGGTCGGTGTGCAAACGGTATGGGAGAAGACCCGCAGATCTCACAGACCCCGACATTACGCTGGCCCGGTGACCATCTTGGCCACCACGTCGCCAGGTGATCAGCATCTGGTGGCTTTCGACACAAGTCTCCAACTCGGTGAGTCTGAGCCTCTCGGAGCAGGGGTCAAGCGGGTGACCATGGAGCAACTGGAACATGCCGCCTCCGGGTTCTTCGCCAACGGCGGGAACGGGTTGGCGTCTGCGGTTCACGAATCACGCAAGTCGATTAAGAGGGTGCGGGCCCTGTTGCGTCTGGTTCGGGGCGAGCTTCCCGACGAGAT
>CAZZIG010000106.1:0-9829 GCA_964653975.1 uncultured Acidimicrobiaceae bacterium
CCGATGCGATCGTTGCCGACGCCATCGACGCGGCCGGCGGCTTGCGTCCCGGGGCTCTCGTCGATCAGATCAACCTGGCGGCGCCGGTGGCGGCCGGAGACCAGATCATCGTGCCCGGACCGGCGGACGACGAGGGCTCGGGGGGCGGAGATGGTGGGGCAGGCGACGGTCTCATCTCGCTCAACAGGGCCACTGCAGCGGATCTGGAGACACTGCCGGGCGTCGGCCCCGTACTCGCCGATCGGATCGTCGCCTTCCGGGAGCAGAATGGGCGGTTCGAGACGGTGGAAGACCTGCTCGAGGTTCCCGGGATCGGGGAGGCCAAACTGGCCGCACTCCGCGACCTGGTCCGTCCTTGAACCGGGCGCTGCCTCCGGCTGTCTCCCGGCCGTGGATCGCCGTGGTCGTGGCCGCCTGGCTGATCTCGTCCTCGCTGGTGCCCGCACCGCGTGCACTACCTGTCACCGAGGGACGGTTCGAGGGTGCGGTGGTGCTCACCGGTGACGTCGTTGCAGGTCGATTCGGCCCGTACGCATTGGGGAAGATCGCGGCTGGACCGGTCCTCGTCGACTTCGGCGATGTCGTGGATGCGGGCAGGGGAGACACGCTCGTCGTCGCCGGGAGGATCGAACCGTCGGCGGGTGTCGCCTCCGGTCGCCGATACGGGGCGGTGCTCGAAGTCAGGGACGTGTCGGCTGTGGAGCCGAGCCGATTCGTTCCCCATCGGGCGGGGCAGGCGATCAGGACAGCGGTCAACGACAGACTCTCCCCGTGGGACGAGGGCCGCGCCCTCCTGGCCGGATTTCTCATCGGCGAGATCGACCGGATCGAGGAAGCCGATGTGGAGGCGATGCGGCGAAGCGGGCTGGCCCATTTCGTCGCCGTCAGCGGCTCCAATGTCGCCCTGTTCCTCGGGCTGCTCGCGGTTGCTGCAGGACCACTGGCGATGGGGCCAAAACGCCGCGCGTTGATCGGGCTCCTCGGTCTCCCTGTCTATGCGGCTGCCACCCGTTTCGAGCCTTCGGTGATGCGCGCTTCGGTCATGGCCGGGATCGCCCTCGGCGGTCGACTGGCCGGATTGGTCCTGGAGGCCTGGCAGCTCCTGTCGGTGGCGGTCACCATCCTGGTACTGGCCGATCCGAGTCTCACCTCGAATGTCGGATTCCAGCTGTCGGTGGCGGCCACCGCAGGGGTGCTGGTCGGTGCGAGATGGCCGGTCCGGGGGATCCTGGCACGCACCCTGGCGGTCACCATGGGCGCTCAGTTGGCGGTGGCCCCGTTGCTGGTGGCCCATTTCGGCACGGTTCCCGTTCTCTCACCGCTGGTGAACCTCCTGGCCGCTCCTCTCGTGGCTGCGTCCACCGTCATGGGTGCGGTGGGTGTGGCCGGGGTCGGGTTTCTCGTGGCCCCGGCGGCCTGGGTCGCGGAGATGGTGCTGGTGCTGGCGAGGGGGGCGGCAGGGTGGCCCCAACTCTCCGGCGGTGCGTTGGTTGGGCTGTTGGCCCTGGTCTGTGTGTTCAGGTTGGTCCCGTCCCTGAGAGCGCCCGTCCTCGTGGCGGCATCGATCGGTGTCCTGGTCGCGACCACCGTCCCGCACCCCGGATTACCGGATGCCGGTGCGGTCGTCCTCGATGTGGGTCAGGGCGACTCCATCCTCATCCATGGTGGAAACGGGATGTTCGCCCTGGTGGACGGTGGACCTGACGAGACTCGTGTGGTGGAGAGGCTGCGGCGATACGGAGTGAGCCGACTCGATCTGGTGATCCTCACCCATGTGCATGCCGACCACGCCGCCGGGCTCGTTGGCGTCGTGGAGAACTTCGCGGTTGGGGAGGTGTGGGCCGACACCCAGCCTCACTCGACGCCGGCTTCGAGAGCATTCTTCGAGGCGGTTGCCGCACGTTCCATCCCCTCGCACTCACCGGAGCCGGGGACTCGGATGGTGCTCGGCGATCTCGAGTTGGTCGTGGAAGCCCCGGTGCGTCGTTATGCCTCCCCCAACGACCAGAGCATCGTGGTCACGGTGCGGGGCCCGGGCCGGGACATGCTGCTCTCGGGTGACATCGAGACCCATGCCCAGGCAGATCTGGCCCATCTGGTGGCGGATGTGCTCAAGGTGCCCCACCAGGGGGCGGGAACCTCCGATGAGGGATGGTTGCGCTCGGTGGGATCGGAGGTGGCGGTGATCTCTGTCGGCCCCAATGAGTTCGGCCATCCCGTCGATTGGGTGGTGGACGTGTTGAGCGAGAGCAACGTCGTGCTCCGGACCGACCAGGAAGGGGATGTCGGAATCGACCTCGCCGTCACCGGTGACGAGGACTGAACCGCCTACGGTGCCTCCGTCACCAGATTCAGGAGGTCCCGTTGGGCGGGACGTCGGAACCACACATAATCATCACCGGGGCGATGGGAGTGGGCAAGACCACGGTGGGACGTTTGCTCGCCGCCAGGGTCGGTCTGCCCTTTCTCGACTCGGACGCCATCCTGCAGGGGGCTCGCGCCGAGACAGGCGCCGTCATCGCCTCCCGAGATGGTGTGGCCCGTCTCCATGAGATCGAGCTGGAAGTCTTCCTCGAGCTGTGCTCGCGGGACAGTCGAGCCGTCATCGCCCCCGCATCGAGTGTCGTCGACCACGAACGAGGACGGGAGGCGATGAGGGAGAACGTCTCCGTGTGGCTCACAGCACGTGATGAGGTGATCGGGAGGAGACAGGCCGAGGGTGATCATCGGAGACCCGTCGGGGAGACCGAGCGAGCCGACTTACGGCAGCGTCGCGCTCCTCTCCTGGAGGAGGTGAGCACCATCACCATCGACACCTCCGATCTGTCTCCGGCGGATGTGGTGGCCACGTTGGTCGAGCGACTCGGATTCGCCGACCCAGGGGTGTAGTGGCGAGGGGCGGCCCCGGGTCAGAAGGACTCGTAGAGCCGTTGGGCGTGGCCCAGGGGATCGGTGTAATACTCGTCCGCAGTCACGTCGAGGGTGGCCGTGCGGGATGACTCCCCGATCTGAGGGCCGGACTCGACGAATTCGCGGATCACTTCGGCATGAGGCTTGAGACTCCCGTCGGGCCGGACCAAACCGAAATGCCTCTCGTGCTTGGCTCCGGTCTCCTCACACGGCGGGCGGTCCCAGAGCTCGGGGGCGTAGTCGGCGAAACACCAGAGAAATGCTCCAGTCGCTCCCACTTCGACCAGGCGGGGCAACGTCTTTCCCACGTAGACCGCGAGATCCTCCTCGCTCGCCATGAATTGACTCCGATGACGCCCATACGACTCCCAGACCCACGTCGTCGACTCTTCCCCGCGGGGAGCCGTGCACCCACCCCACTCCTCGGCCAGGCATGGCTTGCCGCTGAGGGCTGAACTCAGGGCACAGAGAAACGGCACGAAGTCGGGATCCAACTGGTCTCTCGCCCACGGTATGTACATCGGGTAGCCGTGCATCACAGCGATGTCCGCGGTCGCAAAGACCTGGTCGACCCGGAGACCGTTGTCTCCCAACAGACTGTCGACGTGGAGACCGGTGGTCACCGGATGGGAGGGGTCGATCGAGCGGATCAGGGCGGTCATCTCCGATGCCCACCTCGCTCCCGCGTATGCGTCGTTCGGATAGGCGAAGAGGTCGGGCTCGTTGCCCAGGTTCCACATCCAGATCGCCTCGTGGTCGCGGAACGCACCCACCACCGTCTCCAGGAGGAGACGTTCGGCAGCCAGCGTCTGTGGGTCGTGAAACATGTTGCGGTAGGAGGAGTCGACGACCCTGCCCCCACTCACCACCTGACGAACCTGGGGGGAGGGGTAGGGGGAGGCGTCGTCGAGGAGCCAGGCCGGCGCCCAGTTGGGGCCACTCATGTGCCCGGTGAAAAAGGTCACGTCGAGACCGAGGCCGCAGGCGGCGGCTACGTCGCAGACTGTCTCGAGATCATGCAGACGAGCGGTGGAGACGGTGTCGGATTTCTCCTGCCAATCGTCCCAGAGCAGGAAGATCCGCACCACGTCCATGCCCAGAGAGGCGATCAGGCCGAACTCGTCGGCTACCTCTGAACCATCGAAATCCGACCACCAATACATGGCCTTGCGTCGGGGCCAATAGTTGACACCGGTGAGGAAGCGACCATCTTCCATGTCTCGGCCTCCCGCTCAGGAATTGAATTTTGGACTCTACTTGTGAAAGCGCTCCCAGTCGAGAAGCAGCAAATCCATTGGTCGGCTGGTAGGCGACCCTTGACAGGACTGGTTCAATCGCGATAAGTTATGAGAGCGCTTTCAAAGGAGGGAGTGAAAGGCGATGGCCCGCACGCTGGACGACCTGGCGGCCCTTAGCGGGGTCTCCCGCGCCACGGTCTCCCGGGTCATCAACGGCGGCTCGGTCGCCCCGGAGACCCGCCAGAGAGTTCTCGACGTCATCGAGTCGACCAACTATCGGCCCAATCTCGCGGCGCGCAATCTCGCCAGCGGCCGGTCCGGGGTGGTCGGCGTCGTCATGCACGTCGCTGCCCCACTCACTTTTGCCGACGCCTACTTCTCCGAGCTCCTCACCGGCGTGTGCGACTCTCTGACCTCACAGGCCGCCGGGATGATGCTCTGGCTGGGCAACCGGACCAAGGAGGAGACGCTCGACAACATCCTCGCCATGGGGATGCTCGACGGCGTGATCGTGACCGCGGACACCATCGACGACCCTCTGGTCGACGGTCTCCGCGCCTCCGACCTTCCCGTGGTCCTGGTCGGGCATCGACGCGCCGACCGCGACGCCAGCTATGTCGACATCGACCACGAGGCAGCGGCCGAGAGCATCACCAACCACCTGATCAACACCGGGCGTAGTCGGATAGTCCATATCGCCGGTCGCCCCAACAGCGTCTCGGGCCGCGACCGTGCCATCGGCTTCCGCACGGCGATGCGCCGCGCCGGGCTTTCCTCCGAAGGCGCCGTGGTCCCCGGCGATTTCACCGACGAGAGCGGCTATGAGGCGACGAGGAAGCTGATCGACACCCAGGTGCCCTTCGACGCCTTGTACTGCGGGAACGACAACACCGCTCGTGGTGCCTACCGGGCACTGGCGGAGAGCGGTCGCTCGATCCCGGACGATGTCGCGGTAGGGGGGTTCGACGACCTCGATTTCGCCGCCGAGCTCGATCCCCCTCTGACCACGGTCCGTCAGGGTGTGGGTGAGATCGGCCAAGAGGCGGCGCGCACCCTCCTGAGTCTTCTGGAGAATCCCGAGAGCGGGCCGAGGAGGGTCCTGCTGCCCACCGAGTTGGTGGTGCGCAGGTCCACTGCGGTATGAGCGTTGGGAAGATCCGAGAAGAACGGGCCCGGGCATCGTCCTTCCCAAAGTCATCACGCTCGTGCCGACTTATGCCCTCTTCGTCCACATCGGCTGGGTGGGGACATGGCTGCCGCTCATCGTGCCCCACTTCTTCGCCAACGCATTCAATGTCTTCTTGTTGCGTCAGTACTTCCTCACCATCCCGAAAGAGCTCGACGAGGCGGCCGTCATCGACGGAGCCGGGCCTTTCCGGACTCTGTGGTCGGTGGTCCTTCCCCAGATGAATCCGGCGATCGTCGCGGTGAGCCTGTTCCACTTCTACTTCGCCTGGAACGACTTCTTCGAACCCATGATCTACCCGTCCACCCGTCCCGACCTCCAGCCGATCTCGGTGGGTCTGCGCACTTTCAACACGCTGTACGACGCCCAACCCCAGCTCATCCAGTCCGGTGCGATGCTGGCGTTGATCATCCCGGTGGTGGTGTTTCTCTTCGCCCAACGGGTGTTCCTCCAGGGGATCGACCTATCCGGAGTTCAGAAGTAGGAGAAATGGCGACCCAGGAGAGTCAGACGACAACGCTCCGCGCCTCCGATTTCCCCACCGACTTCCTGTGGGGGGTGGCTTCGGCGGCCTACCAGGTGGAGGGGGCGTGGGACGAAGGCGGCAGGGGCCCTTCGATCTGGGACACCTTCTCACACACCCCGGGCAACACCCTCGATGGGGACACCGGGGACCGTGCGATCGATCATTACCACCGATATCGCGAGGACGTGGCGCTGATGACCGGTCTCGGTGTCAACGCCTACCGATTCTCGATCTCGTGGTCCCGGCTCATTCCGGACGGGATTGGAGAGGTGAACCCCGAGGGCCTGCGGTTCTACCGGAATCTGTGCGAGGCGCTCGTTGCGCGGGGCATCACCCCCGTGGTGACCCTCTATCACTGGGACCTGCCCCAGGCTCTCCAGGATCGGGGAGACTGGTTGAACCCCGACTCCGTGGAGTGGTTCACACGTTACGCCCGGGTGGCGAAGGAGGGTCTTGGAGACCTGGTCGGTCAGTGGGCCACCTTCAATGAGCCGTGGTGTGTCGCCTTTCTCGGTCACAGCGCAGGGGAGCATGCTCCCGGGATGAGAGACCCGGGGGCGTCGTTCGTGGTCGCCCATCATCTGATGCTCGCCCACCACTCCGCCATCGCAGCCATGAGACAGATCCAGGGGAGCGGGGGGAACCGGCTCGGGATCGTGCTCAACCTGATCCCGGCCTGGCCCGCCGACGACTCCGTGGAGTCGAAGAGGGCAGCCGACGGTGTCGACGCCATCCAGAACCGTCTCTTTCTCGGGACCGTCTTCGACGGTGTCTATCCCGAGCCGGTTCTGGGGTATCACCGGAAGTGGGGTGTCGACGACCGCATAGACCGCGACCGATTGAGAGAGGCAGTCGAGCCGATCGACTTCCTCGGCGTCAACTACTACAACGTGAATCACGTGCGGCACCTCCCCGGGGCCGACCCCATGCCGGCCTGGCCTGGCCCGGATGAGGCGGAGATCGCCCGGCCGCCCGGAGAGCTCACCGAGATGGGCTGGGGTGTCGAGCCCGAGGGTCTCACCTGGATGCTGGAGAGGGTCGGGCGGATGTATCCGGAGCTGCCTCTCATGGTCATGGAGAACGGGGCCGCCTTCCGTGAGCAACCCGACCGGGACGGATTCGTCGACGACCCGAAGCGCATCGAATACATCAGCCGCCATATAGAGGCAATCCACCGTGCCCGTGAGCGCGGTGTCGAAGTCACGGGGTACTTCGTCTGGTCACTGATGGACAATTTCGAGTGGTCCATGGGGTATTCGAAGCTGTTCGGGATCGTCCATGTCGATCGGACGACGATGAAACGGACCCTGAAGGCAAGCGGAGCTTGGTACCGCGACTTTCTGGCCACGTGAGACTCTGCCCTGTGGGCAACCCTCCGCTTTGTCGTAATCTCGGCGAGTGACCGACTCTCTCCGACTGGGCGAGCACGAGCTTCCGCTCGGTGGTGTCACCCACGTCATGGGGGTGATCAACGTGTCCCCGGACTCCAAGAACACCCACACCATCGCCGGGTCGGTCGACGAGGCGATGATGATGGCGGATCGTTACCGGAGTTGGGGTGCGACCCTGATCGATCTCGGTGGGCAGTCCTCGCACCCGGACAACGACACGATCGACGACGCCGACGAGATATCCCGCGTTGTCCCGGTCATCGAGGCACTGGTCGCCGAAGGCCATCCCGTCGCCATCGACACCTGGAAACCAGATGTGGCCGCGACCGCAATCGAATCCGGGGCGGTGCTGGTCAACGACACCGGAGGCCTGGCCAACCCCGACATGCGCGACGTGATCAAACGCACCGGGGTTGCCGTGGTTGCCGTGCACATCGAAGGGCCCAACCCTCACGCTGTGGGTGAGGTCGAGATCATGGACGACAAAGCCGCACACACCGCCGACCGTTTCCGTGACCTGCTCGCTGACCTGGCTGCGGAGGGCATCCGCGACGTCATCCTCGATCCGGGGATCGCCCTCAACTACCGGGGTGACTACGAGGCCTACTCGAGGATGCAACTGCAAGTCATCGCCTCGACTGACCAGCTGCACGCCCTGGGCAGGCCGGTGCTGATCCCTATCCCCAGGAAGCGAGACGGGCACCGTCTCGCGGTGTACATCGGACTGGCTCTGGAACACGAAGCCGACATCATCAGGGTCCACGACGTGGCGATGGCCTGCGATCTGGTCCGGCTTTTCGGTCGTACCCCATGAGTAAGTTGAATCCATGGCGTTGTTGATCGTCGCCGGGCCCTCGGGCGCCGGTCCGGGCGAGCGGGAGCAGATGCACGAGCTGGCCGCTGCCCACCTGGAGAAGAATGACGTTGGCCGGGACCAGGTGGTCCGGATCGACGTCCCCGGTAGAGGGGCCGGGGAAGAGGGCGATGGCGCGTTGCGCACCGAGCTGGAGCCGATGATCCCGTTGCTCCAGTCCGGGTCGCTGTTCGGCGATCGTGTCGGTCTGGAGGTGGTCGACGCCGAGAATCTGCAGAAGGCCGAGGTCGAGACGCTCGTCCAGCTGCTCGACGGTGCCGACCTGGCGGCGATCGAGGTCGTCCTCGTCTACGGTGGTGCGGTTCCCAAGGCGATTCGAGACCTCGGAGGGCAGACGGTCTCGGTCAAGAAGATGTGGGAACGCCAGGCGTCACAGTGGCTCGACAAGGAGGTGACCGCCCGCGGTCTGACCCTGGAGAAGGGCGCCTCCGAAGCGTTGATGAAGCGGTTCGGAACCGACACCGCCAGCATGGGTCAGGCACTCGACCAACTCGAGGAGACTTCGGGGAGGATCACCGCCGAGCTGATCATGGATCGGTTCAAGAACCGGCCCGACGAGCCCACCTGGCACATCACCGATGCCATCGGCAAAGGAGACGTGCCCACGGCCCTGCGGCGGCTTTCGGATTTTCTCGTCCACGGCCACCCTCTGGTCTATCTCGCGGCATTGGAGTCCGACCTCAAGAAGCGGTCTTTGGCCGCCACGGCCCCCGACCAGGAGACCCTGAAGACGTGGGTCGGCGGATCAGACCGCCAGATCTCCCGATTGTGGGGTCAGCGGGGGAGAGTGAGGGAGTCTTCTCTGCGGAGGGCACAGCAGGCGCTGGTGAGGGCGGACCGGGTGGTCAAGACCCACCCCGAAGAGGTGCATCGCGTCACCCTGGAGCGCCTCACCGTGGCCTTCTGCCGCTGGTACGGCTGAGTGAAGCAGGTCGCCGCAGCAACGCAACGCCGGTTATGCGTGGGTGATTCGGCCAGTGTCGGCGCGCGTTATGTAGCGGCCTACTCGCTGCTCGTACGGCCCAGCGCGAAGATCGTCGCATTGGTTTCTTCGAAGACATTGAAGTGGGAGGCTTCGCCGCGCCGGGCCTGCACAGTGAGGAGGAGGCCTATCGAGAGGCCGAATACGATGGGCTTTCGCCAGGAGACAGATCCCGACCATTCAAATCCGGTGGCGGCGAGGAGACCGGTGTGGACGAGGGCGCTGAAGATCCAGAATCCTCCAAAGACATAGAGCACCCTGCTCGAATGTCGCTGTGGCTTCAGATCGTCGAGGAGCGCACGTATCACGGTGAGAATGTTCCTTCCTTTCATCGCTCTCTCGAACGTATGAACGGGAAGACGCTGGCGCGGTATCGCCGCCTACACCACGAGGGTGATCCCCATCTCGAGTAGGAGTTCAGCTTCCACCCCGGGATGGGTGCCAATCCGGACCCGATGCCGTACCGTTTCCTGGTGATCTCGACACTGGGCAAGCCCCGCGTCTTCGATGCCGTGCTGGCTGCGGTCGTCTTCGTCGTGAGCATCTTCCTGGTGCTGGGCGAGGACACCCTTGCGTGGCGTCAGTTCGACGAGATCATGCCGACGGCGGTGTGGGTCTCCGCCGTGGCGTCAGGTTCCCTGTTGTGGCGCCGGACCAGACCCCTGGTCATCCTGGGGCTGCTCATGGCGCTCGAGGTGTTGCCCAGCTCGGTTGCTCCACCC
>CAZZIG010000107.1:0-10524 GCA_964653975.1 uncultured Acidimicrobiaceae bacterium
CCATCCCCTCGGCGAGGCGCTGCTCCGACGGCGCGTGATGTTGGGCAACCGCGACATCGGCTCGGACCAGGTCTTCAGTCACACCGACTTCTGGCCCGGCAACACACTGTGGAACGACGGTGACCTCGTCGCAGTGGTCGATTGGGAGTCTCCATCGGTTGGTGACCGTGAGATGGACGTGGCCTACTGCTCCCTCGACATCCGCTACCTGGGCATGGACAAGGTGGCCGACCACTTCATCGAGAGCTACCTGGAGATGAGTGCCAGCCCTCTCCCGGACTTGACGCATTGGGAAGCCGTGGCGCTGTGTCGGCCCATGCCCGATATCGCACAGTGGGTTCCTGCCTGGACCAGCATGGGGCGTTCCATCACCGACGATCAGGCCAGGGACCGGTACAGCAAGGTGCTGGAAGACTTCCTCGAGCGCACCAGCTGAGCCCGGTTACCGTTTCATCGTGCCCAACTACCCGGAGCGTGTCACCGTCACCGAGTCGGCATCGCGGGACGGACTGCAATCCCTCGGCGTGTTCGTTCCCACCGAGGCAAAGGCGGCGCTGATCGACGATCTCGCCGCCACCGGCGTCACCAGTTTCGACGCGGTCTCCTTCGTCAGCCCGAAATGGGTGCCGCAGATGGCCGACGGGGCCGAAGTGGTCGGTTCGGTGACCACCGAAGGGCTTCGCCTCATCGGTCTCGTCCCCAACATGGCAGGGCTGGAGAATGCCATCGCGGCCGGGTTGCGTGACATCGGGGTGCTGACGGCAGCTTCGGACACGTTCAGCCAACGGAACGTCAACGCCACCGTCGACGAAGCAATGCACCGGATCAGACGCATCGTCTTGGAAGGACCCGAAGACCTCACCTTTCGGGCGTACATCTCGACGGCGACCCATTGCCCGTATGAAGGTGAGCAGGACCCCGACTGGGTGGCCCATCTCGCCGAGACCCTGGTGGAGTGGGGGGTGGAGGAGGTCTTCTTGGGGGAGACGCTCGGCATGGGAACCCCGGCACACGTCGAACGTCTGCTCGACGAGGTCTTGGAGCTGGTGCCGGTCGAAGTGGTTGGTGTGCACTTCCACGACACCTACGGCCAGGCGGTCGCCAACACATTGGTGGCTCTCGGGCGGGGGATCGACAGGATGGACGCTTCAGCCGGAGGCCTCGGGGGATGCCCCTACGCACCCGGCGCCAGCGGCAACGTGGCCACCGAGGACGTGCTCTGGCTCCTCGACGGTCTCGGAATCTCCCACGGTGTCGACACGGAGGCGGTGGCACGAGTGGCCCAACGATTCTGCGCCGATCAGAATCTCACCTACAACAGCAGAGCCGGACGAGCCATGCTGGCCCGCGGGGAGGAGATGTGAAGTCCATCTACATCGACGACGACCTCTACGCCATCCGTAACCAGGTCCGTGCCTACGTCGAGAACGAGGTGGTCCCCCATGTCGACGAGTGGGAGGAGGCGAGGGCAATCCCCAGGACGAAGCTGGACGAGATGGGCAAGCTCGGTTTCTTCGGTCTCCGCATCCCCGAACGCTACGGCGGCATCGAGATGGGCCACGTCGCCTCGGTGGTCTTCGCCGAGGAGTTGGGTCGGAGCACCTGTGGGGGATTCGCCATCACGGTCCTGGTGCACACCGACCTGGCCTCGCCCTATGTGACCAACTTCGGGTCGGAGGAGCAGAAGGAGCGCTGGCTGGCCGCCTTCGCCAGCGGAGAGTCGATCACCGCCATCGGTGTGACCGAGCCCGACGCCGGGTCGGACGTGGCTGCGATACACACCACGGCACGTCGTGATGGTGACGGCTGGAGGCTCAACGGCACCAAGATGTTCATCACCAACGGCGCCATCGCCGACATCGTCTTCATCGCCGCCACGACCAATCCAGATGTCAAGGGCTCACGTGGGATATCGATCTTCGCGGTTGAGGCCGGGACGGATGGCTTCACGGCGAGCCGGGCGTTGGACAAGATGGGTTGGCACGCCTCGAATACCGCCGAGTTGGTGCTCGAGGACGTATGGGTTCCGGAGACCAACCTGATCGGGGAGCTCAACCAGGGCTTCTACTACATCATGGAGAACTTTCAGAACGAGCGCCTTTCGATCATGGGCCAGGCGCTCGGCGAGGCACAGAAGGCGGTCGAACTGACGGTTGCATATGTCAAACAACGTTCGGCTTTCGGTGCCCCCCTCTGGGACAAGCAGGCGATACGGCAACGTCTGGCCATGCGCCAAGCCGAGATCGACGCGGCTCGGGAGCTCGCTTATCACGCAGCCTGGCTCACCGATCAGGGCGAGGACACCGTACGCCAGGTCTCGGAGGTGAAAGCCCTCGTCGGCGAGTTGGTCAACGTCGTCCTGTACGACTGCGTGCAGTTCCACGGAGGCATGGGCTACGTGGCGGAGACCGCTATCGAGAGGATGTATCGCGACGTCAGGATCCACTCGATCGGCGGAGGTGCCACCGAGGTGATGCTCGAAGAGGTCGCCAAACGTCTCTAGTGGGCCCGTCGGGACGCATCCTCGATCTCGTGTGGCTCCAGCTGGTGCCATGACAACTCCATCCCCGACCAGAGACTCTTCGAGATCGGGTAGAAGAGGATCGGGATGGCGATGTTGGCGACCGCGGTGACAACGAGGACGAGGGCCCACGGGACGTCGGGGTAGGTGAGGAGGACCAGACCCCCGAAGACGACGAGAAACGTGGCGAAGATCACCGTGGTGTTGATGATCACCGCACCTACCCAGTAACCCGGTTCTCGTTCGAAACGAAGCCCGCACCTGCCGCAATGCTCTTTCATCCGGAACCACGACAGGAAAGCCGGTTCGCCGCACCGGGGGCAGCGGCGGCGTAATCCCCGCCCGATCAGCTCGCCACGGGTGGATGCGGGATCGGGTGACATCGAAGTCGTGAGTATCGTCGGAATGTGATTCGAGAAGAAGTTGCCAGACGTCGGCTGGAGTACGAGTCGGCCGGTCTCGACACCTCGGAGATGGCCGACACACCGTTCCCGGAGTTCGAATCGTGGTTCGCAGGGGCCGTGGAGGTCGATCTGCACGAGCCGGGGGCCTTCGTGCTCGCCACCATCGATCCCGATGGGGCCCCTTCGGCCAGGGCGGTGCTGTTGAAGGACTTCTCCGACGACGGTTTGGTGTTCTACACGGGTCTCGACAGCCGGAAGAGCCGGGGGATGCGAGTCAACCCGTTTGCTGCGGCAACCTTCGTGTGGACCCAGCTACACCGCCAGATTCGATTCGAGGGAACGGTGAGCCCGGTCCCTGACGACGAGGCGGACGCCTACTTCGCCACCCGGCCCCGCGGCGCCCAGATCGCCGCCCACGCCTCGATACAGAGTTCGGTCGTCACGACTCGGGACGAGCTCGACGCACGTTTCGAGGAGTTGGCGGGCTACTTCCGCGACGAGATCCCCCGGCCTCCGCGTTGGGGCGGTTGGCGGCTCTCCCCGACGATGGTCGAGTTCTGGCAGGGGAGACCGAACCGATTCCACGACCGGATCAGGTATCGGCTCGAGGGCGATCGCTGGGTGAAGGAACGGCTGGCACCGTGAGGGTCCATGTGGTCGGTTCGTCGGGGACATATCCGGCCCCGGGCCGACCCGCCTCGGGCTACCTGATCGAACAGGGCAATACGCGTGTCTGGTGCGACGCCGGGCCGGGAACCTTCATGTCGATGCCCGTCGACACCGACCTGATCGATGCCGTTGTCGTGTCCCATCAGCATCCCGATCACTGCTCAGATCTCATGGCGGCGTTTCACGCCTGGAAGTACCGCCCCAACCCTCGAGATCCCGTGCCTTTGTACGCACCACAGCCGGTGTGGGACCGCTTGTGCGAGTTCCTCGAACAGGAGCCGTCGAGCTTCGCCTTCACTGCGGTGGGCTCAGGCGACGAGGTGGAGATCGGTGGCTTGGGCGTTGTTTTCGTCGAGATGGACCACTCCGTACCCACTGTGGGCTCGAGATGGGACGGCAACGGCCGGACGCTGTTCTTCACCGGGGACACAGGGCCGGTGGGGGAGTGGCGTCGAGCTGCCACCGATGTCGACATGATGTTGTCGGAGGCGTCTTATCAGGGAGAGACCGAGGACAAGGCGTATTCACATCACCTGACTGCAGCCGAAGCCGGTTCCATCGCCCGTGAAGTCGGTGCGGGGGCTCTGGTCCTCACCCACATCCCGCCGTATCTCGACCCGTCGGTGTCGGTGGTCGAAGCCGAGCGGGAGTTCGACCGTCCGGTCCGTCTCGCGGTGCCCGGCACCAGTTTCGACGTCTGAACACCCGGCGTATACCGTCCACTCCGATGACCGACCGACCACACGACCAACTCCGCCCGGCGACGGTCGAGCTCGGTTTCACCGACGCCACTCCCGGTTCCGTCCTCATCTCCATGGGCAAGACCCGTGTCCTGTGCACGGCCTCGGTCGAAGACGATGTGCCACGCTGGATGCGTGACTCCGACCGGGGCTGGGTCACCGCCGAGTACGCCATGCTCCCAGGGTCGTCCAACGAGAGGGTTCGGCGTGACCACATCTCCGGCGGTCGGGCCAAGGAGATCTCGCGTCTCGTCGGCCGTGCCCTCCGGGCCGCTGTGAACCTGCAGGCGATGGGGCCGGTCATGGTCCGGGTCGACTGCGACGTCATCCAGGCCGACGGAGGGACCAGGACCGCAGCCATAACCGGGGCCTGGATAGCACTGCACCAGGCTTTGGAAGACGCGGTTGCCCGCGAGAAGATGTCGAAGAATCCGATCGTCGACGAGGTGGCCGCGGTCTCGGTGGGGATCGTCGGCGGAGAGATGATCCTCGACCTCGATTACGAGCGAGATGTCGCGGCCGAGGTCGACTTGAACGTGGTGATGAGCGGCCGGGGCCTGCTCGTGGAGGTGCAGGGGACCGCCGAGGGGGCGCCGTTCACCCGCGAGGACCTCGACCAACTCCTCGACCTGGCAGCCGTCGGTATCGAAGAATTGCACGAAATGCAGCGACGGGCGGTGGCCGGGTGATCCCACGTCTCGTGGTCGCCTCGAAGAACCCGGACAAAGTCAATGAGATCGAAGAGGTCCTGGGGGAGGTCGATCTCGCCGTCGAGATCGTGCGCGGGCTCGATTGGCCTGACGTGGACGAGTCCGGTGGGTCCCTGGAGGAGAACGCCCTGCTCAAGGCGCGGGCCGTGGTGGAGGCGACGGGGTTGCCGGTGCTCGCCGACGACACCGGTCTCGAAGTCGATGGTCTCGACGGTGCACCCGGAGTCCACACCGCACGGTTCGCCGGGGAGAGGGCCACCTATGAGGACAACGTCGCCAAGCTGATCGAGGAGATGGCCGGCGTGGTCGAACGATCGGCCAGGTTCAAGACGGTCGTCGCCCTGGCGTTTCCCGACGGGTCGGAGATCACGGCCGAAGGTGCTCTCGAAGGGGTGATCGCCGACCATCCTCGTGGTGAGAGGGGGTTCGGCTACGACCCGGTCTTCGAGGTCGACGGTCGGACACTGGCCGAGATGTCACTTTCGGAGAAGAACCACCTCTCACATCGTGCCCGGGCTATCCGCGCCCTGGCGGTAGAACTCGGGGTATGAGCACCCGGGTCGTCATCGTCGGCGCCGGTTTCGCCGGCCTCAACGCGGCCAAGGCACTCAAGAAGGCCGATGTCGAGATCACCATCGTCGATCGCCGCAACTTCCACCTGTTCCAGCCGCTGCTCTATCAGGTGGCCATGGCCGCCTTGAACCCGTCTGACATCGCCTATCCGATCAGATCGGTCTTCAAGAAGCAGGCCAACGTGGCGCGGGTACTCCTCGGCGAGGTGACCGAGATCGACCTGGACGGCAGGAGCGTGATCGCAGGCGGCGAGAAGGTGCCCTACGACTTCCTGATCGTCGCCACCGGGGCCACCCACTCCTACTTCGGCAACGACGACTGGGAGCCAATGGCACCGGGCCTGAAGACGGTGGAGGACGCCCTCACCATCCGGGCCCGAGTGCTGAGCGCCTTCGAGAGGGCTGAGGCCGACCCCGATGACGCCGATCGTCTCCTTACCTTCGTCGTGGTCGGAGCAGGTCCGACCGGAGTGGAGCTGGCAGGTGCTCTCCAAGAGATAGCGGTCCATTCGATCGCGCGGGAAGAGTTCGACCGGGTCGACCCGAGTCGAGCCCGTGTCATCCTCGTCGAGGGGACCGATCGTGTGTTACCCCCATACCCCGAGTCGCTCTCGGCCTCGGCCCGCACCCAACTCGAAGAGCTCGGAGTGGAAGTGAAGACCGACTGTCTGGTGTCCGACATCGACGAGCGCGGTGTCACCCTGTCCACGGGTGAGCGCATCGAAGCGGGCACCGTCCTCTGGGCGGCGGGGGTGCAGGCGTCGCGTCTGGGGTCGATGCTCGCTGAGGTCGATCGGGCGGGCAGGGTCGCCGTCGAACCCGATCTGAGCGTGCCAGGTCGTCCGGAGGTCTTCGTCGTCGGTGACCTGGCCGCGGTGGACGGTGTGCCCGGGGTGGCGCCGGCCGCCATGCAGATGGGACGTCACGCCGGGCGCATCATCGCCAGGGGAGAGCGGAGACCGTTCAGATACTCCGACAAGGGTTCCCTGGCAACGATCGGCCGGGCACGGGCGGTGGCCAACATCAAGGGGGTCAAGTTCGGCGGTTTCCTGGCCTGGTTCGCCTGGCTCGCCATCCACATCTTCTACCTGATCGGGTTCAGGAACCGCTTCTTTGTGGTCGCGGGTTGGGCCTGGCACTATCTGACCTTCAGACGGGGAGCGCGGATCATCACCGGTCTTCCCGGGGACGCCCATCGTGTCGCGCCGCCACCTAGTCTTGGGCTCATGACGCTCACGCGTGGCGAGCGGTACACCATCGTCTATCGGGAAGGCGGTGAGGAGAAGACCACCCTCGCTCACTACCGAGGCCGCGGAACCGGCGACTCCATCGCCAGGGGAGAGCCCGGGGAGGAGTCGGAAAGCGCCGGCGGCGGGCTCCACTGGTTCGAAGTCGACGGCGAGCCGGGATATCTGGCCGTCGACGAGGACGATCTGGTGAGCTTCGAGATAGCCGAGGGCTACGGCGGATAGATCGGATGGAGGTCACCGACACGCTGCTCGCCAGGTCGAATCGGTGGCTCGCCGAGCACTCCGAGGGAGGGAGTGACAAACATGCCTGGGAGGCGGCTGTCGCCATCCTCGACACGACCGGTCACGACGAGCTCGGTTTGTCTCTTCGCGAGATACTCGAGGCGGCAGAAGGAGACGACCGCGATGCCAGGAACATCGTCGCCTCGTTCGGAAGGCTCCACCCACCGCAGGCCCTCGGAAACCCCGAGCGTCAGCGGGAGTTGATCGGGATGTACCTGGTGCTCCGCCAAGGTGGGCTCTGGGACACCAGCGACGATCTGGGCAACCCGGTCCGTGGCGAAGAGCTGAGAGAAGTTCTCGAGTGAGGTGCGGGCGAGAGGACTTGAACCTCCACGGGATCGCTCCCACAGGGACCTAAACCCTGCGCGTCTGCCAATTCCGCCACACCCGCGCGGTGGGACGCTGTCCCGCAAATAGAGGAGGATTTGTGGGAATCAGTGGGTCGCGCGGGACTTGAACCCGCAACACCCGATTTAAGAGACCGGTGCTCTACCCAATTGAGCTAGCGACCCAGCGGAGATTCTAGCCTCGCGTCTTGTCAACCCCTAAGTGGTCAGTGAGAGCATCGACCCATTCCATGACGATGTTCCAGGCGTCGGCTGCTCTCCGGAGGCGGACGGCGCAAACCCCGTGTTCATGAGTGTTCTTACGGTGTCCGGTGCCCTTCGGCTTAATGAATGTCTTGTGAAAATTGGCTTCCGCAAGACCGATCTCTCGACGCCAGTAGGCACGGGCCGCCCCATCGTCGTTTCCCTCGTGGAGGTGCAGGTGGAGTGAGAACCTCGCGAGCGGATCGATGTAGGTGCGTATCCAGTCGACGAAGAGCCGCAAAGCCGACGGATCTGTGTTCGCGATAGGCGACGTGGTTCCTCGTCTTCGCTCCCTCAGCCCAGTAGAGGACAGTGCCGGCGACCCAGAAGGGGTCACTAGCAAGATGAGGGCTTCGGCTCTGGCAATCCCTCTCAGCTCCTGGATTTCCGCTCGCCGCTTGCGATTCGTATCTCGCGATATACCCGGCTCGGGTGCACGCCTGCCCTTGATCGCCTCGATTTGGTCTGGCGTCAGCTTCACGTCCCGGCACCACGTCGCCAGGGTCGACTTCTTGACGGGGATCAACTCCATGATCTCCCCGTACGACAGTCCGACACGGCGCAGTTCCCGCCCCAGCTCCGATCTCTCCCACCGGGACAACGACTCGTATGCCCTCACCCGCTGGAGGACGGCGGCCTCGAGTTCCATGAGTCCAACGTAGGAATCGTCTGTGACAAGAAAGGGTTGGGAAGTACGCTGGTGTCGAATCGGGCTGTGGCGCAGCTTGGTAGCGCGCGTGCTTTGGGAGCACGAGGTCGTCGGTTCAAGTCCGACCAGCCCGACCAACGATTTACAATGAGACAGTCCGCGGGTGTAGCTCAATGGTAGAGCTCCAGCCTTCCAAGCTGGCGGTGAGGGTTCGATTCCCTTCACCCGCTCGAACGGGTCGCCCCTCCGGGGTGCAACACAAGCCCCTGCCCCTGTAGCTCAACTGGATAGAGCAGCGGACTTCTAATCCGCAGGTTGGGGGTTCGAGTCCTCCCGGGGGCGCTGGAGACCTGTTCGCCACATGGTGGCCGTAGCTCAGTCTGGTAGAGCACCTGGTTGTGGTCCAGGATGTCGCGGGTTCAAGTCCCGTCGGTCACCCCCAGTGAGGGCCGTCTGGTGTAAGCCAGACGGCCCGTACCAAGTATTCGGTACTCGGTACATGGACCGGACACCCGCCGATAACAGGAAACCAATGCCGACAACAATCACCGAGTCAGGGGCCTTCGAGCGTCTGGTCACCTTCCAGCTCAGCGACGAGCAGATCAACGAGGCGAAGAAGGGTGCCGCCCGCAAACTCGCCCAGGACGTCAAGATCCACGGCTTCCGCCCGGGGAAGGCGCCCTTGCCGATCATCGAGGCGACCGTGGGCAAGGAAAGGGTCCGTCAGGAGGCGATCGAGGATCTCCTCAACCCGGTCCTCAGCGAAGTCCTCAACGCAGAGGAGATCCAACCGGCGGTGAACCCCGAATTGGAATCGGTGGACGATGTCGACGGTGGTGTCGAGGTCCAGGTGAAGGTGACATTGTGGCCGAGCATCGAGCTCCCCAACTACAAGGACCGAAACATCGAGGTCACCAACCCGGCGGTCACCGAAGACGAGCTGGGAGAGCAGATGACGCGGATGCTCGAACAGTTCGCGACCGTCGAGGAGGTGGAGCGTCCCGCAGGGGAAGGCGACTTCGTCTCACTAGACCTGTCCTCCAGCAGAGAGGGTGAGGCGATCGAAGACGCCACGGCCCAGGACATCCTCTACGAGATGGGCTCGGGGCTCCTCATCGAAGGGATCGATGACCAGTTGCTGGGTGCCTCGGCCGGCGACGAGATCGCGTTCACGGCACCGCTGCCCGAGGGCTTCGGTGATCGGGCGGGCGAAGAGGTCGACTTCGCGATCAAGGTCCACGAGGTGAAGGAGCGCATCCTCCCCGAGTTGACCGACGAGTGGGTCGAGGAGAACACCGAGTTCGACACGGTCGACGAGTTGCGGAGGGCACTCGAAGAGCGACTCGCCGACGCCAAAATCCGCGCGGTGTCCCGGGAGTACTCCGACAAGGCTCTCGGCACATTGCGTGACCAGATCGACATCGAGATCCCCGAAGGTCTCATCCGCGCCGAGATGGACCGACATCTCCACGACTTCCTCCACCGTCTCGAAGATGCCGAGCTCGAGTTGGACGACTACTTCCAGGCGTCGGGACAATCCCAGGAGGCCTTCCTCGCCGATCTCCGCAGCCAGGCCGAGCTGTCGATCCGCAACCGTCTCGTTCTCGACGCGGTCATCGAAGCCGAGGACATCCAGGTCAGCGAGGAGGACATGGGCAACGCCCTCCAGGCCCTGGCAGCCCGTTCGGAAGATCCGGCCGCCTATGTCCAGGCCTTTCAGGAGAGCGGCCAAGGGTTGGCGCTGGCCAGTGATATTCTCCGAAACAGAGCGCTGGAAGCGATCCTGTCGAGTGCCAACCCGGTTGACGAGGATGGCAATCCGGTCGATTTGAGTTTGCAGGTCAACGAAGTCGAGGCCGAGATCATCGACGACGAGGACATGATCCCGACCGAGGAGGAAGAGGAATGAACGCCGACAACTATGTGATCCCCACAGTCTTCGAGCAGACGAGTCGGGGTGAGCGCTACTTCGACATCTACAGCCGCCTCCTCAAAGACCGCATCATCTTCTTGGGGACTCCGATCGACGACACCATCGCCAACCTGATCATGGCCCAATTGCTCCACCTCGAGTCCGACGATCCGGACAAGGACATCAACCTGTACATCAACTCTCCCGGTGGCTCCATCACCTCGC
>CAZZIG010000108.1:0-8622 GCA_964653975.1 uncultured Acidimicrobiaceae bacterium
GCCCCACCGCCAGCGGGACGTCTGCCGCAACCCAGGGTTACACACGTCGCACAGCTACGTCCGTGGCCCAAAGTCCACCGACGCCGGGACGTCTCGTGCAATCCAGGGTTACAGACGTCGCACAGCGACGTCCGTGGCCCAAAGTTCCAGCGATGGGTCCAGCGACGGGTCCAGCGACGGGTCCAGCGACGGGCGCCCAAAGGTCCACCGACGGGCACACCGCCGGGCTCACCGACGGTGACAACAACGCACGGCTACTTGTCGACCGAGGCCAGGTCGCGGCCCCAACCGGTGTCGACCACGAGAGGAACGTCGAGACCGGCGACCCCCTCCATCGTCTCCACCACCAGCTTCTCGGCCACCACCTTCTCATCCAGCGGGACCTCGAGGATGAGCTCGTCGTGCACCTGCAGGAGCAGGGTCGTCGCCAGCTTCTCCTCACGGAGGGTCGCATCGAGCTCGATCATCGCCGCCTTGATGATGTCGGCCGCGGTCCCCTGCACCGGGGCGTTCAGCGCCATACGCTCCCCCATCTGCCGGATCCTGAAGTTGTCCGACTTCAGCTCGGGCAAGTAGCGACGACGTCCGAACAGGGTCGTGGTGTAGCCCTGGTTGCGGGCCAGGGTGACCACCGACTGCATGTACTCCTTGACGTCCTGGAACTGAGAAAAGTAGGCGTCGATGTGCTCTCTCGCCTCGTCCCGGCTGATCCCGAGACGGTCGGCGAGGCCGAACGCCTCCATGCCGTAGAGCAGACCGAAGTTGATCATCTTGGCCCGACGACGCTGCTCGGCATTGACCTCGTCGGTAGGCACACCCCAAACCCGGGCCGCGGTGGCCGTGTGGATGTCCAGACCCGACTGGAAGGCTTCGATGAGGAAAGGGTCTCCGCTCATGTGGGCCAAGACCCGCAACTCGATCTGGGAGTAGTCGGCGACCAGGAACTCGCTGCCCTCACCGGCGACGAAGGCGCGGCGGATGGTCCGGCCCGACTCGGAGCGCACCGGGATGTTCTGCAGGTTGGGGCTGTCCGAGGAGAGACGACCGGTGGTTGCGGCCATCTGATTGAACCGGGTGCGGATCCTGCCGTCGGGGTCGATCAAGGGCAGATACCCGTCCACATAGGTGGAGCGGAGCTTCTCCAGCTCCCGATACTCGAGCAGGGCCGTCACCAGGGGATGATCCAGCTTCTGGAGGACCGAGGCGTCGGTGGACGGTTTCCCGGTGGAGGTCTTCTTCAATATCGGCAACCCGAGTTGGTCGAAGAGGACGGCGCGGAGCTGGTCGGTGGAGTTGATGTTGAATGGCTCTCCCGCCAGCTCGTGGATCTGTTTCTCGAGGACGGCGATCTTCTCCCGCAGGTCTGCGCCCATGTCCTCCAGGTAGGCCCGGTCGACCCCGATGCCGGCATGCTCCATACGCGCCAGCACGGGCACCAGGGGTAGTTCGTAGGCGAGGAACAGGTCGAGCTCGTCTCGCATCTCCAGTTCGGTGCGCAGCTCGTCGACGAGGCGGCGGACCGCTTCGACCCGTCTCCCCTCGAACTCGACATCGGGGCCCTGGTCGAAAGGAAGCATCCCCTCCCCGGACTCGTCGTCGGGAGAAACCAACTCCAGCCCGAGGAGACGCTCGGCGATCTCCTCCAGACCGTAGGTGCGCTGGCTCGGGTTGATGATGTAGGAGGCCAGGGCAGTGTCCATCGCCGGCCAGGTGAGGTCGTGGCCGAGATCGAGCAGAGCGCGGGCCAGGCCTTTGAGGTCGTGGCCCGACACCGCGGCGCGCCCCGAGCTGACCGCTTCGAGGATGGGCCCGGCACTCTCGAACGGGACCACGACCGCCTCGTTCTCGGAAGTGGAAACGGCCAGTCCGTAAGGATGCCCACCATCGTCGACCAGACCGAGGACGAGATGGTCGACGTCGGCCACCGCCGCCACCCGGTCGCTGGTCGTCACCAGTTCGGCAGCGACGTCGAGTATCTCGGTGGCTCCACCCGTCGACGGCAATGCCTCCGAGAGGTCGTTCCACATCGTGTGGAACTCGAGACTGTCGAACAGCTCTTTGACGGTCACCTTGTCCCACTCTCGGGTGACGAATTCGCCCATCTCGGCGGGGATGTCGAGATCGTCGACGAGCGCCATCAGCTCGCGGTTGAGGAACACCTGGTCGCGGTGCGTCGACAGGTTCTCCCGCAGCTTCGGGGTCTGTTCGGTCACCGCAGTGAAGACACCGTCGATGTCCCCATACTCCGCGATGAGCTTCGCGGCGGTCTTCTCCCCCACTCCCGGGACTCCCGGCAGGTTGTCGGAGGTGTCGCCGCGCAGGGCGGCGTACTCCACATACTGAGCGGGGGCGATGCCGTATTTCTCTGTGATCCAACTCTCGTCGGCGAGGACGGTGTCACTGATGCCCCGTCTCGTGTAGAGCACATTGACGTGATCGTCGACGAGTTGGAAGGCGTCCCGATCACCGGTCACGATGAGCACGTCCCAGCCGTCGGCCACCGCCTTCCTGGTCAGCGAGGCGATGATGTCGTCTGCCTCATAGCCTTCCTCTTTCAGTTGGGTGATGTGCAGCGCCTCGAGGACCTCGTCGATGAGGGGGAGTTGGCTGCGAAAGTGGTCGGGCGCCTTGTCGCGGTTCGCCTTGTACTCGGGGTAGGAGTCGGTGCGGAACGTCTTCCGGGAGACATCCCAGGCCACGGCGATGCCTTCGGGGTGATGGTCTTTGATCAACCGGATCAGCATCCGGGTGAAACCGAACACGGCGTTGGTTATCTGTCCCGACTTGGTGGCGAGGTCTTCGGGCAGGGCGTAGAAGGCACGATATGCGATCGAATTACCGTCGATCAGGGCGAGGGTTGGCACCTCATTGACGGTACTACTCCGCAGGGACACGGTCGCCCCTCGGTTTCGGCGCGATCACCTGCGCTGACGATGGGACGGTCAGGAGGACATTTTGCCGAGGAGACGACCACGCTTGTCCTCGAGTTTGGCGGTCTTGGCGTGCAGGTGGGTCAGAGTCTTCTCGAAACGACGGACGTCCGCCGCGGTCAGCCCGGCCTCCTCACGGTCGATGTAGTTGCCGATGGCGGCGTCGGCCTGGGCGTCGTCGTTGATCGACCGGTGGTACTCCAACTCGGCCGCCACCTGGTCGGCCTCCTCCCGCAAGGAGGCGATCTTCTCATTGAGACGGAACAGCCTGCGGTGAATGCGTTTCACGTCGGGCCCGATTTTCGTCCCTCACCGGACGTACGGTGAAGTCATGTGGCCGGAGAGGGACTACCGCAAGGCCCTGGAGTTGATCGCAGAAGGGGTCAACGACTCCGAGATCGGAAGACGGCTGGGGATCCCCCGGGGGACCATTCGAGACTGGCGGGTCGGCTACGAGTCTCGCAGCGGGGGACGCACCAAACAGTGGTCTGGACGACGTACGGGTGTCTGTTTTCGCTGTGACGTCGGATGGGTCGACGAGGAGGCGTATGCCTATCTGCTCGGCGTCTATCTCGGCGACGGCTGTCTTTCGCTTCATCCAAGAGGGGTCTATCGCCTGCGGATCTTCTGCGACTCGACGTACCCCGACATCGTCAACGAGATAGCCACCCATATGGTCATCATCAGGGGAAATGAAAAGCTCGGGTTCACACCCAAGAAGGGATGTGTCGAAGTCTCTGCTTTCTGGAAGCACTGGATCTGTCTCTTCCCCCAGCATGGTCCAGGACGCAAGCACGATCGCAGAATCGAGCTGCAGCCATGGCAGCGGGAGATGGTCGCTGCCCATCCCAAAGCATTGATCCGCGGTCTCATCCAATCCGATGGCAACCGGCACATCAATGAGGTGGCCAGACGGCTTACCTCGGGCGTCAAGCTCTACCGATACTCGCGCTACCAGTTCACCAACGCGTCAGAAGACATCCTCGGCATCTTTACCGAGACCCTCGATCTGCTGGGGATCCACTGGACACGAAGCTCCTCTAGAGATGTCTCGGTGGCCAGGCGAGCCGACACGGCCTTCCTGGACACCTTTGTCGGTCCCAAGCGCTGACAGGTAAAATGCGCTCCGCGCGGGAGTGTTGGAACGGTAGACAAGATGGTCTCAAACACCATTGCCCGAGAGGGCGTGTGGGTTCGAATCCCACCTCCCGCACCGTCAGCCCAAGGCCTGGGCGTAGAGCTCTTCGGTCTGGTCGTTTGGTGACAGACCCATCGTCTCCTCCAACATCTCGCGGAGTCGACCGTAGACCCTTACCGCTTCGGCCCGATCCCCCGCCGCCAGGTGGCATTCCATCACCCGGGCATGGGCCGACTCCCGAAACGGCGCCAGGTCGACGACGCGGCGGGCCGCCTGCAATGCCGCAACGGGTCTCTCCAGGGCCAGCCAAACCTGGGCCAGGGCATCGAAGGTGCGGACCTCGTATTCGTGGAGATCTCGGCGCATCCGCTCCACCCATTCACCGGACTCTCCGCTGAGGAACGGCCGTCGGAAGATGCTCGAGGCCACAGAAGCTTCGGACCACGCCTCGGCGGGCCGCCCCCGACGCAACAGTCCCTCGGCTCGGTCGAGGGAGTTGATCGCCGTCTGGAGATCGATCCAGGTCCCCGATGGGAATCTCAGTTCGTAGGAGCCGTCCCGGCCGTCGAGAACCGCGCTCCCATCCAGCCCGGCGTCAGTGAGCAGCTTGCGCAGTTTCGAGGTGATCGCCGCTAGCGCCGACAGCCATTGATCGGGGAGTTCGTCGTCCCAGAGCACGTCGGCGAGTCGATGACGGTCGATGCGGCGCAGCTCCGCGGCGAGGACGACGAACGCCAACCTCCCCTGACGTCCCGGGAAGTCGGGTGCCTCGATCAGACCTCGATCCGACTCGATGCCGACCCGTCCCAACAGATAGATGCGATGTCCCAATCCGGCTCCAACCCAACGCCAACCTGCCGCGGATACCGTATCGGACACGTCGAACGAGGAGGAAGAAGAGTGTCGGATAGCGCGAAGGTGATCGAGTGCCCCTGTGGGGCCATGGTCGATGGCGAGTCCACCGACGATGTCGTGGCCAAGGCACGAGACCACGCCAAGGAGACCCACGACATGGACCTGTCCACCGAACAGGCCCTTTCGATGGCGCGCCCTGCATAGGGAGGAAGGACCGGAGACGCTCCCTGTATGTCTGAGATCCGGATATCCGGATCTCAGACATATGAAACCGGGAGTCGGACCGTGATCGTGGTCCCTTTCCCGGGACGCGAGGCGGCGTCGACCGAGCCGCCCATCCGGTCGACCAGGCCTTTGACGATGGAGAGCCCGAGACCGGTCCCCTCCTTGTGCACCGAGCGCTGGCGTCCCACGAAGTGACGGTCGAAGACGTGGGGTAGGTCCTCTTCGCTGATCCCCACACCGGTATCCACCACGGTGATGACGACCGCGTCGGGGGCACCCCTGACCGTCACCTCCACCGACCCCGCCTCGGGAGTGTGACGGAGGGCGTTCTCCACGAGGTTCTGCGCGATCTGGCCGAGACGGTCCGGATCGGCGTCGAGGACGACACCGGTGTCGACGTCGACGCTCAGCTCGACCCCGAGCTCTCCGGCGCGGCGGCCGAACCCCTCCACCACTTCGGCAACGTGGGCCCCGACGTCGACCGGTTCCTCACGGAGCCCGAACTCGGCCTGCTCGAGCCTGGCCAGAGTGGAGAGGTCGTCGATGAGCCGGCCCAGCTGGCGGCTCTGCACACCGAGCACGGCACCGATTCTGGTCAGCTCGTCCTCGCTCAGGTCTCCCGCTTCGAGGGCCTCGGCGTATCCACCGATGGTGGTGAGAGGGGTGCGCAGATCGTGACCGACACCGAGGATGAACTCCCGCTCCCGCTCCCGGGCCGCTTCCAGCTCCGTGGCCATCTCGTTGAATGCCGACGCCACCTGGTCGAGGTCGGGATCGCCGACCGCGGGGACCCGGGCCTTCATGTCACCGGCGGCGACCCTTCTCGAGGCATCGGCGAGGGGCTCGAGACGGCTGGCTAGCTGTGAGGAGAGCAGCCGGGCTCCCAGACCGGCGAGCAGAGCGATACCGGCCACGAGGAAGATGATCCCCGGCCCCTGATCCTGGAGCCTGACTATGGGGGCCTCCCTCGCCAGGGCGACGACCAGGGTCACCTCGGTCCCCCGGACCTGGACGATGGTAGGGATGACCACCACCAGCTCGCCGATGTCGGAAGTCTCTTCGTAGGTCTGGCCGGTCGTGACCCGCCGACCCTCCAGATCGAGACGGCGAAACAACGGCGCGTCCGATTGCAGGTTGCCTTCGGAGGTGACGATGGCCACCCCCAACTCCGATCCACCGGCGGCCCGTCTGATCCGGTTGAAGAGTGTGGCCAGTTCGTCCCCTGTGACGACACGAAGCAACTCCAGGGCGGCCGTTGGTCTCTCGCCTTCCGACGCCAGGTAGTCGTCGATGACAGTCACCGCCTCGTTGGCCGAGGCCCTGAGCTCGCGATAGGTGGCGTCGACGGCGGCTCTCTGCGATGCGTAGACCGACGCCACCAATACCAGCAGCCCGGTGGCAGCAGCCACCCCGGCGATGGTCCAGAAGAGCCGACGACGCACGGTCAGTCGCCGAGGCGGTACCCGACGCCCCAGACGGTCTCGATCGGTATGCCCTCGAGCTTCTTGCGCAGCTGGCGGATGTGGACGTCCACCGTCCGGGTCTCACCGAAGTATTCGTATCCCCAGACGGCCTCGAGGATCTGCCCGCGGCTCATGGCGAGACCGGCGTTCTCGGCCAGGAACCACAACAGGTCGAACTCCTTGGCCGTCGGCTCGACCACCTCGCCGGTGGGTGTGGTCACCGTGCGTTTGCCACTGTCGATCTCGTATCCGGCGACCTCGACGATCCTCGCCTTCGCCGGCGGCTCCTCCGACCGCCGCAGCACGGCTTTGACCCGAGCCAGGAGCTCACGCGGCGAGAACGGCTTGGTCACGTAGTCGTCGGCACCCATCTCGAGACCGAGAACCTTGTCGATCTCCGAGTCCCGTGCGGTGAGCATGATCACCGGAGTCTGGGCGAACTCCCTGATCCGCCGGCAGGTCTCGACTCCGTCGATCCCCGACAGGTTGAGGTCGAGGAGGATGGCCGAGACGGGGCGGATCCGGAGACGCTCCACAGCCTCCTCCCCGGTGAGGGCATGCAAGAAGCGGTAGCCGTCGCGCTCGAAGAAGGTGCGGAGCATGTCGGCGATGGCGTCGTCGTCCTCCACCAACAGGATCGAGCGTGGTGTCACTGCCATGCCCTAAGTCTGGCCTTGCATTTGTAAAGAAGCAGTGAACTATCCGCTGGATTCGCCGGGGAGCTCTCTAACAACGGCCGTGGTCCCGGCGACGTCGACGCTGTCGCCCACCGACACTGCTCGTTTCAACATGGCCAGCGCCAACCCGTCGCGGGCCGAAGTCGCCGTCCCGACCTCCTTGCCCTCCACGGTCACCACATCACCGGCGCGGATCGACCCTTCGGCTTCGAGGAGACGGAGATTGCGGGGTGTGTTCCCGCCACGGCTGTCGATCCGGGCCACGAGCTCCTGGCCGAGAAAACACCCTTTGGTGAAATCGACACTCGCCGCCACGAGACCCGACTCGTGGGGGATGGTCCCCTCGTCGACGTCGACACCCCAGCGGGGCACCCCGGCGGTGATCCGCAGCCGCTCGTACTCCTCTGCGGAGCCTTCAGCCAGATCGGGCCGGTCGCCGACCACGAGGTGACGCTCGACACCGGGCCAGGAGATGTCGTAACCATCCCATGTCCCCACCACGATCCAGGTCTCGCCCTCTTCGGGTGCGATGTCGACGTCGACACGGATCCGGTACCGGTTCAAAGCCGACGCCAGAGCCTCGCCCCTACCGGGGTCGGTCAACAGGCCGATGCGGTCTTCGCTGCGCAACACCCAGAGCAGGAACTGCAGCTTGCCCTGGGGCTCGAGGAGAAACGAGCGCCGCGCCTCCCCGGGTGCCATGTCGTCCAGCTCCTGGCTGACGATGTCGTCGAGGAAGCGGAGGGCGTCGGACCCGCCGAACCAGACCAGGTCGGGATTCTCAGGGGCGAGCCAGGCTTCAGACATCGGCTATCTCCCGCAGGAAGGGTATCTCGTAGAACGTCCTCTGAAACCACGAGGAGAGGTCACCGAGGCCACCCGTTGCCATGACGACTCCGAACACGGCGAGGAGCGCCCCCGAGACGATGTTGATGGGGCGGAGATAGGGCCTCAACCTCCCGAAGAGCTTGAACAGACCCAGCCCGGCCAGGAGGAACGGCACGCCGAGACCGAGCGAGTAGGAGACGAGGAGCAGTATGCCCTGACCGATCGTCTCCTGGGTCGCCGCCGTGAGCAGGATCACCGTGAGCACCGGGCCGATGCAAGGGCTCCAGCCGAATGCGAACGCCGCTCCCATGACCGGGGGCGCCCACCTGCCCAGCCGCGAGGGGCGAACATGGGCTCTTCGCTCCTGGCTGAGGGTGGAGAGGAAGCCGCGGTTGGACACTGCCATGGCCACGATCAGCACTCCGAATGCGACGATCACCACCCCGGCGACCCGGGTGAGTGTGTTGAGATTTTGACGGAGCAGGTCGCTGATCGCGGTCGCACCC
>CAZZIG010000109.1:0-5910 GCA_964653975.1 uncultured Acidimicrobiaceae bacterium
AAGGCCCGACGGTCGACGGTCGCTGTGTCCTCCGTGAGGCCCCATGTCCCGGTGAGGAGACCTGTCAAGCACACCCCGTGTGGACCGCCGCGAGGGACGTGATCATCGAAGGATTCAAACGGATTCCAGCCATCCAAGCCCAAGGAGAATCAGAATGACCCAAACCATCCAGAGACCGGACAAGGTGTCCGACAGGGGCAAGGACGTACCGTCCCACCCCCACTACACCCTGGCGACACTCATCACCGTTGGCGTTTTGGGGACCCTGGTGGCCGTCGGGTTGGCCATTGCCGCGTTGATGATCACCGCGAGCCGGAACTCGGTTGACGACGCATTGGTCTCGGAGCGAGTCGATGACTTTCTCTCCGAAGCTCAGCTACCCACTGAGCTGGGTGAGAACGTCATCCCCGAGTTCGTTCCCAAGGCCGACCTGGGACCCGTCGGCGCCGACGAGATCAACGTCGCTCCAGCACCGAACGTGCCGGCCCCTTCTGGCCGCACCGAACCAGCCATCGTCGACGTGAGCTTCGAAGTGGTAGAGGGCCTCAACGTGATCGACCCCGAGACCGGGGTGGAGACCGAGACCTGGGGGTACAAGATCCTCGGCGGGGGAGAAGAGGGAGTCGTCGCCGGCACTCCAGGCCCGGTCATCCGCACCAGGGTCGGTGACGTCCTCCGTTTTACCATCACCAACCCGGAGGGGAACACCCATCCACACAACGTCGACTTCCACGCCGTCACCGGTCAGGGTGGTGGGGCCGAGGCCACGACCGTCGCTCCAGGTGAGACCCGGACCATCGAGGCCCGAATGCTCTACCCGGGCTTCTTCATGTACCACTGTGCCTATGGCGACGTCCCTGCCCACATCTCGCACGGGATGTTCGGCGGGATCCTCGTCGATCCGGAGACACCCCTCCCTGAAGCCGACCACGAGTGGTATGTGGTCCAATCCGAGTACTACACCACTTCGGTCGACTCCGGCGTCGCCGAGTTCGACCGTGAGGCTGTCACCGACGAGAACCCCACTTATGTGGTGTTCAACGGCGCCAAGGGCGCCATCGCCGGAGACAACGCCCTGCAGATGGCAGTGGGCGAGCGGGCCCGTATCTACTTCGTGAACGCCGGGCTCAATCTCGACTCCAACTTCCACCCCATCGGCTCACATTGGGATTCCGTCTATCCGGAAGCCGCACTGCTCGCTGAGCCGATCAGGGGGTCGCAGACCACTTTGGTCCCCGCAGGAGGTGGGGTCGTGGTCGACCTCATCGGGCAGGTGCCCTCCACCATCGTCCTGGTGGATCACGCTCTGGCACGTGCCTTCGACAAAGGCGCCATCGGCCAGATCGTGGTGACCGGTGAGGAGCAACCCGAGATCTTCGAGGAGATCACCACATCCGAAGAGCCCGAACCCGACCCAACCACCGAGCCGGGCGCCGCAGCCGGCGAGACGGTGTCGATCGTGGCGGGTTCGTTCGAGGCACAGCCGATGGACTCACCCGACGAGTTCGCCGAGACGGAGAACCCCGCCGACTACTCCCCGAACATTCTGACCATCCAGGTGGGCACCACGGTCACCTGGACGAATGACGATCCGGGGATGATGCACACCGTGACTTCGGTGGACGGCTCGTTCGACTCCGGCTTTCTCAACGAGGGAGACACCTGGAGTTACACCTTCGAAGAGGCCGGGGAGTATGAGTACTTCTGTCAGCCTCATCCGTGGATGCGAGCCATGGTGATCGTCGAGCCCTAGAAACCACTGAATAAGCCACCTATGGGGTCGTCTGCCTTCGGGGAGGCGACCCCTTGTGGAGCCGGGCCACGGTGTCGACCTATCGCAGTGCCCTTTCTTCTGCCATTATGTGCCTATGCCAATGTCAGATGAGCACAAGGCGGCCCTCGCACGGGGTCGCAAGGAAGCCCGCGCCATCAAGGCTTATCTCGAAGGTTTGGAGGCAAGGAGACCGGGGCGACCCATCTCGAAGGAAAGCCTTGCGAAGCGCATGGACAAGGTCAACCAGAAGCTGGACGCATCCGACAATCCCCTGGAGGCCGTCGATCTGATCCAGGCCAAGCTGGACATCGAAAGGTCTCTGGCCGAATTGGACAATGCTGTCGACTTGGAGGCGTTGGAAGCCGGTTTTGTCGAGCATGCCGCCTCATACTCAGAGCGAAAAGGCGTCAGTTACACCGCATGGAGAGAGTTCGGTGTTCCTGCCAAAGTTTTGCGCGAAGCAGGGATAAAGGAGACGAGACGACGCTAGTCCCAGCCCAACTCGGTCAAGCGTTCGTCGTCGATACCGAGGTGATGGGCAAGCTCGTGCAGCACCGTCTTGCGAATCTCCTCCTTGAGCTCCCCATCGCTCAATCCGAGATCGAGATGAGGACGGTAGAAGACCACTATTCGATCGGGTAGCGCACCCCAGTAGTCGCCCCTTTCGGCGAGCGAGACCCCCTCGTAGATACCGAGGACGTCACCCTGTTCTTCCGTCGGGTCGTCTTCGACGACGATGACGAGATTGTCGACCTCGTCGAGCACCCACTGGGGAAGACTCTCGATGACACGGTCGACCTCTTGTTCGAACTGGTGACGTTTCACGTCACCTGCGCCTCGACGTCTACGAAAGACTCGTAGGCCCGGCTCGCCATGACCGAGATCATCCGTTGCACCGCCGTGTGGATGTCGACGAAACGTGTGTAGAGAGGCGACAGCCCGAGCCTGATCACGTCGGGGGCACGGAAGTCCGGTATCACCTTTGCGACCTCGATCAGTGCCAGGTTGATCGGCCAGGCGTGGTCGTGTCGCACCGAGATGTGCGAACCTCTTCTCTCGGCGTCCGGTGGGCTCGCCAGATCGAACTCGAGTGGCTCCAGATGAAGCTGGAATTGTTCGATGAGATAGCCGGCCATAGCCATCGACTTGGCGCGGATCGCGGCGACGCTTGCTTCCAGCACGTCATCGAACCCGGCTTCGATCGCGGCCAAGGAGAGTATCGGCATGGTCCCGGTGTGGAACCGCCGGATCCCGTCAACCGGGCTGTACTCCAGGTGGAAGGCGAACGGGTCGGCATGCCCCCACCAGCCGGCGATCGGGTTGAGCAGATCGTCCTGGAGGTCGCGGCGGACGTAGAGGAAGGCCGGTGAGCCCGGCCCTCCGTTGAGGTGCTTGTAGGTGCAGCCGACCGCGAGGTCGACTCCGGCGGCTCCGAAGTCGATGGGGAGCGCGCCGACACTGTGACTGCAGTCCCAGAGGACCAGTGCCCCGGCCTCGTGGGCGAGACGTGTGATCTCGGCCAGGTCGTATGTGTATCCCGACTGGAAGACGGTGTGGGAGAGCGAGACGAGCGAGGTCTCGTCTCCGATTGCCGCCATCAAACCGTCGACCGGCCCGTTGACGCCGTCGGAGGGGACGATGCGCAGAGTCTGACCGGTCTGGGCTGCCACCGATTCGAGGACGTAGACGTCGGAGGGGAAGTTGAGGTCGTCGGTGACGATCTCGTTCCGTGTCTCTGATGTCGCCGCGACGCCAGCCATCGCCAGCTTGTACAGGTTCACCGACGTCGAGTCCGAGATGATGACCTCGCCGGAGCCAGCCCCGAGGATGGGGGCGAGCTTGTCGCCGAGACGGGTTTGCAGATCCCACCAGCCGTCGTTCCAGGCACGAATCAGCCGATCTCCCCACTGCTGCCTTGTGACCTCTTCGACCATCTCGATCGTGGCGACAGGGACACGGCCGAGGGAGTTCCCATCGAGGTAGATGAGGTCGGGGTCGGGTCGAAGGTACCGGTCGCGATGGTGGCTCAACAGGTCGGACTCGTCGAGGGCGATGGCCGCCTCGTACCCTTTGGCATGGGGAAACGGCCCCAGATCGAAGTTTGTCATCCCGGTCCATTGTGCCACTGCGGCCGCAGACGCCGTATGTGGTGGGCGGGCGTGGCCGACCGGCCCGGCGCAGCAAGAGAGGTGTTGCGGGACCGGCGATGCCGACCGTGAGGTCATGTCGACTAGACCGGTGCCCACAAGTAATCTGGGTCGCTCCGGGCCGTTAGCTCAGTCTGGCTAGAGCGCTCGCCTCACACGCGAGAGGTCAGTGGTTCAAGTCCACTACGGCCCACCCGCTGAGGAGTCCACAGCGTCAACCCAGACCGAAGGCGCCGCCGGAAACCGGCACGTTTGTCCCGCCTCTGAGGAGTCCCGCAACCGATCGATCGCCCCCGCTCGCCTGAATCGGCGTAGCCTCCCGTCAGTGTCGGAAGAACCTACGGGGGCCGGAGGTCCGATCCTCCAAACTTGTCCAGCCTGTGGGCTCAGCTTTGACCACGACGTCCCGGCGTGCCCGGACTGCGGCGAGCCCGTCGTCGCATTCAGCCGGTCGAAGACTCTCATCATCGTGATCGCCGTGGTTGTTGCACTGGCTGTCCTCGCCGCGATTTGGGCGTACGCGATCGACCCCATCAGTCCCGACTTCTGGTCTCGTCCCTAGCGACCAGCATTCTCACCGCTTCCGCCTCTTGGTCCTCGCCGCCCGGGCCCACATGATGGCGGTCTTCCGGTTGCGGCTGGGCCGGCAAGAGCTCTGGAGCGGGCCGTACGGGTCGCCACCTCCAGACCATCGCTCAGTAGGTTGACGTCCGGCGAGAACTCGAAGGGGAGCGAGAGAAGCTGGTGCCTTCGGTCGTTCCAAGTTCCCGCTCAGGCACCGGGCGTTAACCCTTGTGTTTCACCCCGCCTTTGAACACGTGGGTCACGTTGTCGGGGTTGGCGAGCACGGAGACGTCGGCGGTCGGATCACCGGAAACGCAAATCACGTCGGCGTCCATGCCCTCCTTCAACTGCCCGGTGTTGGGAGCCTGCGGCCCGAGGGTGGCGGGACCGTTGGCCGTGGCCGCCTCGATCGCCTGTAGCGGGGTCATCCCACAGGCGACCAGCAGGGGCAGCTCCTCGGCATTGCGGCCCCACACTCCTGTTCCCCAGATGTCGGTCCCCAAGGCGATCTTGACCCCCTTCTCGATGGCGAGGGCGATCCCTTCGGCATGAGACTCGGCGGTCATCTCGATCTTCTTCTTGGCGTAGGCCGGCATGCCCCGCTCTTCGCCCTCCCGGACCAGGAGGTCCACGATGAACCGGGTGGGCACGAGGATGGCGCCGGTCTCCACCATCGCATCGGCGGTCTCTTCGTCGAGGAAGGTGCCATGCTCGATCGTCTTTATCCCGGCTTCGATGGCGGCCATGATCCCCCGTTTTCCGTGACAGTGAGCTCCGACGATCCGCTCCATCCGTGCCGCCTCGTCGACGATTGCCTCGAGCTCGGGCTTGCTGAACTGGGGGAGATGAGGGTCGTCCAACTCGCTGAGCACTCCCCCGGAGGCATGGATCTTGATCACCTTCGCCCCGAGGCGGAGCATGCGACGGACACCGGCACGGCACTCGTCAGGGCCGTCGACGATGTTGTCCTCGCCCCAGGCGCTGGTATGGAGGAGACGGGCGACGTCGAGCTCGACACTGTGGAAGTCGCCGTGTCCGGCGGTCATCGAGAGCATCGACCCCGACGCGTAGATGTTGGGCCCGACAACGGCGCCCTCTTCGACGGCGCGGCCGAGGAACGACCCGAGCCCTCCCATCTCCCGCACCGAGGTGAAACCGGCCTGAAGCACCGCCCCCGCGTCCTTGGTTACCCGCATCGACGTGAGTTGGGGTCGGGTGGTGAACGCCTCGGGGATGTTGGCGGTGTAGATCCCGATGAAATGGCCATGGCACTCCCACATGCCTGGCATGACCGCGTCGGTGGTGACCATGTCGGCATCGGGTGTCTCGGGGGCGTCGGCCGCCGGGCCGGCATAGCTGATGGTTGCGTCGTCGAAGACCACCACCCCGTCGTCGACATGCTCACCCCGACCCGGGATGAGCCGG
>CAZZIG010000110.1:0-4941 GCA_964653975.1 uncultured Acidimicrobiaceae bacterium
CCGCGGACCCGAAGTCCCACACCCGCGGCCGGCCGTCGCGCATGACGAGTGCCCACCGCTCCCCCTTGTTGAACGCCCAGTAGCCGATCTGGGTCGAGGTGGCATAGCGGATGTTGGATGTCTCGAACAGCAGCACGGCCCCGAGATCGAACTGTTCGAGCATCTGGCGCACGCGGCCCAACCGGTACTGCCGAAGCCGCTCGAAGTCGACCCGATTCTCCCAATCCACCCCCATCACGCCGGGAGCGAAACTCGTGGCTACGGGAAAGTCGTCCATTGCGTTCTCCTTGTCCTGTTACTCGTCACGCCCCGCCGATGAGGCGAGGGCGTTCTCCAGATAGGCCCAGTCACGGGCAAACCGGTAGGAATGGCGTGGCGGTGGCTGCGGGGCCTGGGTCTCCAGCCATCTCACGATCCCCGCGCCGATGTTGCGAAACTCATGGACACAGCCCACCCCGGCCCAGGCCACATCACCCGGCTCCAACTCGTAGGTGACGCCATCGAACGTCGCCTCGACCTCACCGGCAAGGATCTGGTACGTCTCTTCCAGGGGATGGTCGTGGGCGCCAGCAAAGCCACCCTGCTCGTATTGGACCATGAACATGGTGGAGAGGTCTGCGCCCAGGTCGGAGTCGACCATCATCCTCACGCTGATCCCGCTGTAGACCAGCAAGGCCGTCCTCATGCTCGCGCTCTGGGCGAGCCGGTCCTGGGTCTGCATCGCAGGATCCATGTTCTCGGGCTCGATATGACCGAAATAGCGGTTGCGGGGGTCGCGGACGTCGATGAGCTCCGGCTCGGTGGTGGCGATCGGAGACGGGAACTGGGTGTCGTAGCCGAACCGCTCCCTCGGTAGCGGTGCTTTCATCTCCGAGAAGGTCACCACGTCGGAGGACGTGTTGCGGAAGGCGTGGGACATCCCCACCGGGATCAACCCATAATCACCTGCCACGAGACGGTGGCTCCCCTCCGGGGTGTCCACGGTGAGCTCCCCTTCGACCACGTAGAGGGTCTCCTCGAACGAGTGGACGTGGGTGTCGACATGCCCTTCGGGCTCCAAACGGGCCACGTGGAAACCCATTTGCACCGCCGCGCCGTCTTCATCGACGACCCCGTCTCTCTCATAGCCGACGCTGCGGTCTTCGAATTCGGGTGGCGTGGCGTACTCCAGGTCGGCGTGCTTCTTGACAATGTGACTCGCCATCAGCTCCCACCCCTCAGATAGACCGCCACGGCGCTCAGGTCCTTGTCTCCCATACCGGCCTCGATCGCGGATCTGACGATGTCCAGACCAGTTCTGGCCTGCTCCATCGGAGCCCCCACCCGCGACCCCAGGGCCGTGATCAGCTCCAGGTCCTTGGCCACCAGGTCGAGGGTGAAGGCCACGACGGCCTCCTCGGGACTCTCGTAGGCATCCCGCTTGTAGTGGACGAACGGGGCACCCCCCGCCCCACTGGCGAAGACCTCGTAGGCGGCACGTCGGTCGACGCCCGCCTTCTCGGCGAGCACGAGAGCCTCGGCGAGCGCCACGTTGAGACCGTGGACGAGGCCGTTGACGGCGAGCTTGCACGCAGCCCCCGCTCCCCGGCCACCGACGTTCACCACTTGCTTGGCGATCGCGGAGAGCAAGGGCTCGACCGTGGCCACCTGCTCCGGGTCGCCACCGGCCATGATCACCAGGGCGCCGGCTTCGACAGTTGAGACACTTCCCGAGACCGGGCAATCCAAGAAGTGGGCTCCGACGGCGTCGATCGCCGCTCCGACTTCGCGCACCGTCTCCGGGTCGACGGTGCTGGTGTCCACCGCGATGGCACCGGGTTGGATGCCCGCGGCGATGCCGTCGTCGCCCAGGTAAACCGTCCGAAGCGCGGCGTCGTCGGCGAGGCTGGTGACGACGATCCCGGCTTTCGACGCGGCCGATGCAGCGGTTTCGGCGATCTCCGCACCGGTGTCGGCGGCGATGGTCTCTGCCTTGGATCGATCGCGATTCCAAACCACGAGCTGGTGGCCGGCCTCGTGGAAGCGGCGCGCCATGGCACTGCCCATCCGGCCCAGGCCGACCATGGCCACGCTCGACATGTGGTCACCGTTCACTGATCAGTGACACTACACACATCTGGGCTTGCTCATCCATGCAGAAGGGGTGCCACCCGACCCGCGATATGTCTTCCGATCGCGATCGAGGCAGTCGCCCCGGGCGAAGGGGCGTTGAGGACGTGGACACTGTTGCCGGCTTCTTCGATGACGAAGTCGTCGACCAGCTTGCCCGTCGGGTCCACCGCCTGCGCCCTCACCCCGGCGCCACCCGCCACCAGATGCTCCCGTCGCAGCGCGGGAACCAGACGGCGGGCGAGACGTGCGTACAGCCGCTTCGAACGGGAGTTCAACATCTCGGAGGTGCCGGACCGCCAATGCCTCATCGCCAGTTTCCGAAAACCAGGGTTGCCGAGGACCGAACGCAGTTCGGCCCAGTCGGGTTTGGCCCCCCGGTAGTGCTCGCGGCCGAAGGCCAACACCGCGTTGGGGCCGACCTCCACCGATCCGTCGATGCGACGGGTGAAGTGCACACCGAGAAAGGGGAACCGGGGGTCGGGAACGGGATAGATGAGGGTGCGGACGAGCGGGGCAGCCTCTTCGGTGAGCCGGTAGTACTCGCCACGGAAAGGGACGATCCGGACCTGGGACTGGACACCTGCCAACGCCGCCACCCGATCGGAGTGGAGACCGGCGCAATTGATCAATACCTTGGCTGTCAACTGCCGGTCCCCGGCCACCACGGACACCCCATCGACACCGTGGGCGATCCGGGTCACCTCGGCGTCGGTGATGATCTCGGCTCCGGTCTCTGCCAGCGTGGCGGCGTGATGGTCGGCGATCGCCGGGAAATCTGCGACACCTGCCTCAGGCACGTGAATGGCGGCGATGCCCGTCGCCTCCGGTTCGTATTCGGAGATCTCCTCCCGGCCCAGGCGACGCATCCCCACGAGCCCGTTGGCGGTGCCCCGGCGCTCCAGCTCGTCGAGGGCCGGGAGCTCTGCCGGGTCGGTGGCGATGACCAGCTTCCCGGACCGGTCATAGGGGATTCCCTCCGCCTCACACAACTCGTATACGGAGCGTCGACCCTCCACACAGAGACGGGCCTTCAACGACCCGGGCCTGTAATAGAGCCCCGAGTGCACCACTCCCGAGTTATGGCTGCTCTGGTGTCTGCCGACCGCGTCCTCCTTGTCGAGGACTGCGAGGGCGAGCCCCGGATGGGAGTCGACGAGCGCCCTGGCGACGGACAAACCGACCAACCCGGCGCCCACGACACACACGTCGTACCTGGCTGACTCGCTCATCCGCACTCCTCTCTCTCACTCCTGTGATCAGCCCCACTGCACACGAGGCCCCCGGGACGGTATATCCTCGCCGCTGTTCGACGAAGGAGCGAGTTGAGATGGCCGACGGATCGGTATTGGTTGTTGGCGGGACGAGCGGCCTGGGGCTCGAGATCGCAAGGCACTATCACCAGACGGGCGCCGAGGTGGTGATCACGGGGCGAGACGCCGCCCGATCAGATGAGCTCGCCTCGGGGATCGGTGAGCGGGCAACCGGAATCGGTGTGGACCTGACAGAGCCGGGCACGATCGCCGCGGCCCTCGCCGAGGTCGGGCCGGTCTCACGTCTGGTCATCTCGGCGATCCTGCGCGACCACAACCCGATCGATACGTACGACTACTCCACCGCCCTGGACCTCGTGACCATGAAGATGGTCGGTTACACCGAGACCATCCACTCCCTGATCCCCCGGTTCTCCGACGACACCTCCGTCGTGCTGTTCGGCGGTCTCGCCAAGGAGCGTCCCTACCCGGGTGCGGTCACCGTCGCCACGGTCAACGGCGGGGTCTCGACGATGATCAACGACCTGGTGATCGAGTTGGCCCCGATCCGCTTCAACGCCATCCATCCCGGGATCGTCGGTGACAGTCCCTATTGGGAGGGACAGGACCTGCAACGGTTCGTGGACAGGACCCCGACGGGCAAGTTGGCCACGATGGCCGACGTGGTCAGCGCTACCGTGTTCCTACTGGAGAACCCGGCAGTGAATGGGGTGAACCTGTATGTCGATGGCGGCTGGATGCTGATGTGAACGAGGTCCACAGGAGTGCCGAGCTCGACGAGACGCTCGACGGGATAGGCGCCCGGCTCAGAGAGGAGCGCGTCAGGGCAGGGATCAGCCAACGGGAGCTGGCCCGGAGACTCGGACTGTCGGCAAGCATGATCTCCCAGCTCGAAAGTGGCATGTCGAAGCCCTCGGTGGGGACCCTCTACGCCATCGTCACCGAACTCAACCTCTCTCTCGACCGCATCATCAGGGGCGAGGACTTCACCAGCGACACCCCCGGGCCCAGCGCCGACCCCGTGGTCAGCCCGTTGGTCCACCCCGAGGACCGGCAGGTGATCGAGCTGGCGTCGGGGGTGCGGTGGGAGGAGCTGACCGCCACCTCGGAGGAGGGTGTCGACTTCCTCCACGCCACCTACGAGGTGGGAGGGGCCTCGACACCGGACCAGTCCCTGATGCGACACCATGGGAGGGAATACGGCTACATCATGTCCGGCACCCTCGGCATCCAGATCGGGTTTCACGAATACGAGCTGCAGCCCGGAGACTCGATCGCTTTCGACTCCACCCGACCCCACCGTCTCTACAACAAGAGCGACGAGCCGGTCCACGCCATCTGGTTCGTCGTCGGCCGCGACGCCGACGACCGGGTCCACCCCGACTGACCGGGTGGGCCCCCTTTCCTCAGGAAGTGGGACCCGTATCCGGGTCCCACCGCCTCCAGAAGTGTGGGTCGTACTTCCTGAGGAAAACAGAGCCACGCGGTGGGGGCTCGTTCGGATAGATTGGGGCCATGGGCTTCATACTCAGCTTCCTCGCCACCGCGGCTTCGCTCT
>CAZZIG010000111.1:0-7077 GCA_964653975.1 uncultured Acidimicrobiaceae bacterium
TCGAGAACATCGTGCGCCGCGCCAAGAAAGACGCCATCAAACGCCAGATCGCAGGTGGCGGCGGAGGCGTCCGCAAGAGCGACCTCCTCGCCGCCATCAAGCAAGAATTCCGCGAGCACGAAGACCTGCCCAACACCACCAACCCGGACGACTGGGCCAAGATCTCCGGGAAGAAGGGTGAGCGGATCGTCTACGTGCGGACCCTCGTCGGCGGCGATTCGGAGAGTCGCCTCATCGAGAAGGTCGCCGGCGGCCAGTACCTCTGATGGCGCTCCACAAGGTGCTCGGAACCGAGACCGAGTACGGCATAGTCGTCAGGGGCGATCCCGGGTTCAACCCGGCGGTGGCGTCGTCGCTGGTGGTCAACAGCTATCCCGGCGAGCGGGTCAAGGTGCAGTGGTCCTACGAGGAGGAGTCCCCCGGCAGGGACGCCCGGGGCTTCGGGCACGACACCTACGGGCTCATCGATCCCGAAGGGGCCGTGGTCAACTCGGTGCTTTCCAACGGCGCCCGTCTCTACGTCGACCACGCCCATCCCGAATACAGCGGCCCGGAGACCTACGACCCGTTGGAGGCGGCCCTCTACGACAAGGCAGGCGAGGTGGTGATGCACCGGGCCGGGGTTGCGGCCAGTGAGGCCGCTGGTCGGCAGGTGTCGTTGTACAAGAACAACTCCGACGGCAAGGGCAACTCATACGGCGCCCACGAGAACTACCTGCTCAGCCGGGAGACACCGTTCGGTGACGTGATCCGCTACGCCATGACGTTCATGGTCACCCGTCAGGTCTTCACCGGCGCCGGCAAGGTGGGCAAGGAGAACGACCGCCCCGACGTCGACTATCAGATCACCCAGCGGGCCGACTTCTTCGAAGAGGAAGTCGGTCTGGAGACGACGCTGAAACGGCCCATCATCAACACCCGCGACGAGCCGCACGGCGACCCTTCGAGATATCGCCGTCTCCACGTGATCATCGGGGACGCCAACCTCTCCGAGTACCAGAACTTCCTCAAGCTGGGCTCGACCGCCCTGATGCTGGCCGCCCTCGAAGACGGGGCCATCCCCGACCCGCTCGACCTGGCAGACCCGGTGGAAGCGTGCTGGCAGGTGAGCCACGACCTCGCCCTGGGCCGTCCGCTCGAACTCGACGGGGGAGGGACGGCGACCGCCCTGGAACTCCAGGAGCGCTATCTGGAGTGGCTCTCCAAGTACGCCGAGAAGGAGTTGGACGATCCGGTGTGGGACCAGGTCATCGCAGAGTGGGAGCGGACTCTGACCCTGCTCTCCACCGACCCGGACAAGCTCGGTGACACCCTCGATTGGGTGGCGAAGCAAAGGCTCATCGAAGGCTACGTCGCCCGCGACGACCTGCAGTGGGGCAACAACAAGCTGCGTGCCCTCGACCTGCAATACCACGACATCGACCCGGACCGGGGGCTCTACAACCGGATGGCGCAGCGTGGCTCCATGCGTCGGCTCTTCACCGACGAAGAGATCGTCGACGCAGTGTCCACGCCACCCTCCCGCACCCGGGCCTACTTCCGGGGGCGGTGTGTCAGTGAGTACTCCGGGTCGCTGGTCGCGGCGAACTGGGACTCCCTGGTGTTCGACATCGGTGAATCCCATCTCAAACGGGTTCCTATGATGGAGCCCCTGCGGGGAGACGCCACCCTGGTGGGAGCGCTCCTCGACGAAGCCGAAGACGCCGCAGACTTGCTGCGGCTACTGGAAGGATGAGATGTCTGACAGAGAACGAGGCCAGGCGGAAGGCCGCCGCAAGGAAGACAGTGAAGACCAGGCCACAGAGGCCGTAGAGACCGAGGCCGATCTGGACGCACTGGACGACCTCCTCGACGAGATCGACGAGGTTCTCGAGGAGAACGCCGAGGAGTTCGTCAAGAACTACGTCCAGAAGGGCGGGCAGTGACAGGGAAGCCATCAGGTCCTCTGCCACTAGACGCACCCATTCCAGGATCGAGCTTCACCGACCTCCTGCAATGGATCGGTGCGACACCCGAAGTGACCATTCCACCCGGCTCCAGCCCGGTGTCGGCGCCTGAGGGCACCACGGTTCTGGCTCTGCGCCACCAGGGTGGCGTGGTCATGGCGGGCGACCGCCGCGCTACCGAAGGCCATCTCGTCGCCCACCGTCGGATCCGCAAGGTGTTCCCTGCCGACGGATACTCCGCGGTAGCCATCGCGGGTGTTGCCGGTCTCGCCATGGACATGGTCAGGCTGTTCCAGGTCGAGTTGGAGCACTACGAGAAGATCGAAGGCATCAGACTCTCCCTCGACGGCAAGGCGTCCTTTCTGGCCAGACTGGTGCGTGGTCAACTCCCCATGGCGTTCCAGGGTCTCGTGGTCGTGCCGATCTTCGCCGGCTACGACGACAAGGAGGGCCAGGGACGGGTGTACACATTCGACGTGGTCGGCGGGCGCTACGAGGAGACCGACTTCGGGAGCACCGGGTCGGGCGCCCGTCTCGCCAAGTCGTATCTACGCACGGCCTACGAAGACGACATGACACCCGAGGCCGCCATGGGCCTCGCCGTGAACGCTTTGGTTGCCGCGTCGTCCGAAGACACCGGGACCGGTGCGCCGGATCTCCTCCGTGGCATCTTGCCGAATGTGGTCCGGATCGAGGCGGACGGTGTGGTGGAAGTTCCCGACGAGATCGTCTTCCCCCTCGCCGAGAGCGCCGTGGAGAACGTCCGATGACGGAAGCAAGACACGAGTTGGCGGCGGAGGAGCTCTCGTGAGCATCCCCTTCTACGTCGCACCAGAACAACTCGTCCGGGACAAGGCCGAGTTCGCCCGCAAGGGAATCGCCCGGGGGCGATCCATCGTTGCGGTCGACTACGCCGACGGTGTCCTCATCCTGGCCGAGAACCCCTCCACCGCGCTCCACAAGATCTCCGAGGTCTACGACCGCATCGCCTTCGCCGGAGTCGGTCGCTACAACGAGTTCGAGACACTGCGCAAGGCAGGGATCCGCCAGGCCGACCTGATGGGCTACCTGTATTCCCGTGAGGACGTCACCGCCATGGGTCTGGCCACTGCCTTCTCCCAGACTCTCGGTGTCATCTTCATCCGCGACCCGAAGCCGTATGAGGTCGAGATCCTGCTCGCCGAGATCTCCGAGGACGGCCGCGAGCACCGGCTGTTTCGGATCACATACGACGGAACGCTCTACGACGAGCGCAAGTTCGTGGCGATAGGCGGCAAGGCCGAGCAGCTGGCAGAAGCGTTGGCCGATCTGTGGGCCGACGACATGACGCTCCAGCAGGCGTTCGCCGTCGGCATGGAGGCTTTCAACCAGGCCGAAGGCCGGGAATCCGAGGGTTGGGAGGTGGCCGTCCTCGACGGAAGCAACGGGAGACGGGCCTTCCGCAGACTCGATCCCTCACAACTCACCACCGAGTAGCCGGATCGGGTTTAGCCTGAGCCCATGGAGCGTAGGATCTTCGGGCTCGAAAACGAATACGGTGTCACGTGCACCCTGCGCGGACAGCGCCGGCTGAGCCCCGACGAGGTGGCCCGCTACCTCTTCCGTCGGGTCGTGTCCTGGGGCCGGTCGTCCAATGTCTTTCTCGAGAACGGGGCCCGTCTCTATCTCGACGTCGGCTCCCACCCCGAGTACGCCACCCCCGAATGCGACTCCATCGAAGACGTCGTGGCCCACGACAAGGCGGGGGAGCGGATCCTCGAAGGTCTCGTCACGGGTGCAGAGGAGCGTCTCGAGGAGGAAGGGATCCGGGGCGAGATCTACGTCTTCAAGAACAACACCGACAGCGCCGGCAACTCGTACGGCTGCCATGAGAACTATCTCGTCAGCCGACACAAAGACTTCCACCGCACCGTCGACGTGCTCATCCCGTTCCTGGTGACCCGTCAGATCTTCGTCGGCGCCGGCAAGCTCACCCAGACTCCACGGGGGACCGGATACACCGTCGCCCAGCGTGCCGATCACATCTGGGAGGGGGTTTCGTCGGCGACGACACGGTCGCGTCCCATCATCAACACCCGCGACGAGCCCCACGCCGACGCCGAGCGGTACCGGAGGCTCCATGTCATCGCAGGCGATTCCAACATGAGCGAATACGCCACCTATGTGAAGGTGGGGACGATGGTCGCCCTGCTCCAGATGATCGAGCGGGACGTCGTTTTTCGTGACCTCACCTTGGAGAACCCGATCCGCGCCATCAGGGAAGTCAGCCACGACACTTCCTGCACCCGCAAGCTGAAGCTGGCCAACGGCCGGGAGTTGAGCGCCCTCGACATCCAGTGGGAGTACCTCGACCGGGCTATGCGCTTCGCCCGCAGCCCCGGGTTCCCCCCTCAGGTCCAGGCAGCCGTCGATCGATGGGAGCATCTCCTCACCGGTCTGGAGAAAGACCCGATGACCCTCGACCGGGAGGTCGATTGGGTGATGAAGTACAGGCTCCTCGATCGCTACTCCGAGAAGCGGGGCATCCCATTGTCCGACCCGAGGATGTCGATGATGGACCTCGCCTATCACGACGTCGACCGCAGCAGGGGCCTTTACTACATGATGGAGAACGCGGGCATGACCGACCGTATCGTCACCGACGAGAAGGTGGCCGAGGCCGTCGTCCGGCCACCACAGACCACCAGAGCCCGTTTGCGCGGTGCCTTCATCAAGGCGGCCAAGGCCCGCAAGCGCGACTTCACCGTCGACTGGGTCCATCTCAAGCTCAACGACCAGGCACAACGCACCGTGATGTGCAAAGACCCCTTCAAGTCCGAAGACGAACGAGTAGACAAGCTCATAGCGAGTCTGTAGATGGCCGGCCGACCGCCATGATTGCCGGCCGACTTGGACACCATCGCCACGCGATTGATCTACGTTGATCCCCTGAAACGCGACTAGCTCAAGGTCCAGGAGGCAACCGGCCGAAGTCGGCCGGCCATTGAATATGCAGAACGTCGTTGAGCGGGTGCTCAATCTCCTCATCTATCTCCTGGAGTCGCCGACACCGGTGACCTCCAACGACATCCGCAACACCGTCCACGGGTACGCCGACCAGAGCGACGAGGCCTTCCATCGCATGTTCGAACGGGACAAGCAGGTGTTGCGACGTCTCGGTGTCCCACTCAAGCTGGAGGCTCTCGACGTGTGGGAGATCGACGAGGGTTACACCGTGGATCCCGAGGAGTACGCCATCCCCGACCCGCAACTCGACGAGAAGGAGCGTCTCGCCCTGACGGTGGCAGGTCGACTCGTCCGTCTCGGTGGGGCCGAGGCCGGGGTCGGGGCGATCATCAAGTTGGGAGGCATGGAACGCGGTGACGGTCTGGAGCCGTTGGGCGCCGACCTGGGGGAAGGTGTCGAGGTGCTCGGGGAGTTGTTCGGGGCGATCAGCGAAAGACGCAAGACCGAGTTCAGCTACAGAGGCCAGCCCCGCAAGGTGGAGCCCTACGGGATAGCGCACCGTCGCGGCCATTGGTACCTGGTGGGAAACACCGCGGACGGCGAGAGGATGTACCGCGTCGACCGCATCGAGGATCTGAGGGTCGGGACCGAGTCGGACACTTTCGTCAAGCCCAAGGGTTTCGACATCAGATCGGTGGTCGACTCCCAGCCCTGGGAGGCTGGGACCGACCCGGTCGTGGACACCGAGGTCAGGTTTGACGCAGAGGTGGCCTGGTGGGCCGCTCGCAGTCTCGGGCTGGCAGAGCCCAACGACGAGCTGACCGTCACCGTCCCGGTGGCCAACCGGGACGCCTTCGTCGGCTGGGTGCTCAGCTTTGGCGACTCCGCAGAGGTCCTCGAGCCGGCCGAGATGAGGGAGGCCATCGCCACCCGCGTCAGCGAAGCCTTGGGACAGTTGGCATGACCAGCGCCCGCACCGTCTCGCGTCTGTCCCGGATTCTGGCGCTGATCCCCTACGTCCTCGACCAGCAGTCGGCCGACGTCAGCGAGATCATGGAGCGGTTCGGTTACACCGAAGATCAGCTCACCAGAGACCTCAACACGATCTTCGTCTGCGGGCTCCCCGGCTACGGGCCGGGAGACCTCATGGAGGCCTACATCGACGAGGACGAGGTGATCATCGACGCTGCCGACTTCTTCGCCAAGGCCCCCCGTCTCACCCCGAGCGAGGCGTTGGGGCTACTCGCCGCCGGTATGACGGTGATCGGCACCGGAGAGGCGAGCCCCGCCCTGGAGTCGGCGGTGGCCAAGCTGAGCAAGGTGGTCATGCCCGACGCCGACACGTCGCTGGTGGTCGATGTCCTCGACCAGTCACATCATGTGGGTGTGCTCCGCGATGCTGCCGCCGACAGCAAGGTGGTCGAGATCGTCTACCGCTCTGTCGGCAAGGAGGAGACCACCGAGCGCGAGATCGAGCCATGGTCGGTCTTCGCCACCCTCGGCCGCTGGTACGTGCTCGGCCACTGCCGCCTCGTCGACGGTCAGCGAACCTTCCGCATCGACCGGATCAAGGAACTCGAGGTGCACGACGAGACCTTCGAGAGGCCCGAGTCGGTGCCCGAGCCCGGCGTCGGCTACTCACCGTCGAAAGACGACGTGACCTGTGTGGTCGATCTCCAGCCAGCAGCCAGATGGGTCTTCGAGTACTACCCGGTCGAAGTGTTGAGCGAGTCGACCAAAAAGACGAGGATCAGGTTCCATTCCCCGGACGCAGAAGTCCCGGCGCGTCTCCTGTTACGTCTCGGCACCGATGCCCGCCTCGTCGAGGGCCCCGAAGTGTCTGCTCGCGTCGAGGAGATCGGCCGCGCCCTTCTCGCCAAGTATCGATAGGGGTCGAAAGACCTACAGGTCGTCCTTCAGTTCCAAACGAGAACTGCCGATCACCTCAATACCGAATGCGGAGACCGGAGACCAAGAGATGACCACCATCAAGACGACGTGCAATCGTTGTGGAGACATTCACCTCACGCCTCGCGACGTGGCCCTCGAGCTGCGGCCGGGTGGTAGGGAAGGTGACTACTGCTTCACATGCCCAAGCTGCACGTCCGAGCAGAGACGACCCGCCAACTCCCGTGTCGTCAGTGTCCTGCTCGCTACCGGTGTTCAATTCGAGGTCATCAACCCC